>CALUZP010000001.1 GCA_944325325.1 uncultured Desulfovibrionaceae bacterium
AGGTTGCGGGTTCGAGGCCGAGCCAGACGAGCCAGCCCAGGATCAGAACGAGCCCGATGCCAAAGCAGAGAGCTCCGTCAAGAGCACCAGCCCTGCGGAAGGTACCACGCCAGATCAGGAAGAGCAGGCTGCTCAGCAGCGGCAGAAGAATGCCTGCAAATCCACCGGCAAATACTGCCAGCGCTGCGCAGACAAAGCCAAAAAAGAGGCTGAACGGTGCAAAAGGCTTGACCCAGCCTTGCCACAGGAATAGGAGGCTCAGCAGCGTAAAGGTGACAAACAGCGTTTCCGGCAGAATGAAGCGGGTCAGGCCAAACAGCGGGAGTGTCGCAAAGAAAATCACGCAGGCGGCCAGAGCTTCACGGCATCCGCCAGCCATGCGGCAGGCAACGCCCCAGATAAGCAGCATCATGAGCAGAAGGCCCAGCGTGCCGATACCGGCCCACAACATGGTCACTGGCATTTCCGGCAGACCTGCCTGCACAGCAGCCCAGGAGCTGGCATGAGCGAACCAGAGCCAGAGGGGCTGTACATTAGGATCAGGCGTTCCGTTCAGATAGGCAAAAAGCCCTTGTGCAGGCCCGGGGAATGCCGCGAGTAGCTCGGGGAACCGTGCCTCATCGCCGATGAATCCGCGAAGCTGAAGCCCGGGGACGAACAGCAGTGCTACCAGCAGCACGACAGCCAGAGGGCCCAGTGCCGCCAGAGCGTTGAAGCAGCGGGCCGCAAAGCTCAGCGGAAGTGCCGGCTTGATGGCAGCGTCAGACTGCTTGATGTCGTCCGCCTGTTCCGCTGCGGATGCACTCTGCTCTGCAGCGGGCATCACCACGGTTGAGCTTTCTTGTGCCGCCGCATCAGTTTTTGGGGCGGCAGAGTTCTCATCCGTAGAGGTGGCTTCTGCGGGGGGGATCTGTACGCTCTCGGGGGTCTGTTTCAGGGGTTCAAGTTGCTGCTGAGGCTCTTCAGAAGGGAGCGATACGTCCTGTAGGGACTGCTGCTCTTCCTTAGACTCAGCAATGGGGGCCTCTGCCACGGCGTCTTGTGCCGGGCAGATTTTGCCAGCCTGTGGAGAAGGCGTCGTAGTGGATTCCTGACTCATGATCGGCTCCTTGCATGAGAATGCTTAGGGATCGACTCGGCGGTGAAGACACTGATGGCAACAGTGACGCCGGCCAAGAAAATGAAAACCGCAACGATATGGATCGGTCTGAAGGTGAGTGATGGCCGTGACAGAAGACGACTATACTATTGGACAAGGCCTTTTTTGACAAGATTCTCGGAAAGAGTTTCCAACTGTTTTATCCCTTCCTCTTCCTTTTGGATGACGTTGTTGCGGATACTGTGCATGGTATCAAGGAAAAGGCGCAGATGGGCTGACTGATGGAAAAGACTTTCAAGTGTAGGTGAAAATCCGGTACGGATTTCTTCCGCATACAGATCGGCAACGCTTTGCCTGGCCTTATCAAGTTCTACTCTAAGCAGCTCGGTGATACGATCGGCGTACTGTTCTGCCTCCTGCCTGCGGCGTTCCACGAATGCCGCCCGCCGTTTGTCCTCTCTGCCCAGATGGTAGAGGACGCCGGCTGTGCCTGCCATGGCGGCCACCACCACGGCGATCATCGGACTGGCAATGCTCAAAGCCAGGACATTCCCGGCCGAGATGAACAATGCCAGAGGGCCGACGGCAGAGAGCCGGCCTAGAGCCGCGCCGCCGGAAAGCGTAGCAAGCTGTTTCATGTAGTGGTGCGTCTGGACCAGGAAATAAGTGGCTACGCCATTGTCACTGCGCAGCAGTCCTCCCCCCTGACTTTCCAGTCCGCTTAGGGCTGCCATAGCTGTAGCCAGACAGGTTTTCATGCAGTGGTCCATATCTCTGGCGAACAGGTGCAGCCGCTTCTCTTTATCAGCCAGGACTTCCCGCTGTTCATTAAGGAATTCATCAACAGTCTGGCGGGCAATTTTCTGCGCCTCTTCCACATCGAATCGTTGCCAGACATCGTTACGGGCGAACTGCCGTCCGTGCTCATTAATTGTCCGGTTGACGGCCTCCATGATGCGCAGCACGAGCGTTTCGTGAAAACGCGTCAGGGCTCGGTCAGTATCACGTTCCCAGGAGTCCAAATCTTCCTGAGCGATTTCGATCATCTGCGTGGCCTGTTCCAGAGAAAAGCGGGCGGCCTCCGCCAGCTGGCTGGCGTGCGCCTCGAGCATGGCCAGGAGCTCCGGACCGGGCATGCGGCAGATGGCTTCTTCGGTATGGCGGCGGAGCGACAGTCTGGCGCTTGCGGTCAACCGCTGGAAGGTCGCCTGGATTTTGGCCCGCTGCCGGGTATGGTCAGCGTCACGGTTGCGTGCGTCGCGCAGCAGTGCCAGAAGCGTTGCGAAGTCGCCCTTTGTGGACACAACGCCCCCGGCATCCGGCTGCAGGTTGACGGCCAGTACTCCTGCTGGCTCCACAAGTCCCGTCTTTTTACAGGCTTCCTGCAGAGCCAGCCGAGCCAGTTCGCGGGATGCCTCAAGGGTTGTTCCTTCCAGGGCATGCCCGGTACAGGTAAGCACACCAACGATGGTTACGTTGCGCCCCATGCGGGCAAGTCTTTGCAGCAGCTCGAGCTCGGAGCGGGAGACAGGATTACGGGCATCCATGACAAAAAGCAGGCAGTCGGCCGTCAGGCTTGTTTCAGCCGCAAGTGTCGCCGCAAATGTGTCGGTGGCGTTGAGCGCTGGTGTATCAACCAGTGTAGTGCCTTCCCCGAGAAAGAATGAAGGCAATCCGACGTCAGCCTGGGTGACGAGACCACCCCGTTTCCCGTCAGATCGCAAGTACTCCAGCAGTTCTTCCGGTGAGGAAAGCTCTAGAATCCGACCTGGCGTAAGTTTTGTTTCGGCAAGGGAGCGGTGCAGTCCGTCGATCTTGCGCGCCAGCATGAGGTTGTCGGGATCGGCTGCAAGCGTCTGTTCCAGTCGGTTGAGCTCTTCAGTGGAAATCAGTCGGATAACAGCCCTGAATCTAGGGGACTGGTGAAAAACCGTAACAGCTGTCGTTTCGGGAAGAACCTCGCGCACGGGGGCCAGCGTCTGTCCGAGCAGTGCGTTGATAAGTGAGCTCTTGCCGCGTTTTTGTTCTCCGGTCACCACAATCCGAAAATCCTGCGCCGGCAGAAGCATACTGAAAGCGTTCAGTTCGCTGCGCAGGGTGTTATCATTTAGCGAGGAGGCGATCTGCTCAAGCTGATCGAGTGGCGTGGACAGCACATCGGGCACGGGAGCTGCCGTCGGCATGTCCACTGGTGTCGCATTGCCGGAAAAATATTTAGCCGCTGTGCGGCAGAGCCAGCGCAGCCCTCGCTCCATATCGGTCATAAGGGATACTTCGGCGCCTGCTGGGGTATCCGCGTTGACGGAGTTTGCTGGCGCGGGGCGAAGAAGAGCTTCAAGCTGAACAACCAGCAGCTCAAACGGCGTGGCTCCTGTCGTATGATCAGCCCGGGCGCCGGCAGTTTCCAGAGCGGCAATGCGGCGCACGGCCTGGCTGACCGCGGTGAGCCGTTCGGAGGGAATGCTTTCTTGTTCAGCCGTAACGACAAGATGTTCAGCCCGTGCCGTCAGAGTATCCACTACGGGAGGATGGAGCAGTGCATAGTGCAGTTTGGCCTGCAGACTGGCCTGAAGCGCTTGCTCGTCAAAAAGCTGACGACAGGTCTCCTGCACGAGCCGGTAGCGTTCATAGCTGAAAAATCCGTCGGCATGGGCAACGCCTGCCAACAGGCAGATGATCTCGTCGTCAAAAGAGCTTTCCGGAACGGGCGCAACAGGTCGCGGAAGCAGGGAGACGAGCGAAACGGCGGAATGCTGTGTCATAGAAGTACGAGCTGCCTTGCAAAAAAAGAAGGAAATGATGCGACCGTTCTTGTCTCTATAGACCAAAATTATCGTCTTGCCAACTCTTGGCTATCAAGTCTATCTCAGCCTCTTGACGGAAGGGCGGTGTGTCTTATGTATTGTCGTGCATGTAGGGGCGGACAACCCGAGCTGCATGACGAAGGAGGTAGTATGGCTCCTGAATATAAGGATTATTATAAAACCCTTGGAGTTGCCCGTTCGGCCACAAAGGACGAAATTTCCAAGGCATATAAAAAGCTAGCCAAGAAATACCATCCGGACTTGAATCCTGGCGACAAGTCTGCGGAAGAAAAATTTAAGGATATTACGGAGGCCTACGAAGTCCTCAAGGACGACGAAAAGCGCAAGCTCTATGACCAGCTGGGGCCTGACTGGCAGAATGCGTCGCAGTTCGGCGGTTTTGGCAGGGGCGGAGCCCAGGGCAATCCGTTTGGCAATGGCACGCAGTTCACGTTTAATGGACAGCGGATGGATGGCCGTGGCTTCAGCGACTTTTTTGAAACGCTGTTTGGCGGCGGACGCTTTGAGGGTGCCCAGTTTGACGGACAGGATCCCTTTGGTGGCTTTTCAGGTCGTCACCCACAACGTGGACGCGACGTGGAAGCTGAGATTGAAATTCCGCTTGAAGTTGCTGTCAAGGGCGGTGAGCGCCAGATTTCGCTGCAGGAAGGCAACGGACAGATCAGAACCCTTAAGGTCAATATCCCTGCAGGAATCAAGGAAGGCGCACGCCTGCGTCTTGGGGGGCAGGGGCATCCCGGCGGACGCGGCGTTCCAAACGGTGATTTGTTTTTAAAGGTCAGGTTTGCCAATCATCCGTTGTTTGCTGTTGAAGGCAACGACTTGGTTCATGAAGTTCGTGTCATGCCGTGGGTTGCGGCTCTAGGTGGCAGAGTCCGGGTTCCTACGTTGGATGGCGAAGTTGAAGTCGGCATTCCGGCAGGAACATCCAGTGGCCGTAAATTGCGGCTGAGGGGTAAAGGGCTCGGACCGGCGGCCAGCAGAGGCGACTTGCTGGTACGCATCGGCATTGACAGTCCAAAGCAGCTTTCAGACCGGGAGCGCCAGCTGTGGCAGGAACTCGCCAGTCTGAACAGTCGTGGCGGAAAGGAGTAGACCATGCAGACACGGAAAGATTTGATGCAATGCTGTGATGATTCCAGCGAGATGCCCATCCGTTCTGCGTTGATGGTGCGTGCAGAGTTTATTGAACTCTCGGGGACGACGCCAGACAGGGTCAACGAACTGCTGGATATGGACTGGCTTCACCCTACGCGAACTGCCGGGGAGGCACTGCTGTTCGGACCGGCAGACGTGTACCGTCTGCGCAAGCTTGAACGGCTCTGTGCTGATTTTGATTTGCACACGGTGGCCGGGACCATTATTGTAGATCTTTTGGAACGCATTGAACGTCTTGAGGATCAGCTTAGACGATACTGATTTTTCCGGAACGTTTTTCCGGAGTTGAGGAAGAGGTACCAATTTATGGATATCAACAAATTCACACAAAAATCTCAGGAAGCGCTTTCTGCGGCTCAGGGGCTGGCAGCACAGCGCGGACATCAGGAAGTTGATGTCGAGCACCTGGCGCTGGCTCTGGTTCTGCAGGAGCAGGGGTTTGTCAGCCGGGTTCTTGAGCGGATGAACATTCAGCCGGTGGTTGTCCAGTCGGCGCTGGAAGAAGTCTTGAAGAAGCGTCCCCAGGTGCGTGGCAGTGGCGCGGAAATGGACAAGATTACCATTACGCCGCGTCTGGCCAAGGTGCTTGCTGATGCTGAAGAGCTCGCCAAGCGCATGCGTGATGAATATGTAAGCGTGGAGCATCTGTTCGCCGCGGCTTTGAAGGAACCGCCGACCACAGGCATGGGAGAAGTCGCAAGGGAGTGCCGCCTTACGGAAGAAGCATTCATGCAGGCACTTGCGGCGCTGCGTGGCGGTCAGCGTGTGACTTCTGCCAATCCGGAAGAAACCTATGAAGCGCTTGCCAAGTACGGTCGGGATCTGGTGGAAGCTGCCAGCAAGGGCAAGCTTGATCCGGTGATTGGCCGCGATGGGGAAATTCGGAGGGTCATCCGGATCCTGGCCCGGCGTACAAAGAACAATCCTGTGCTGATAGGTGAGGCTGGCGTTGGCAAGACAGCCATCGTTGAAGGCCTGGCATACCGTATCGTCAAGGGAGACGTTCCGGAAGGGTTGAAAGGAAAGACCATCTTTGCACTGGACATGGGATCGCTGATTGCCGGGGCCAAGTACCGCGGTGAATTTGAAGAGCGCCTTAAGGCCGTGCTCAATGAGGTGGAGCGGTCCGAAGGCCGGATCATCCTGTTCATCGATGAGCTGCACACCATCGTGGGTGCCGGGAAAACTGATGGAGCGATGGATGCCGGGAACCTTCTGAAGCCTATGCTGGCACGTGGTGAGCTGCACTGCATTGGCGCGACCACTGTTGATGAATATCGCAAATATATCGAGAAGGATCCTGCCCTCGAACGCCGGTTCCAGCCTGTTCGGGTGGATGAACCGACGCCGGAGGATGCGATTTCCATTCTCCGTGGCCTGAAGGACAAGTTTGAAGTCCATCACGGGGTGCGCATCAGTGACTCGGCCATCGTGGAGGCCGTACTGCTGTCCGTTCGCTATATCAGCGATCGGCAGCTGCCGGACAAGGCCATTGACCTTATTGATGAGGCGGCGGCCATGATTCGGACAGAAATTGATTCGCAGCCGTCCGAGCTGGATGAAGTCAACCGTAAGGTCATGCAGCTGGAAATCGAGCGTGAGGCGCTGCGGCGTGAA
>CALUZP010000002.1 GCA_944325325.1 uncultured Desulfovibrionaceae bacterium
CTTCTGGATGTGGCTCAGCGCCTTCTTTGGCATGGCCACCAACTACTCGGAAGCCGTGCTGGCGCAGAAGTACAAAACCACCAACGAACGCGGCGAAACTGTAGGCGGCCCGGCCTATTACATCCGCGGGGCCTTTACCGGCACCTTCGGCAAGGTGCTGGCCGGATTCTTTTCCGTGGCCATCATTCTGGCCCTCGGTTTCATGGGCAACATGGTGCAGTCCAACTCCATCGGGGCAGCGTTCAGCACGGTGTTCGGCATTCCGCCTCTGGCCGTGGGCATCGTTGTCGCGCTCATTTCTGCCGCCATTTTCCTTGGCGGCGCCAAGCGCATCGCCTGGGTCATGGAAAGGCTTGTTCCCTTTATGGCCCTGCTGTATGTGGGCGGCTGCCTTATCATCATCTTTTCCAATATTTCGGCTCTGCCCGGCGCGTTCAAGACCATTTTCGTCATGGCCTTCGATCCCCAGTCGGCCGGTGGTGGTGCGCTGGGCATCACCGTGCGGGAAGCCATGCGCTACGGCGTGGCCCGCGGACTTTTCTCCAATGAAGCCGGCATGGGCTCCACGCCGCATGCCCACGCGCTGGCCAAAGTCGCCCACCCCGATGATCAGGGCATGATGGCCATGATGGGCGTCTTTGTGGATACGTTCGTCGTGCTGACCTGCACGGCTCTTGTCATTGTCAGCACCGGCGTGTGGAACTGTGGCAGCACCGGCACAGAACTGGCCCAGATCGCCTTTGACACCGTGTTCGGTTCCTTCGGCAACCTCTATATTGCCATCTGTCTGTTCTTCTTTGCCTTCTCCACCATCATCGGCTGGTACTTCTTCGGTGAGGCGAACGTGAAAGCCCTGTTCGGAGCCAGATACGTCAAGATCTATGCGGCCATCGTCGTCGTGTTCATCGTCATCGGCTCCACACTGAAGGTCAATCTTGTGTGGAACATGTCCGACATGTTCAACGGCCTGATGGTTCTGCCCAACCTTATCGGCCTGCTGGCCCTGAGCGGTGTGGTTGTGGCCATCGCCAAAAGCAAGAAGGAATAGGCAGCATTCACAAACCGGCCGTGCAGGACTGCCGGAGCCGCCGGCAGCCTGCCGCCACAGAAACCAGGCCCCGCACAAGCCGGGGCAGGGCCGGCAGCGGCCTCAGCACACCTGTTTGCCCGGGAAACGGCAGAACACTCCCTGTACGGAGAAGGCCGCTTCCCGGGCTTTTTTTGTGCCAGCCGGGCGCGGCCGGTTGCGCGCGCCATCCGTGCAGGACTGCCGGAGCCATCGGCCGCGTGCGGGGCAAACGCTGCCGGGCTGCGGGGGACAGATGCGTCATTGCGGCCATCTGCGAAAGACGCCTGCACGGTGCAGCACCGGCCTGCGGCAGGTGCCCTGTGCGGCATCCATCGCAGGCCGGAGAAACAGGAGGGCCCTGCCGGGGCGCGCCGGGTGGGGCCGAGGTGCTTTGCGGGAGGGCCTGTGCCCCTCTGGTCAGCCCGCAGCGGAATCAGAGGCTGCAGGCTCCATGCAGGCAGCAGGCGCAGGCATGAGCGTCAGCCTGCCTGCGCCTTTGTCCAAGAGGTTGCGCGCAGGCGGGCGCGGCCGGGGTCAAGAACGCGGCCCTTTTGTCCGCATCAGTTCGCGCATCATGGGTTTGATGCCGCCGTGGCGGAGGATGTCCAGCACATAGCCGGAGAGCGGTTCGGCCTGAAAGTGCTGCCGGGTCGTTTCGTCGACGATCTGCCCGGTTGCCGGATCCAGGGTCAGCCAGTCGCCCCGGCTGACATGGGTGTGCAGTTCCCTGCAGATGAGAACCGGCAGTCCCAGGTTGATGGCGTTGCGGAAGAAAATGCGCCCGAACGAGGCGGCGATGACCGCGCTGACACCTGCGGCCCTGAGCGTGACGGCGGCGTGTTCGCGGCTGGAGCCGCAGCCGAAGTTGGTGCCTGCCACGATCATGTCGCCGGGCCGGCATTCCTTGATGAAGGCCGGATCCACGCCTTCCATGGCGTGTTCGCCCACCTTGTCCGCGTCAGTGATGGTCAGAAGCGGGGCGGGATAGATTTGATCAGTATCGATATTGGCGCCATAGACAAACGCTCTGCCGCGCAGAAGTGTCATGGGTGAACCCTCCGTGGATCAGTAGTATGGACGCGGATCGGCAATTTCGCCTGCCAGGGCCGAGGCCGCCACGCTGGCGGGAGAGGCGAGGAAGATTTCGGCATTTCTGTGCCCCATGCGGCCGGGGAAATTGCGGTTGGTGGCGGAAATGCAGCGTTCGCCCTCTGCAAGCAGTCCCTCGTGGATGCCAAGGCAGGCGGCGCATCCCGGTGTGACCAGGGTGGCCCCTGCCTCCACCAGGGTGGTGATGTAGCCTGCCTGGATGGCCGCAAGCAGGGTCTCCCGCGAGGCGGGCGAAACCACAAGGCGCGTGCGCGGATGGATGTGCCTGCCGCGCAGGATATGCGCGGCTTCCGCCAGGTCTTCAAGGCGCCCTCCGGTGCATGCACCGATATAGGCCTGATCCACGGGCTTGCCGGCATGGGCGGCAAGGGGGGCAACGTTGTCGACGCTGCTGGGCGCCGCCACCTGCGGTTCGCACGCTGACACGTCATAGGCGCGCTCATCGGCGTAGGTGTAGCCGGGATCGGTTGTCAGCGGGGCCGGGGACGGAGCAGCGCCCCGGGCGGCAAGGTAGGCTGCCGTGACGGCATCCGGCTGGATATAGGCGGTTTTTGCGCCCAGTTCCGTCGTCATGTTGCACAGGCACAGCCGTTCGGACTGGCTCATGGCGCTGACGGCCGGCCCGGTGAACTCCACGGCCCTGTATACGGCATAGTCGGCCTTGAGCTCTCCCAGAATGCGCAGGATGACGTCCTTGGCGAACACGCCGGCCGGCAGCGTGCCGTGCAGGGTGAAGCGCACGACTTCGGGCACGCGGAGCCAGAGTTTGCCTGTCAGCAGGATGGTTGCCAGATCCGTGGCGCCCACGCCGGTGCCGAACGCGCCGACAGCGCCGTGCATGGTGGTGTGCGAGTCGGTGATGACGATCAGGCTTGCGGGTTTTGAGAGGCCCGCATCAAGCAGGGCCTGGTGACAGACGCCGCGGTTGACGTCCATCAGATGTCCGACACCCTGCTGCGCACAGAACTGACGGAACTCTTTCTGGACGCCGGCCTGGCTGACGGTGGACGCCGGCGCATAGTGATCAAGGAACATGACGACGTTCTGAGGCGCATGGATGCGGGTTCCGCCCATTTCCAGAAACGATCGCTTGGTCTGCAGGTACAGGTCGTTGATGCCGGCAATATCAATCCGGCAGTTGAGGATCTCGCCGGCGTGCGTTGTGGCAACGTCCGCCGCACGGGCCAGGATTTTTTCAAGGGCGTGCATGGCAGGCTCCCCTGGAGGCGTTGAGGTGGCAGAAAGAACATGGGCGCCTCTGCAGGGCAGGGCCAGGCCGGAGCGGGGGTCATTCCTTGCCGGCAAGCCCGTACAGCGCCAGAGGACGCCCGGAGGAACGGTATTCGAGACGGCTGCTGATTTCGCCTGTATTTTTAAGATATTCCAAATACTTGCGTGTTGTAACCCGTGACAGGCCGACGCTGTCGGCAATGTCCCTGGTGGAGCGTTCGCCGGGGGTTTTGCGCACGTTGTCAAGCACACGCTCCAGGGTGAGCTGGTCAAGCCCCTTGGGCAGCGAAAAGCCCGTGCCCGGGGATGTGCTCAGCAGGTGATCGATGTCTTCCTGCCCGATTGTGGTCTGATCGGCCATGGCCCGGATGGTGTCCCGGTAGCGCACCAGAGCGGCCCTGAAGCGCTCCGGGGCCACGGGTTTGACCAGGTAGTCCACCACGCCGTACCGCAAGGCCAGCTGGACGTTGCCGCTTTCACGGATCGTGCTGATCAGGATGGCGTCCACTTCAAGGCCGATGCGGCGGATGTGCATGAGCAGCTCGATGCCGGTCATGCTGGTGATGAACTGATCAATAAGCAGCAGGTCCACGTTGAGCACTTCAAGGTAGCTGAGGGCTTCTTCGCTGGTGGTGACGCTGGCAAGGAGGGAAAAACCCGGGGTGTTTGCGATGGTCCTGACATAGGAAGCCGTTTCGGGACTGTCTTCGGCAACCAGGAGCGCATGGACGAGAGGACATCGGCCTGCTTTCATTATTTACAAAACCTTTGATGGGCGCAAAAAGGCTGGCTGCATCCGTGGGGATGTGCTAAGGCTGAACGTGTTGTCAGTCCATGCCTACGCGAGTTCAGGGCGAACTGCAAGGGGTTGCGAGATGTGTCTTGGTTGAAGGCTTCGCAGGCATGGGCTGGCTTTTTCAGCAGAGGCCAGGGGGCTGGCGCGTCCTGCCGGTGCCCCGGATCCTTTTTTTCAAACAGGTGAGAAGTATGCTCGTATCAATCAATCGTCAGTGGTGTAAGGGCTGCGGCGTTTGTGTAGCGTTCTGTCCGAAGCAGGCCTTACGGCTTGATGAGGATGAAAAGGCAACCTGGACCGCCGAAAAGTGTATCGGATGCGGCATGTGCGAACGGTACTGTCCGGATTTGGCCATTGAGCTGCAGGACGACAAGTCCAAGGAGGCGCAGGCATGAGCAGCCAGATTTGTTTTGTGCAGGGCAACGAAGCGTGCGTGCGCGGCGCGTTGTATGCCGGCGTGCGCTTCTTTGCCGGCTATCCCATCACGCCCTCCACGGAAATTGCCGAACATCTGGCCGAACAGCTGCCGCGCGTCGGCGGCAAGTTTGTGCAGATGGAAGATGAAATTGCCTCCATGTGTGCGGTCTGCGGCGCGTCGCTGGCCGGCTTCAAGGCCATGACGGCCACGTCCGGCCCGGGCTTTTCGCTCAAGCAGGAAGCCCTCGGCTATGCCATCATGGCTGAAATCCCCTGCGTGGTTGTTGACGTGCAGCGTGGCGGGCCGTCCACCGGTCTTCCCACCGAATGCTCTCAGGGCGATCTCATGCAGGCCCGCTGGGGAGCGCATGGCGACCACTCGATCATTGCCCTGACCGCGTCGTCCATTCAGGATGTGTTCAGCACTACCGTTGAAGCGTTCAACATGGCTGAAACATACCGCACCCCGGTCATCCTGCTGTTTGATGAAGTTATCGGGCATATGCGTGAAAAACTTGAAATTCCTGAACAGGGCGTGCTGCCTGTGGTGGAACGCCTGCACACCGAAGTGCGCGCCGGCGTAAACTACCACCCCTATCTGCCCCGCGAAGACGGCCGCCTGCCGATGTCCGACTTTGGCGGCGTGCACCGCTATAACGTGACGGGCCTGCATCATGATATCTGGGGCTTCCCCACGCAGAATGCGGATCAGGTGTCCAAGCTCAACTACCACCTCTATGACAAGATAGAAAACCGCGAGCATCTGCTGGCCCGCTGGAAGGAATACTACCTGGACGACGCCGAACAGGTCATCATCTCCTACGGCTCTTCGGCCCGCAGCTGCCGCCAGCTGGTGGAAAACCGCCATCACAAGGGCGACCGGATCGGCCTGCTCGAGCTGCAGACGCTGTGGCCTTTCCCCGCAAAGCTCGTGCGCGAAAAGACCGCGCGCGCAAAGAGCATCTTTGTTGTAGAAATGAATATGGGCCAGCTCGCCGCTCAGGTGAAGCCCATCGTGGTCAACCCGGATCGCGTGTTCCGTGTCAATCGTGTGGACGGGCAGCTCATTACCCCCACGGACATCGGACAGGTCATGCGCGTCATTGAAGGAAGGGGGTTCTGAGATGTCGATCCATCGTCTTATCCGTCAACGTTTCTTCCCCCATCTGTGGTGCCCCGGCTGCGGTCACGGCATGATCCTCAATGCGCTGCTGCACGCCGTGGACGAACTGGGCATTGAACAGTCCCAGCTGTGCATGGTTTCGGGGATTGGCTGTTCGGCGCGCATTTCCGGCTATGTGGACTTTCACAGCATGCACACGCTGCACGGGCGCGCGCTGGCCTTTGCCACCGGCCTCAAGCTGGCCCGGCCTGAACTGAAGGTCTTTGTCCCCATGGGCGACGGCGACGCCATGGCCATTGGCGGCAACCACTTCATCCATGCCTGCCGGCGCAACATCGACATGGTTGCCATCGTCATGAACAACCGCATCTACGGGATGACCGGCGGGCAGTACTCGCCGCTGTCCGGCCGTGGTATCGTGGCAACGACAGCACCGTATCACAGCATCGATCGCGACTTCGACACGGTCAGGCTGGCCACTGGAGCCGGGGCCACGTTTGTGGCGCGGACGACGGCCTTCCATGTCAGGGAAATTTCCAGCCTGATCAAGAAGGCGTATGAACATAAGGGATTTGCAGTAGTGGAAGTGCTGACCCAGTGCCCGACCTACTTCGGCCGCAAGAACAAGCTGGGCGGTCCGGTGCAGATGCTCGAATGGTATCGCGACAATACCGCGCCTCTCGGTTCCAAGAAGCTTGCTGAAAATCCCGATCTGATCCCCAGGGGTGTCTTTGTTGACGAAGAGGCGCCCGAATACTGCTCTGAATACGACAGCGTCATTGCCCGGGCGCACAAGGAGTAATGTCATGGAAAAATTTCGCTTTCTCTTGTCCGGTTCCGGTGGGCAGGGCGTGATTACCATGGCCATCCTGCTGGCCGAGGCCGCCGTGCTGTATGAAGGGCGCGTGGCTGTGCAGTCGCAGTCCTACGGGCCTGAAGCGCGTGGGGGCGCAACCCGTTCGGACGTCATCATTGCCGATGAGCCGATTCTTTTCCCCAAGGTTTCGCAGCCCAACGTGCTGGTGACCCTGACCAACGAGGCCGCCGGCAAGTATATGCCGCTTATCCGTCCCGGCGGCATGTGCCTGTACGATTCCGATCTGGTGCAGCCCTCGCGGCGCATCGACGCCATTCTTAAGGGCATTCCCATGCACCGCGCCGTGATGGAAAAGTTCGGCAAGTCTCAGGCACTGAATATCTGTGTGCTTGGCGCGCTGGTCACGCTGACAGGCGCCGTGCATATGGAAGCCATTGAAAAGGTGCTTGCCGCCCGCTTCAAGCCGGCGTTCCACGCGGCCAACAGCGCGGCCCTGGCCCTGGGCGCCGAGCTGGCCCGGCCGCTTGTTGAACACAGCTAGGGAGTATGGGCGCTTGCAAAAGGGGGAGATTGCAAGCGCCATGCGGCCTGCGCCTTTCAGTGGCGCCTCTGGCAGGCGCAGGCTGTCCTTATCCCGGCCTTGCCGGGGCGCGCTTTCTGGCGTGTGCGTTTTTTCATCTTGTCATCGTGGTTGCCCCGGCGGTGCACCATGGAACTGTCATGGCCTGCCAGCGCGGTATGCCGCAGGCGCTGCCATGCCGGCCCGTGGCAGTAACGCCGGGACAACGGGACTTCATTCTTCAAGTACGGAGTAATCCATGAATATTCATGAATATCAGGCCAAGGGGCTGCTGGCAGAGTTCGGCGTGCCCGTGCCGCAAGGCGGTTTGGCCACGACGGTGCAGGAAGCCCGCGCTGTGGCCGAAAAACTTGCCGGCCCGGTATGGGTGGTCAAAGCACAGATTCACGCCGGCGGTCGCGGCAAGGGCGGCGGGGTGAAAGTCTGCAAGAGCCTCGACGCCGTGGAAGAAGCCGCACGGGCCATCCTGGGCATGCAGCTTGTGACGCATCAGACCGGCCCGGAAGGCAAGAAGGTGCACAAGGTCTGGGTGGAACAGGGCACCGACATCGCCCGCGAACTGTATCTGGCCGTGGTGCTGGATCGCGGCGCCCAGTGCCTGACGGTCATGGCCTCCCCGGACGGCGGCATGGACATCGAAGCCGTGGCCGCGTCCACGCCGGAGCGCATTTTTACCTCCCGGCTTGACAGCGCGCATCAGCTCTGGCCCTTCCAGGCGCGCGAACTGTTCTTTGGCTGCGGCCTGACCCCCGCGCAGATCGGTGAAGGCGTCAGGCTGCTGCAGGGCCTGGTGCGCCTGGCCGTGGCCAAGGACGCTACCCTGGTCGAAATCAACCCCCTGGCCGTGACCGGTGAAGGACACCTCGTCGCGCTTGATGCCAAAATGAATTTTGACGAAAGCGGGCTCAAGCGCCATCCCGACGTGGCAGCCATGGAAGACCCCGAAGAATGCGATCCGCTGGAGCGCAAGGGCCAGGAACTGGGCGTCAACTATGTGCGCCTGAACGGCTATGTGGGCACCATGGTCAATGGCGCCGGTCTTGCCATGGCCACCATGGACGCCATCAAACAGGCAGGGGCCGAACCGGCCAACTTCCTCGACGCCGGTGGCGGCGCGGATGAAGACACCGTGGCTGCCGGTTTTTCGGTCATGCTGTCCGATCCGCATGTCCGGGGCATCCTGCTGAACATCTTCGGCGGGATCCTGCGCTGTGACGTTGTTGCCCAGGGGGTTGTCAACGCGGCCAAGCGGGTCAATCTCCAGCTGCCTCTGGTCGTGCGTCTGGAAGGCACCAATGTTGCAGAAGGCCGGCGTATCCTCAGGGAAAGCGGCCTGAAATTTGAAACGGCGGATTCCATGGCTGAAGCAGCCAGGAAAATTGCCGAACTGACGAGGGAGGCCCGCTAATGAGCATTCTTGTAGACGCCAAAGCCCGTGTGCTTGTGCAGGGGATGACCGGCCGTGAAGGACAGTTCCATGCCCGCCAGATGCTTGAATACGGGACCAATGTTGTGGCCGGTTGCACGCCAGGCAAAGGCGGCCAGAATGTGCTTGGCGTGCCGGTGTTCAACACATGCGCCGAGGCCGTCAAGGCCACCGGTGCGGACGTGAGCATTATTTTTGTCCCGGCTGCCGCGGCGGCGGATTCCGCCTGCGAGGCCGCCGCTGCGGGGATCAAACTGGTCATTTTGATCACCGAACACATTCCCGTGCTGGACATGGTCCGCGTCAAGGCGTTTCTCAACGCCCGCGGAACCCAGCTCATTGGTCCCAACTGCCCCGGCATCATCACGCCCGGACAGTGCAAAATCGGCATCATGCCCGGCTATATCTTCAAGCCTGGTCCTATTGGCCTGATCAGCCGCTCCGGTACGCTGACGTATGAAGCCACCTATCAGCTGACTACCCACGGACTTGGTCAGAGCACCTGTGTGGGCATTGGCGGCGACCCGATTCCCGGTCTGTACTTCCTCGATCTGCTCAAGATGTTCCGCGAGGATCCGCAGACCGAAGCCGTGTGCCTGATCGGTGAAATTGGCGGCGACGGTGAAGAAAAGGCCGCCGCCTATATCAAGGAAACCAACTACCCCAAACCGGTGTTCGGATTCATTGCCGGCCTCACCGCCCCGAAGGGCAAGCGCATGGGCCATGCCGGTGCTATCATCAGCGGTTCCAAGGGCCGTGGCGAGGACAAGATCGCCGCGTTTGAGGCCGCTGGCGTGACCGTCATTCACGAACTGGGGCGGTTTGGTGAAATCGTTGCCAACACCTTGAAAAAATAACCATTGGATGAAAATTCCGGCCTGAATACCCTGCCATGGGCCGGAATGTCGGGCGCCGTGCTGCTGCACGGCGCCCTCCTTGATTTGTGACCTGGCGCGTTTTTGATCATGCGTTCTCCAGGCTGTAGCAGCATGCAGGCAGAACAAAGACGCTGGGAAGAGTTTTGCCGGCCTCAGGCCGGTATACGCCGCGCCGTCATGGACGGACAGGCGGTTTGAAGCACAGAGGCTGATCGCAGGGGGGAGACAGTCTCATTCAGACGTTATGCGATGCAGCCTGTAGTCTGGGCCTGTAACCAGCGCAGCAGCGGAAAAAACGGGCAAGGCCGGCGTTCAGGGTGACGTTAGAATGGTGTGACAGCCTCGGGATTCTTTTTTAGTGGAGGAATCCTCCCGAGGTGTCAGACCGTGAACCTTTACTGCTTTTCGTAAAGGGCCTTCTGCTCAAGGACCCAAGCCATTTGCTGACCGAGATCTATTGCCAGATGCGTACCCTCGGGGTCGTTGTCTTCAAACCGTCCGCCGTCGCCGATATTCCAGGTGAAGGGCCAGTAACAAGCCCATACCAGCGTGGCATTGCTGTTCTGGAAGAAGCTGACGACGTCGAAGATGGCTTTCATGCCGCCGTCGCGATCGCCCGTGATGCCCAGGCCGCCAAATTTCCCACGCAGGAAGTCCGGGTTGGCCTTGCCCATTCTCTCCAGCCGTTCCAGGAAAGTGACCATGGTAGAAACAAGGCCTGAATTCCGGATATGGCCGGTTATGAAAAACGCGTCAGCCTGTTCTATTTTCTGTTTCCAGTCATTGACCTGATCGTTGAGGACGCAGGTCCCTGTTTGGCTGCACTGCTTGCAGTCTGTACAGAACAGGGGCGGGGTCGCGCCGACGAGAACAAGCTCAGTCGTGTGATGTTGTTTTTTTAATTCGTCAAGAATCAGCGTTGCAAAACGTGCGGAATCGTCCTCAAGTGCGCTTCCGCTCGAAAAGGCGACAATATGCATGTGGCTTCCTCCGTGGCAGGATGCTTCAATTCAAAATGGCAATGATGACAATCCGTCATAAAAAGATGACGGATCAGTGCTGGTCGTTACCGTGCAGCATTTCAAGAACTGCAGCCATATTGTCCGCAAGACGGTCAACGATCTGCACCCCGCGGGGATCCGTCGTGAGGCCGTTCGTGTCCATGGTTCCAAACGAGGTAATGGGCCACGCGCCGCCACAGGGCATGATCATCTGGGTATGCGCAAACAGGGAAATCAGGCTTTGCAGCGTCTGAATGCCGCCGGAACGGCGCGTTGGCGCAATGGCCACGCCGACCTTATTGCGGAGAACGGTGTACTTGCCGCCACGCTTGATGGGACCTCTGGCGACAAAGGCGGCTTTTTCAATGAATCCCTTCATGGCGGGGGTAAGCCATCCGGCATAGACCGGCGCGCCAAGAATCACGCCGTCAGCCTGCAGAAGTTTGCCAAACCATTCGTTGAACATGGGATCTGATTTTTGGTAGCACCATTCACGCTGATTTTTCCTGCATAAACCACAGCCGATACAGCCGTAGCCCGTAGACCCCATCTGCACAATTTCCGTTGTCCAGCCTTTTGCTTCAAATTTTTTGAGCATGTAGGCCATGGTTTGATAGGTGTTCCCGTGTTTTCTGGGGCTCCCGTTAAATGCGACAATATGCATTCCATACCTCCGCAATAGTTAATATTTTAAAATTTATATAGTTTTTTGGCGTTGTTAAAGAGAACATTGTCAATGACACTGTCTTTAAAGCCAGCCCGTTTATAGCCGTCCAATACCGAGGCGAACGACGCAACAGGATAGGTAGATCCAAAAAGGAGTTGCTCGCCCAGATAGTCGTTTGCCGCTTCAACATAGGTGGCGCTGAAAATGGCATGCGGCAAATACACGCCGGGACACAGATAAATGTTGGGCCGCCAGTAGGCGATGCCGCACAGTTCGTGCACATGGGGGTGTGAAGCATGACCGACAACGATGCGCAGCTCGGGGAAGTCCGCAGCCACCTGATCGATATAGGCCGGAGCGCTCCACAGCGCGTTGGGCGCGGAATAAATGTTGGTCGTGATATGCATGATCAGGCCGTAGTCCTGGCAAGCGGCGTACAGAGGATAAAGAATGGCGCCTGCACAATTTTCTGGAGGGGCAAGCTGGCCCGGTTCGACCGCAATGCCCACCAGGCCGAGATCCATGCATTCTTTGATTTGATCCCGTAAACGGGTTGTGGGGCGCAGATCCACAGCGCCGACGCCTGCAAAACGGCCATTTCCCCTGGCGACAAGTTCAGCGATTTCCGAATTTGGAACGTCACCCCAGTTCGGGCTTTTTCTCCCCCATAAGACAGCGTGGGTAATGCCTGCTTCATCCATTTCGGCAAGCATGGCTTCATAGTCGGGATTGCCGGACACCAGGCAGGGGGGCAGTTCAAGGTGCAGCTTGGCCGCCAGCTTGTCGGCACCGTCGATGTTGAAGGGGACCTTTGTCTTGAGATAGGACTTATAGGCCGGCCGCACGCGGCAATCGATAATCATGAAATCCTCCGTGTGTTTTTTTAAGTGTGCAGCATAATTCATGCCATCATAAAAGCGTGTTGGTTGATTGAAAGACTTCTAACAAACTGAAAGAGTCCGACGTATTGTTCTTTTTTATCAATTTGCGCGATGCAGTATCAGCAATAAATCAGAATGTTTGACTATGTATTATTAAAATACAATGTTATTTATTTGGTACAAAAATATTTATTGTATTAAGTTATATTAAATTATATTTAATTTTATACGCTACTATTTACATAGTATTTTTATGATTAATATGTATGCAAAAAATATAGATAGACCTGTCTAAAAATACAGATATATTGTTTTGTTGCTTGAAGAAATATGTATATCAGGAGATCTTTTCAGGTTGGACATGGTTTGTCATCCTCTCTTCCTCTTATTTTTCGATTTACAGATGTCGCAAAACCTTATAGTGTTCAAACATGTTTGAACAGTTTGGACATGCTGCTGTCGACAGATTGTCGTAAACCGGGCAGCTGCGGTGTTAAGAGGGGGGAAAATGGATAACGCAATCCAAAAGGCAGCGTTGATCAAGCAGGAATGGGAAAAATTCTACATGAATGAAGAACCCAATGCAGAGATTGTGGATCCTGCTGTGATTAGATCTTGGAAGCGCTGCAGAGAGCATGGTGTAGATCCTGAACATCCGCAAGTAAAAAAGATTAATGATTATGAATTTGAAAAAATTAGAATAAAAAATGCTAAACTTATAGAATGTGTTAAATCAATAGAAAATGAACTGAATTTGTCAAACTACTTTGATTCAGTTAATATTTCTCTCGCTAATCAGGATAGTGTATTGTTAT
>CALUZP010000003.1 GCA_944325325.1 uncultured Desulfovibrionaceae bacterium
TTTCCCGAGCTTCCTTGAACCATTCTGCTGATGACTTCATCGCGTTTTCCTTCCCCACGCTACGGGGCCTGCTTCCAAAATCCTGCGGTGGACGCCCGCGCATCCGCCGGAGCGGCTTCAGACACGAACCGCTCTAAAAATACGTCATGGACGTCTTCTTGAATTCCTTGAGGCTCTCCAGCATGGCAAACTCACCCATGCCCGGAATCCGACCAAGCTCTTCCACCGTAGCCCGACACTCTTCAGGCGAGCGGCCATGCACCATGGTGTATAGCGTATAAGGCCAGTCTGCCGCGCTGGACGGCCGCAAATAGCAATGCGAAACCCGGGGATTCGCGGCAGCCTGCTCGCCCACGGTATCTGCGCCGGCTGGATCCACGATCCAAGCCACCATCACGTTGTGCGTCCAAGCTGTTTTCTGGTGGCGCAGACTGGCCCCAAAACGACGGATTACGCCGTCTTCCTTCAGCCGGGTCAGCAGCGACAGGACCTCTTCTTCAGAAAGTCCCGTCTCCCGCGCAATGTCGGCATACGGTTCGGCGGAATCGGGAAGATTTTTCTGCACGATGCGCAGCACCGCGCGTTCGGCATCGGTAAATGTCTGGCTCATGTTGCCTCCTGGGCTGTTCCGCTCAGAACTAGCCGAGATTGTGCGGAGAATCAAGGGCATCCCCGTAACAGAGGCTCCAGCACCCAGTCTGTCTCTAAACTCCCCTGTCGCCGGGCGTCTCCACAACCGCTCCCCCGCCGCCATGGCCTGCCCCAAAAGCAAGCTGTTCAGAAAGACGGAAGGCTTCTCTGTGCTGCAATTCACTTTGCAGCCTGCCGCAAAGGGCTGCCCTCCCCCGAACTGCCTTCTTTCCATGACACCATTTTTTTGCTGGACATTCTTCTGCAGCTGTGCCATAGGGAGCCGGCCGCCATCCTGACGGCCTCGCAACGCAAGGAGTTTGTATGCCATCCGACAGTTCTCTCACTCCCGGCAGTACCCAGGTGTCCGTTCCGTTACGCTGACAACCTGCCTTGCGTGTATCCTCCCGCAGGCAGTGTCAGCCTTGTGAGGAGGTTCCATGACTCTTTTCCTCTTTATTCCATTCTCTATTCCGCAGCAGTCCCGTAATCAGGCCAGCCCGCGGCCGCGTTGCCGGATTCTGTGCCCTGCCCGTTCGTCCATCCCGCTTGGTGACAACGGGGACAGACCTGTGACGCACTCTGCCTGCTGACCGTCTTCTGCAGTCCCTTTCATAAGTCGGCCTGGTTCTGTAGCAAAAAACCGCCATGGTCTGCCCCGTCAGCCCACGACGTTGTTTTTGCAGTCCCAGACAGTCCCGGGCTGCCAGAGCATTGGACATAGACCTGCACTCCTTGCCACCGGCATGTCCGTCAGGCAGTCTCAGCAACCTGCGTCGCAACAAGGCCTGCCTCTTTTTCAAGGGACAGCTGTGCCTTTTGCAGCTGCATAGTCCGTACATTACCCGAGCAGCACCACCTCAACAACAAAGGAGCTTTTTATGGACAATCCACACAGTCCTGACAACCTGCCGTCTGTTTCCGTGCGCACCCTGGCGCACGCCTGCCACCAGCACCTCAGACTTAGGGAGGCCTGCCATGATTCTGAAGACACCAGAACAGGTCCGCCAGGCCGGCAACGGCCATGACCTGATCAACCTTTTTTCCACTGCCCGCCGGACACGCAGCGGCCTTCTCCTCTGCACGCCTGGCCTCATGCCACTGGCACTGCGGCCTCCTTCAGGCGACCTCTGACCTCTTTATACCTGCTGCCACTGTCACCGCTCACACAACAACACAAAGGAGAAGGCCCATGACCCGCGAAGAACTGCTGTACGCTGTGCACAATTTGCCCTCCCAACACACTGCCGCGGCCTTTGCCGACCTGGTTGACAGCGTCCATCCCTCCGACATGGCCGAAGCCCTGGAGACACTGGACTGCAAGATCCTCGCCCGGTTGCTGGCCGGACTTAAGGCCAGCGTGCTAGCTGAACTCTTTGTCTATTTTACTGAAGACCGCCGCATCAGACTGTTGCGCGAACTGCCCCGCAACACAGTCGTGGCGCTGTTTGAATCCATGGCCTCTGACGAGCGTGTGGATCTGTTCCAGGATCTGGACGAGGCCGCCCGCCAGCGCCTCCTGGCTGCGCTGATGCACGCGGATCAGCAGGACATTCTGCGCCTGGCCGCCTATCCAGAAGGCAGCGTGGGCGCAGTGACAACCTCAGACTATGTGGCCGTGCTGCCGGACATGCACGTAGCCGAAGCCCTGGCCCATGTGCGTGCTACCGCCCCGGACAAGGAAACCATCTATGTCATTTATGTGCAGGATCAGAAAGGCCGCCTGTGCGGTACGCTTTCCCTGCGCGAACTACTGCTGGCCGACGACGCCCTGCACATCAGCACCCTCATGCGCCGCACCCCCGTCTTTGCACGCGCCAGCTGGCCCATGGGTAAAGCAGCTGAACTCATCAGCCGGTATGATCTCCTGGCCCTGCCCGTCCTCAACGATGCAGACGCCATGATCGGCATCGTAACCGTAGATGACGCCATGGACATCGAACGGCAGGAAGACGCCACACGACTGGCTCGCTTTGGCGGCACCGTCAGCTCTGGTGACACTGACTTGGATATTCTGGCATCGCCTTTCCGTACCATGTTCTGCGTGCGCGCATTCTGGCTCGTACTGCTAACCTTGTTCGGGGTCGTAACCAGCACCTTCGTGGCGGCACAGGAAGCTATCCTGTCACAAGCCATCGTGCTGGCAGCTTTCATCGCACCCATTGTGGACATGGGCGGCAACGCAGGCAGCCAGTCAGCCACCCTTGTCATCCGGGCCATGGCCCTTGGCGACGTGCGCCTGCACTTGCGCGACATCTGGCGCATTGTCCGGCGCGAGCTGCCTGTGGCTGCAAGCCTGGGCCTGGTGGTGGCCGGCCTCGAAAGCACCCTGGCCTATCTCTCCAAGGACATCAGTGCAGACGTCCTTCTAGTAGTGGGGCTGAGTATGCTGATCTGCACCGTGCTGGGCGGCCTTATCGGTGCACTCCTGCCATTCATGGCCCGACGTATAGGCACAGATTCCGCAACCCTGTCCTCACCGCTCATTACTTCCATCATGGATCTGGTAGGCGTGTTCGTCTACTTCGCCCTCGCCTATGCCTTTCTGGGCGACCTGCTGCTG
>CALUZP010000004.1 GCA_944325325.1 uncultured Desulfovibrionaceae bacterium
ACCTGACCGGTTCGGACAGGCATGTGGCCCGGTATATTCTGGAAGTCGAGCCGCGCACAGCGGACATCTGCCCGGGCTGCCCCTTCATGCCGGAAGAAATCGTCGAGGTGACGCCCGAAACCATCATCAAGTCCGGCGACGTGACCCGGATGACCTTTACCTACTGCCCGCGCAACTCCACCGACAGCTACCGCTGGCGTCTCGCTGCACACAGCACGTTTGCGTCGGCCCCCTACCAGTTCAGCAAAGTCTACGACACCGCCAGCGCACCGCAGCATCCCTGACCCTCCGTTTGACCTTCCTGCCGGGCGACGAACCCGGCAGGACACGGACTCCAGAGGCCGCATTCCGGCTGCCGCGGGGAACCAGCTTCCCTCGGGAAAGCGTTGCTGCCTTCTCCCGGTTGTCCGGTTTTGCGCACCAGTTCCATGCGCCGTGCCCCCATCCGGCACACAGACGGCTCTTCCGGCCCCGCGCGCATAGAGCGGCCACCCCTCATCTGACCAAGCGTCTTTTCCAGCTCCCGCAACCCTGGCCGCCAGACTCTCCAGCCAAAGCCGGAACAGCGGCCCGGCCTTCGCGCCAGGCAGCTCCGGCAAAGGGCGTTTTCCCTGCGCCGCCGCCTGGCAGCATCGCCGGGCAAAGCCTCTCTGACCCCCTTGCAAAATTTTATTTTTGACATAATACTTCGCAGTCTTACCCTTGGACCGGCTCCCCTGCCGGCACTGTCCGCAGTGCAGGCCGGGTGTCCTGTCGTGTGCCCGGCCCGGCGTGCCGCCGCTGAACTCCACTGACCGCAACGCGCGCCAGTGCTGTGCCGCACGCCAATGCTGACAGCAGTCACCTTGCATGCACACAAGGCGGCACCGCCCAGGCAGACGGGATGGCCCGGCTGCGGCCGTTCTAACGGGCAGATGTTTTGACCCGCAATCCCAACGAGGAAACCATGGCTTGCCTGCTTGTCTCGCTCCTGCTGCTTGGCGTGTTCGCCATTCTGACGGGAGCCATCGCGCTTTTGCCCGTTACGGCCCGCACAACCCGCATGGCCAACGCCATCGGGCCCGCCGGGGCTGTAGCCGGCTGCCTTCTGGGGCTGTGCGCCGCCGCCGGAGGCGACTGGAGTGCCGCGGCCGCGCTGACACTGCCCTGGGGCCTGCCCATCGGCAGCGGTGTGCTGGGCCTGGACGCTCTGACCCGGGTGTTTCTGCTGCCTGTGTTCGGCCTAGGGGCCGTCTGCGCACTGGCCGGGGGCATTTCCCTGCGTCATACAGAACCGGGGACGCACAACCTTGGCGCGCACTGGTTCTTCTATCTTCTGCTCACGCTCGGCATGGCCCTGGTCATGACGGCCCGTGACGCCGTCCTGTTCATGATCGCCTGGGAGCTCATGTCGCTGGCCCCCTTCTTCCTCATCGACTTTAACGACGGCGACAGAAGCGTGCGCGACGCCTCCTGGGTCTATCTGGTTGCCGCACACCTTGGCGCGGTACTGCTCATCGCCTTTTTTGCCCTGCTCTGGCAGCAGGGCGGCGACACGTCCTTCGCGCGGCTGTCGATGCTTTCCCCGGGAGCCTGCACGCCGGCACTGTTCATCCTTGCCGTGCTCGGATTTGGAGCCAAGGCCGGCCTGGCCCCCATGCACGTCTGGCTGCCTGAAGCGCATCCCGCAGCTCCGAGCCACGTTTCGGCACTGCTCTCCGGTGCCATGATCAATGCCGGCCTGTACGGAATCATCCGCTCGCTCGAATTTTTCGGCCCGCACAACACGTTTCCGGCCTGGTGGGGCTGGCTGCTGCTGTTTGCCGGCCTCGCCACAGGGCTCATGGGCATCCTGAAGGCCATGGCACAGTCCCATCTCAAACGCATGCTCGCCTATTCCAGCGTGGAAAACATGGGACTCATGCTCATGGGCACAGGCATCGGGCTTATCGGCATCACGTCGGACAACGCCTGGATTGCCGTCCTGGGCTTTGCCGGTTCCCTGTTCCACATGCTGAATCACGCGGCGTTCAAGGCTCTGCTGTTCCTCTGCGCCGGGGAGGTCCTGCACGCTGTAGGCACCGTGCGCATGGATCAGCTGGGTGGCCTGCAGCGCCGTCTCCCGCTCATCGGCGGACTGTTCGCCCTCGGGGCCGCCTCCATCGCCTGCCTGCCGCCGCTCAACGGGTTTGCCGGCGAGCTGGTGCTCATCCTGTCGCTTGTCAAGGGTACCGCGCTGGCCGGTGTTGAAAACCAGCTGGGCCTGTTTACCGCCCTGACTGGCCTGGCGCTGATCAGCGGTCTGGCCGCCGCGACCTACGCCAAAGCCTATGGCATAAGCTTTCTCGGCGAACCCAGGACAGGCTTTGCCGCAGCGGCCGTTTCCCCCGCCTGGCCAACGCTCATGCCCCTGTTTATCCCTGCCGTGGCCTGCATTGCCGGAGGACTTGCCGCACCGGCCATCTTCCCGGGGGTGGCAGACGCCGCCCTGGGTATCCTGCACCTGCCGCAGGCCCTGCATCCCCAGGCCGCTGCCGGCATCGACAGCGCCAGGGATGCTCTGGCCACCGCCGCCATCCTGGGCCTGGCCTGCACGGGCCTGACCCTGCTGCTCGTCCTGCTGCGCAGACGGCTGCTTGGCAAGACCCCTGTCCGCACGGCCCCGACCTGGAGCTGCGGCTACCAGTACGGCACGCCGCGCATCCAGTACACAGACGCCTCCTTCTCCGAGCCCTCGGCCAGGCTGTTCTCCTCGGCCATGGGGCTGAAAATCCAGCGTCAGCGCGACGACGGCTATTTCCCCGGACACGGCCAGTTTGTGCTCTCCGCTCCTGACAGGCTGCGCATGCATCTGTTCAACCCGCTGTTCGAAGGCGTGGAGCGCGCCTGCAACGCGTTAAAGATCGTTCAGCACGGTAAAATCCATCTGTATATCCTCTATATCCTGGCCACGGTGGTTGCGCTTCTGGTCTGGGGGCTGCACGCATGAACGCATCGTCTTCCCTGTTGTACGTCATCCAGTTCGTCCTGGCTCTGGCGCTTGCCCCGCTGCTTTCCGGCATCATCAACCGGATCAAGGCCCGCTTTGCCGGACGGCACGGCAAACCGGTCCTGCAGCTGTATTTTGACATCGCCAAACTCCTGTCCAAGCGGGAAGTCATCAGCCGCACAACAAGCTGGCCGTTCCAGC
>CALUZP010000005.1 GCA_944325325.1 uncultured Desulfovibrionaceae bacterium
AGACCACCACCGCTCTGTCGCTGCTGCGGCTGCTGCCCGAGCGCACCGGTAAGGTGGTAGACGGCACCATCACCATCGAGGGTCAGGATCTGGCCACTATGGACGACGAAGCCCTGCGCCAGATGCGCGGCGGCCAGATCGCCATGATCTTCCAGGATCCCATGACCTCTCTGAACCCCGTCATGACGGTTGCCGATCAGATCGGCGAGTCCATCATGATCCACAACCCCGAGTTCAACAAAGAACAGATTCTGGCCCGTGTCAAAGAGGTTCTGAATCTGGTGGGTATCGCCGAAAACCGCGCTTCCGACTATCCTCACCAGTTCTCCGGCGGTATGAAGCAGCGCGTGGTCATCGCCATGGCCCTGGCCTGTAATCCCCACTTGATCATCGCGGACGAGCCCACCACCGCTCTGGATGTTACCATCCAGGCACAGGTGATCTCCATGATGCGCAATCTGCGTGATACCCTGGGCACCGCTATGATCATGATCACTCACGACCTGGGCATCGTGGCCCAGACCTGTGACAACGTGGCCATCATGTATGCCGGTGAGCTGATCGAAGTGGGCACCGCAGAGGATATCTTCTGCGCCGAAAAGCACCATCCCTATACCGTCGGTCTGTTCGGTTCCATTCCCAACCTGAACGTCAAGGTCGACCGTCTGAGCCCCATCCCCGGCCTGATGCCCGACCCCACCAACCTGCCCGAGGGCTGCCCCTTCGCCCCCCGCTGCAACAAGTGTATGCCCATCTGTGAGAAACAAAAGCCCGGAGTCTATCAGGACGGCGAACACCAGATCCGCTGCCACCTGTTCACCGGCGCCGCAAAGGGGGGTCAGTAAATGGCTGAACTGAAAACTGCTGCTCCGTTGATGGAAGCAAGAAACCTGACCAAAATCTTCAACGTGTACCGCGGCATGCTGCACGCGGTGGACGGCGTTGACTTCAAGATCTATCCCGGTCAGACCCTGGGCGTTGTCGGTGAGTCCGGCTGCGGTAAGTCCACCCTGGGCAATACTATCCTGCGGCTGACCGAGCCCACCTCCGGTGAGATGTACTTCGAAGGTAAGGAATACTCCAAGGTCGGTAAGCGTGAAATGCGCGAAATGCGCAAGGATATGCAGATGATCTTCCAGGATCCCTATTCCAGTATCGACCCCCGTATGTGCGTGGCCGATATCATTGCCGAGTACATGATCATCAACCGTACCTATAAGACCAAGCGCGAGATCTATGCCCAGGTGGAAAAGCTGATGGACACCGTCGGCCTGGCCAAGCGCCTGGCAGAAGCCTATCCCCATGAGCTGGACGGCGGCCGCCGCCAGCGTATCGGCGTTGCCCGCGCTCTGTCCCTGAACCCCAAGTTCATCGTCTGCGACGAGCCGGTTTCCGCTCTGGACGTGTCCATTCAGGCACGGATCCTCAACCTGCTGATGGACCTGCAGGATGAGTACAAGCTGACCTATATGTTCATCACCCACAACCTGAGCGTGGTCAAGCAAATTTCCTCCGACATCATGGTTATGTATCTGGGTAAGTGCGTGGAGCGGGCCACCTCTGACGAGCTGTTCGCCAATCCCCGCCATCCCTATACCAAGGCCCTGCTGTCCGCCATCCCCGTTCCCGACATTTCCATGCGCAACAAGGAGATCCACCTGATCCAGGGCGAAGTTACCAGCCCCATCAACCCCAAGCCCGGCTGCCGTTTCGCCGCCCGCTGCCCCATGGCCCGTCCCGAGTGCAGCCAGGAGAGCCCGCCTCTGCGTGAAGTGTCGCCCAACCATTTCGTCGCCTGTCATTTGGAGGAATAAGTCATGGATCTGTGCTTTTTGAAATCCGCTGCCGCTCAGGCCGCGTCTTATGCCGTCGCCCTTCGCCGTGAGATCCACAGCCATCCCGAACTGTCCGACCGGGAGGAGCAAACCTCCGCTCTGGTCTGCCGGGAACTGGAACGGCTGAACATTCCCTACACCGTGCTGCCCGGTATGCACGGTGTGGTGGGCATGATCTCTTCCGGCAGAGAGGGCCCCACGGTGGCCCTGCGGGCCGACATGGACGCGCTGCCCATTCAGGAGCAGACCGGGCTCGCGTTTGCCTCTCAAAAGGAGGGCGTGATGCACGCCTGCGGCCATGACGTTCATACCGCGGTCCTGTTGGGAACCGCCTCGGTGCTGGCAGAGAACAAGGCGCTTTTCCGTGGCAATGTCAAACTGTTTTTCCAGCCCGCGGAAGAAGGGGTTGGCGGCGCGAAGCGTATGATTGCCGCAGGATGCATGGAAAATCCCCATGTAGAGGCCGTGTTCGGCCTGCATTCCGCCCCCAGACTGCCGGCGGGAAAAATCGGCACCAAGCCCGGTTGGACCTCTGCCAGCAGCGATGAGATCAAGATCCGTGTGCACGGCAAAAGCGCCCATG
Organism: uncultured Desulfovibrionaceae bacterium; assembly: GCA_944325325.1. Classification (GTDB taxonomy): domain Bacteria; phylum Desulfobacterota; class Desulfovibrionia; order Desulfovibrionales; family Desulfovibrionaceae; genus Avidesulfovibrio. Next base: position 2,419 of record CALUZP010000005.1, read on the forward strand.
GCGCTTCTCCCGATGAGGGTGTGGACGCCATCTACATCGCCAGCCAGCTGGTGGTGGCCCTCTACGGGCTGATGGCCCGCCGTGTCCGGGGTACCGATTCCATCGCCCTGAATGTAGGTAAGTTCCATGCCGGCAACGCAAATAACATCATTTGCGAATGTGCCGAGCTGGAAGCGATGTATCGCACCTTCCGGGCCGACACCCGTCAGCGCATGAAGCAGGAGATCTGTGACCTGGTGCACAGCCTCTGCAAGGGTTTTGGCGGTTGGGCCGAGATCACCATTGAGGAAGGCTATGACGGTCATGCCAACGACGCCGACCGAACCCGCCGGCTGATGGAACTCAGCCGGGAGCTGATGGGGGAGGACGCCTTCGTTTTGCGGGAGACCCCCGATATGGGCACCGAAGACTTCTGTTACTTTGGCCAAAAGGCCCCCGCGGTCTTTTTTGACCTGGGTACCGGAAGCGCTCCCGGCCATCCCGTCATGCCCCTTCACAGCAGCCGGTTCACCGTGGACGAGGATGCGCTGTATTACGGCATCCTGATGGAAGCGGCGCTGGCGCTGGACTACTTATCTCTGTAAGGTTCGAATAGACATACTCTCCTAAGGAAGAACTCTGCCGACGCTTTGTCGACAGGGTTCTTCCGCGTATAGGCTCTGTTGCAGCCGTCACCGATTTTTTGAAAGGAGCGCTTGTGCTATGCGTGTTTTTATCATTGCCGATATCGAAGGCAGGTGCCGTCAAGAGTTATGCGCAAATTCGTTTGCAGGCTCTGGCTAAATGAAGTCAGCCGGCAATAGAGACGTCTTCCAGAGCCGCCTCCAAGTGCTTCATGTTCATGTATTTCTTGTTGCCCCACTGGGTACCTGCCACGTGGCGCAGCCGGGCGCAGACCAGCATCAGGGCGGAATTTCCGTCAGGGAACGTCCCCACCACACGGGTGCGCCGACGGATCTCACGGTTCAGCCGCTCGATCACGTTGTTTGTACGGATGCGGGTCCAATGCTCGCTGGGAAAATCGCAGTAGGTCAGCGTCTCCTCAATGCCGTCCTCGACCTTCCTGGCAGCCTCTTTCAGCTTCATTTCTCGCAGCTGAGCCACCACAGCTTTAGCCTTTTCACGGGCGGCCTTCTTGCTTTCCTGAGCATGGATCGCTTTGAGCATTTTCGCCACAATTTTGACCTTGGATTTAGGCACAACAGAGAAAACGTTGCGGTAGAAATGCACCGTGCAGCGCTGGTATTTGGCGTCAGGAAACACTTCTCCCACGGCTTCCAGCATTCCTAGACACTTGTCCCCAACAATGAGTTTCACGCCGTCTAGCCCCGGCCTTTGAGCCACTGGAAGAAATTCACCCAGCTGGCCTTGTCCTCCTTCATGCCCTCGGCGGCTCCCAAAACCTCACGAAAACCGTCCTCATTTACCGCAATTGCCACCAAAATCGCAACATTTTCGTACTCTCCACCCCAGTTGCGCCGCAGGTAGATACCGTCCACATAGACGTATGGATACCGTCCACCCTGCAAGGGGCGGTTGCGCCAATCCTCGATGTGAACGTAGGCTTTCTTGTTCAGTTCACTGATGGTAGCAGGCGAGACCTTGCTGCCCCACAGTGCCTCGGTGATGTCCTCCACACAGCGCACGGAGACACCGGCAAGGTACATCTCGATGAGGGCCTCCTCCACGCTGCTCTCCCGGCGGCGATACCGTTCGATGATGGCTGTTTCAAAAGAGACGCCCTTGAGCCGGGGCACATGGAGCGTCACGTCTCCGGAGGTGGTGGTAAGGTTCCGGTCATAGTGACCGCTGCGGTAACCCTGGCGAGCTTCGTTGCGTTCGTAGCGGGCAGCCTGGGTCAGCATCGAAGCCTCCTGTTCTAGCAGCTCATTCAGTGTTTCTTCTACACTGCCTCGGACCAATTCCTTGATCTGCCCCTTGATAACTTCCTCGTTTAGCTGTACAATTTTCTCGGACATGGTTTACAGACTCCTTTCAGAATGGTGTGTGGTAACTCCATTCTATCAGAGATCTGCAAACCGTGTCTCTTTTTATTCCTATTCAATTTGCGCAACTTATTGTACTTTATCTAGGACGATTTCCTCCGCACGGCTGTGGATGCTGTTTTTACGGCGCACCCATTCCATTTGGTCAGCCGCTTTGAGTGCTTCGGTCACGCCCTCCTGCTTCGCCATAGCGGGAACGATGATTTCCATACGCTCGTTGCAGGCTTGGTCGATTTCGGACAGGTGCTTGAATAATGTACCCTCCACCACATAGTTGGTGATGCTGGATGGAGTTCGACGGGTCATCCTTGCCGCCTTTTTCTTTGGTGTCCTCCACGGACAGTCTGCAATAAAGCGCTGTGATTTTGTCGGTTGCCCTTAACATATTGTTGTCCTCCTTCGGTGGGGCAACTGCCTGAACAGGATTGGATTTTTGGTTTATATCAAGAGAAACGTCGTTACTCATCGGCGTCCTCCGTGATACCGTTTTTATCATCGGCAGCGTTCTGCTCCATAATGCGTCTGAGCTTCTTGTCGAGGGTTTCCGTACCCTCATAGCTGCCGGTTACTGTGTATTCCGTGCCGCCGTGTTCCTCCACGATTTTGACATCGGGCAGCCAAAAGGCGGACGGATTTTTCACCACGATGCTGCCCTTTTCATCGAAAGAAAACTCCCTCTTGGGGGCATCGTCGGGGCGCGGCTTGACCTTGGCATACGGGTCAGGATTGGAGAAATAAAACGAGCGGATTTCACCGTCCTCCTCGCCGTTATCAAAATCATCGTCGGCAAAAATCTCGTCCAGTTCTTCGTCAGTCAGTTCGATGATCTCATCATCCTTCTCTTTCGGATTCACTTCGTCAAGCCTCCTTCACTTCAGTTCATTTTATGTAAAAATTCAGTCGGAGTAGCAAAACGGACGAACGCCGTCAATGGTCAAGATGAACGGCTGCGCCGCCATTGACAGCGCCCGTCCGTTTCGCTTTTTGGCAGACAAGGCGGCAGTTGCCGCCGATTTCCATTTGGGAAATGGCGCTTGCAAACATGAGAAACGAAGAATAGCAAGCACAGCAAGTGTAGCTACACTTGCGAAAACCGGCGTGGTACGACCGAGATTTCCTTGCAGAATAGCAAGCAAATCCGGTGAGTACCCACACCGGAGCTTGCCATGCTGGCAAGCAATGCACGGCGGTACCCACTTCTCATTACCTGCCAACTGCGAAACGCACTTGGCAAGCAATGCTCGTGTTTATACACCCGTGCAATCTTGTTGGGGAAATGCCCCAAACCCCTGAACGATTTCAGAGAAATCGGCTGCGCTCCTACGGAGCTGAACTATCAATTGAAGATGCAAATTAACCACGGAGAAAATCGGTAATCATATCTTGCGAGGCATCATAGTCAATACCAGAATCAAAATCTTCTACTATGGCTTCTAACACTCTTCCTTCATATTGAGTTACACCACGAGAATTCCGCCCCGCCCAATGTTTAATAATTCTTGTGCCGGACAAGAGTTGTCGATTGAACATTGAACACAGCCGGGTTTGAATTGTCCTGTCTTCATCAATAGCAACGACAAAAACTAAGTACACGCTTTTCTCTTCGGAGAGAAACGAGAGCAATTTATCAATATTATAGCCTTTCGGGTTACTGGATAAGAACAAAACTTTTGTCTTAATATCCGTTTCCGTAAGATAATGCTCAAACTCTCGTTCATAGTCGCCCAATTCATCGGCTGTAAAAATTTCTGGGAGAGGTTGTCTTGTATGCAGACAGTTCATTAGGGTTGCTTTCAGATCATCTTCAGCAGTAATCAAGTATTCGATGATTCTTCCCCGCAAATTAACGTTGTCAATAAAAGCTGCGATTGCGATTTCTGATTCTACTGCGCGAACACGGTCATTTAAGTCATCGTTCAAAACCCCGTATTCTACGGAATTCAAAAACGAAATTGCTCGGTCAACGGATTCTCTGATGCATTCAACCTGTAATTCAGTAGGCACAAATCTTTTTCCGGTGGGAGCAATATTATTTGTTGCTTCTACCAAACGGTCAAGATTTTCTTCAAAGGTATAGTTTTCGTGAGAATTATACAGAAACTCAAAGTTTTCAGGAATATTTTCAATGCCTTCAAACTCCCGCATGATGTCACTTCCGTTGAAACTGCCCTTGATGTTATCTCGGCGCAACTCTTGTGAAGAATGACTAATCTTCCTAAGGAACGTGGTGTTTGCCAACATCAAATAGTTGCGTGTCGGTGTTACTAAGCAAACTATAAATGGAATACCGTCGTATCTATGGAGCGCAGATAATGCCAAAACGGTATTGCCAAAACTTCTTGATGCTGCTTTGCAGAATCTAATTGCAAACCAATCGCAATAATATACACTTCTTTCTTTCACAAGGTCAAATGCATCTTGCACTTCATTCTGCAAACGGCTCTTGTCTGTCTTTCCGTCCTTGCTTGAAATAAAGTCGACTAACTGCTCTATAATATTTTTATTGTACATTGTTGCACCTCTCAAAAATCAAACAATGTTTTCTGCGTATTTTCTGGCTCGGTTATAGATGGCTGCTTTTTTGTTTTACGCTTGCATTCTTTTAGAGATTTTGTATTCTTTGCCCCGCTTGAAGATGCATTTTGTTCAGATAAAGAGTTGCGCTCCCAAAAAACGCCATCAACATATCCTTGAATATCTGGATTACTCTCTGCCATCTCAAGTCGTTGCTCTGCCCACACACAGTATTGAGCTTCTATCTCAATTCCAATATAATGGCGGTTGAGCTTTTTTGCTACAACGCTCGTTGTACCGGAACCTAAGAATGGATCAAGTACAACATCACCCTTTGAGGAGCTTGCAAGCATAATTTTGGCGATCAGCTTTTCTGACTTTTGTGTGGGGTGTGCTGTGTTTTCCGCCATAGACCAAAAAGGAATCGTAATATCATCCCAGAAATTCGAAGGGCAAGTATCGCGGTAGTTACCGTTTTTAGTTTCAGCCCAATCCTTCGGTTTTCCATCTATGCGGTAAGGAGCAATAACCTTTTTTCTGATTTTGACAGCATCAAGATTGAATCTATAATTATTGCTATTTGTAGCAAACCAAATATCTTCCATCCCATTTTTCCAATTTGCTTTTGCGCCACGTCCTTTCTCGCGCTGCCATGTAATGCGGTTTCTGACATAGAAAAACTCACTTAATACTTTACCAACAATTAGGCTTGTTTCCCAATCACAGCAGACATAAATAGATGCATCGTCTTTTAACAACGGTTTAATTGCACTTAGCCATTGGCGTGTGTATTCTTCATAGTCGGCTTCTTTTTTCTTTGTAAATGTTGTTCCGTTAAAAGATTTTGTGAGATTATACGGTGGGTCTGCAATTATCAAATCTATACTCTTGGGAGGTAGCAATGAACATACATCCAGCATATCGCCAATAACAGTTTTGTCCAAGACTCCACCAAGGTCTACCTGTCTTTGTGTAACTGCGATACAACGATCAAGATAAATCTGTCCTTCGCTTAATGGGGTATCAATAGTTTTATTTCTGCCAGCTTTTACGGTTGCCATCTTCTTCTCCTTCACTTATCTGCTACTTTGTTAGAATGGATTACTTCACAAATATCCCCAATATCACAATTTAGATATTCGCAAATGCGCAGGAGAACGGAAAGGGAAACTTCTTCACCCTTATTGAGCTTACTCATCGTGCCAGGTGCGATGCCCAGATCTCTACGCAACATTACTTTCGTAATATCCTTTTGAATAAGAAGCATCCAGAGTTTTTTATAGCAAATTTTCATGCAAACACCTCTTAGATATTGCTTATACATGTTGGTATATAGAATATCACAAATCATCAACGAATTCAATATAATACTACGCTTATTCGCAAAAAAGCTTCAAGTTCTTGGAGCGATTGAACTTCTGAGATGAAACGTCCCTTTTTTAGCTTTGAATTAATCTGTTGCTATGACTTCCGTGAAGACTAGATTGCCAAGCAGAAAGGTTTTGCCATATAGTGACCAGCTAATTTATGAAGCCGATGTGGTGAATTGCAACTGCTTTTATTCTTCTATCAAACCCACACAAATAAATAATATCTGATATGCTCACTTTTGAACAACGCCTCACAGAGCGAAAAACAAGCGTTTTTTGACCCTCAGATGTACAAAAACAGGCAGCACCCAACCGAAGTTGAGTGCCGCCTGTTTTGTTGTCCAATCCTGCTTGGCAGATGCCGATTTTGTAGTTTTCTCAAATTACTGTCTTATCGGCACACGCCTGGCGCCCCCGTTTTTTTGTTTGCAGCGGGATGCAGCCGTCCGCGCAGGGGGGGCTGTGACAAAAGCGGCCGCAGTGCCTTGTGCGACAGAACACCGGGACGGCAAAGCGCGTGGCCGCTCAGCGCTGTCTGGCGTCTGCAGGGAGCCCGGCGCCAGGGGGTCAGGATTGGCACGCTGCCGGGCGAGGAGCACTTCTGCTTGAGGTTTTGTGTTTCTTCAGGCAGAGGGCAGCTCCGGCGGGCTACCAGGAGACGTGCAGGGCGAACCAGGCTATGGCGGTGGCGAGCAGGATCAGACAGGGTTTGCCCATCTGGCGCATAACCGTTCCCATGCCGGTGCCGAAGAAGCGGCAGGTCACAATGAGGCAGACGTGCACGGGAGAGATCATCTGGCCGATGTAGCCGCACATGGAGGCCAGTCCCAGCCAGACGATGCGTTCGTTCCAGAGGCCGGCGTGCTGGATCATGGGAATGAGGATCGGGAAGGTGATGCCGACAAGGCCGACCTGGATACCTGTAAAGACGCCGCCGAGAATGGGCAGGATGATGCAGGCGAGGAACAGGGCTGCCTGGCTGCCTTCAATCAGCCCACCGAGGCCGCTTATGGCGTCACTTTGCAGCATGACGCCCTTGAAGATGAAGATACCGATGACAACCCGCAGGATTCCCGTAGTTTTTTCACTGGTCAGGATGGGGGCGAGTGTGGCAACGACTGGCAGACGGTTGGTGAACAGGCAGACGCCTACGCCGAGGCAGAAGCCTGCCGCGAAGGTGAACCCGGCGGGGATCTGAGGGAACAGCACGCGCAGGGCAAACGCGCCGGCCAGACCGGACAGCAGGGATGAGCCTTCCTTAAGTGCCGTCCAGCGGGAGAGGGAGGCTGACGGTGCGTCTTCGGGCCTGTCGTCGTTGATCATGTCTGCAGGGATGTTGCGCAGGAAGCAGAGCCAGCCGGCAAACAGGCCTGCCAGCCAGATAGGCCAGTTGTAGGTGATGGCTTGAAGCGGTGTCAGCTCGGACAGGGCACAATAGAGGATGAAGCCGGGAAACAGCGGCCAGACCACTTCCCAGATGTGCCGGAACCAGTAGTTGATGGCTCCCAGGTGCTGGGGCGTCAGGGAAGACTCCCTGGCGACTTCATGCACCATGGGGCAGGAAAAGACGGCGCCGCCGGGCACAGGGAGCAGGCCGACAAGCGCGGGGAAGAACATCAGGCGGATTTTGGTGGAGTGGATAAGGAGCTTGACGCCCTCGGCCATGCGTTTGGCCTGACCGCTTCGATCCATGGCTCCGGAAAGCAGCAGGATGCTTGTAAGGGCGCAGAGCAGGCCCAGCAGGGTCATGTCAAAGCAGCTTTTGACGGCCATGACGGCCCAGTCCCAGGGCCAGACACCTCTGACGCAGGCCAGGGCAAAGCTTGCGGCAAGCAGTGCGTACTCAAAGCGCCAGTGACGGCGCTGCCCGACAGCCAGGGCTGCCAGGGCCGTAACAATACACAGCAGGGAATGAAGCGCGGGAAGAAGCGCACTGCTCATGGGTGCATCCTTTCTGGTTTGCCCCTGTGCTTTCAGGATCGCCGGGGCTGTTTGAGCATACTGCGGGGGTGGCGCCGGCGCGGACGCGCTGATCCGCGTGAGGCGTGCGGCAGTGTCAGCAAAGTGTCGTGCGCCACTGGGCAAAGGCTTTGCGCGCGCGATCCGAATACCATTGCTTGCGGTCCCGCTTTTTGATCTTTTGATCGGGATCAGGCATCAGGCCGAAATGGGCGTTGGATGGCTGGAAATTTTTGGCCGGGGTTGCCAGATGGGTGAGCAGCGCGCCCAGAGCAGTCGTCTGCGGGGGGCTCTGCAGGGGCAGACCGAGCAGGGCCGCGCGCACACTCATGCCCGCCCAGAGGCCGCAGGCGGCTGACTCCACATAGCCTTCCACGCCGGAGATCTGGCCCGCCAGATGAATGCGCGGCCGGCTGCGCAGAGACAGATCCGGGGCCAGGGCCTGGGGCGCGTTGACGTAGGTGTTGCGGTGCATGCTGCCGTATCGCACAAATTCAGCCTGTTCCAGACCCGGGATCAGCCGGAAGACCCGATCCTGGGCAGGATAGGTCATCTTGGTCTGGCAGCCTACCAGGTTGAACAGGCTGCGCGTAGCGTTTTCGGGCCGCAGCTGCAGGACGGCAAACGGCCGGCGGCCTGTGCGCGGATCGGTCAGTCCCACGGGTTTGAGCGGGCCAAAGGTCAGCGTGCGTTCGCCACGGGCGGCCAGGGCTTCGACAGGCATGCAGCCTTCGAAATGGATTTCTTTTTCAAAGTCATGGGCTGCGAGCTTGTCCGCTTCGAGCAGGGCCGTATAAAAGCGGCGGTACGCTTCTTCGTCCATGGGGCAGTTCAGGTAGTCGCCACTGCCGGGTTCTGCGTAACGGCTGCCCCAGAAGGCAACGTTCATGTCGATGGATTCAAACGCGACAATGGGCGCGATAGCGTCATAGAAATAGAGGTGATGTACGCCGATGGCTTCCGCCAGGGACGCGGACAGTTCTTCACCGGCCAGAGGGCCGGCTGCGATGACGACACGGTCGAAGCCATCTTCATCGTCGTTGTCGCGCAGGTGCAGGCGCGGGTCATCCAGGCCTTCGATGATGCAGTGTTCCAGGGTCAGTCCCGGGGTTTCGGCAACCAGGTGTTCCATGCCGTCGGCAAAGGCTTCGCGGTCCACGGCCAGCGCTTTGCCGGCGGGCACGCGTACAGCGTCGGCCACGGCCATGAACGCGCTGCCCAGTTCGCGCATTTCCTGTTTGAGCAGGCCCACGCCTGAGGTCAGCTCGTCGGATCGCAACGAGTTGGAGCAGACAAGTTCCGCCAGTTTTGGCATGACATGGGCCGGCGAGTAGCGCAGGGGCTTTTGTTCCATAAGGGTGACGGCAATGCCGTGGCGTGCGAGGTGCAGCGCGCACTCGCAGCCGGCCAGGCCGCCACCGACGACGGCGACACGGGGCTGTTGCATGAGGTACCTTCCACAGCGCAGGATCGGGAAACGTTATGGCCGCAAGCGCCGCCAGGGCAGAGGCAGGCGGAACGGCCCGGACCGGCAGAGACAATGCCTGTGGTTGTAGGAAAGGGGCAACGCCCTGTCAAGCAAGGCCTTCAGGTCAGCTTGCCCTCTCGTGAATTTTCAGGCATGCTGCTTTGTACAACGCGTTGCAGATGGTCGGACGCGACAAGCCGTGACCGGGATGCGCCGGTGCAGGAGCAGGCTATGAGCTTTGTATTCTTCTTTCTTGGTATTGCTGCCGTGGCGTGCGGACTGTATTACATCAAGCGGGAAAGCTAGCGTTACGGCAGGGGGTGGCGGCGAGGGCCGCTGTGCCAAAGGCGGGCTGCGGATGTGTGCGCTGCGCGCCTGTTGCGTTGCGGCGCGGACAGTGCGCTGTGACCCTGCGGGAACCCTTTAACCAGGACAGGATGGAGGGCATTCAGCCCGTTCACATATGTCGGAGAGACTTCAGATCATGATTCCACCCGAAGCGGAAGGCCAGCGCCTTGACAGGGCGCTGGCCCTTTATGTTTCCGGGGGACTGCGCGCGCGGCGGCGCTTGTGCGGGGAAGGACTTGTGCTTGTGGATGGCCGTGTTGCCGCGGCGGGCCTGCGTGTGCGCGCCGGGCAGCGTCTTGAGCTGGCAGAAGGGGCAGGGGGAGAGGTCGTGCCGCCTTCCGAGCCCGCAGAGGCGGCGTGTGCGCCGGACAGGCCCCGGCTGATTGTACGGGGTGTTGCGCTGGCCGCCCTGTTCAAGCCTGCGGGCCTGCCGACGGTGCATCTTGCAGGCAGCCTGCGTCCGGCGCTGGAGGACTGGCTGCCCCGTCTGCTGCCTCAGGCGGACGGCGCGGCCTTTGCTCCCTGTCTGCTGAACCGTCTTGATACAGGGACATCCGGTCTGGTCGTGGCTGCTTTGAGCGCCGAATGTGCAGCGCTATGGCGGCAGGCCGAAGCCCGGGGAGAAGTGTGCAAGCGCTACCTTGCCATTGCCGAGGGCCGGCGGCACGCCGGAGAGCGTTTTTGCTGCACGGCCGCCCTGGACATGACCAGGCGCAGGAAAAGCCGGATTCTTGCCCGGCAGGCGCCGCCGGAGCGCTGGACGGATGTGACCGTGCTGGCGCAGCTTCCGCCCCTTGGCACAACCTCCCGGGTGCTGCTCGGGTGCCGGATTGCCCGCGGCGCCAGACATCAGATCCGGGCACATCTGGCCTCTGCGGGCATGCCGCTTGTGGGCGACAGCCTGTATGGTGCGCGCGATGCGCTGCCCTTCTGTCTGCATCATGCGCGGCTGGTGTGCGCGGGGGTTGAGGCGGACTGTCTGCCTGCCTGGTTCGGGACGCTGCCTGAGCCGGCTTGCACGGCGGCGGCCGCCTGGCTTGCGTTGCCCGTTGACAGGTGCATGGCATAAGCCTGGCCGGCGGATGGCACGGGGCGGGGGCTGTGTCTTGCCTGCGCGACCGTGTCTGTTCTTTGGTTCGGGGGCTGTTCACGGTGTGCGGCGGACATGCGGGGGGGGGCTGGAAACGAGAAGCAAGCTGCATGTCAAACGCGCCGCTGTGGGCAGGCTGACACGGCAACGGCCAGGCGGCGCGGGACGCGCGCCAGCCCTGGCCATGCGGGAAGAGGGTTGCGAACAGCCGGTGAAGACTGAAGAGAATGGCAGACCGCTGACAGCCGGGGGCGAGTCATTCTTCCCGGCTAGCCAGAGGCTCCGGTCAGGCCGGTCGCCGGGCCGGCTCGCTGCCATTGCCTGGTTCCAGATCCGGCTGGTCTGTGTCCTTCGCGTCGCCGTCCTGCGGGGCGGCCGGTTCAGGAAGCTGGGCAGGCACCGGAGTAGCCGCCTGGAAGAGGTGCACATCGAGCTGCGGGAAGGCGATGTCGACGTTGTTCCTGGCAAAGACGTCCACGATCTTATGCCGGATGATGGAGGCGGCGTCCACGGTATTGGAAATGTCAGACCAGTACCTGAGTACAAAGTTCAGGGTGCTGTCGGCAAAGTCCATGAACAGCACGCACGGCTGGGGCCGGCGCACGACGGTCTGTACGTCCTGGGCGACTTCCAGCAGGAGTTTTTCCACAAGCTTGGGATCGGTTCCGTAGGCGACGCCCACGGCCACTTCGCGCCGGACAAGCCGTCCGTTGCGCGTCCAGTTGATCAGCCGGTTGGAGACGAATTCGGAGTTGGGGACAAAGATGACGGCGTTGTCGAACGTCTCAACCATGGTCGCACGGATGCTGATCTTGCGGACTGAGCCCTGCAGGTTGCCCACGTCGATAACGTCGCCCTCATGGAGCGTACGGCTGAAGATCAGAATGAGGCCGGAGAAGAAGTTGTTGACGATGTTCTGCATGCCGAAGCCGATACCGACGGAGAGGCCGCCGGCGATGACCGCGAGGTTTTGCAGGCTGAATCCCAGTGCCCTGAGGGCGATGAGCGCAAACAGTGTCCACAGGCCGTAGGTGATGGCCGTCTGCATGGGCGGGATGAGCGAGGTGTCCAGAGTGCGCGAGGAAAGGCTCATGCGGTTGAGGAAGGCCCTGGCGGCGGTGATGGCTGCGCGGGTGATGTAGAACGCGCTGAGGATAAAGAACAGATTGAAGAAATTGAAGGAGGCCGAGCCCACATGCACGCCGGTGCTGAGGTAGTGTATCAGCAGGGTGCTGCCGCCGGGCATGGCCGTGATCCAGACGATCATGCCTCCGAGGACAAGCAGGATGAGCATGGGCGCGACAAAGGCGGCGGTGATGCCCGCAAGGATGCTTTTGTCCGCCGTGAGCGCCCGGTCCGAAGTCTCGGACGAGCGGTTGAGCAGCTGCATCAGGGCAATGATGAGCTGGCTGCTGACCAGGATGCAGTTGGTCAGCACGAGCAGGAGGATGCCCATGCGCGGCCAGCCGATGGTTGCCACCCCCAGGCTGACCCAGAGCATGATCTGATGGATGTGCAGCTCGTTCTTTTCCACAATGGGCAGCTTGTCGAGGTTGATTCGGCGCAGCATCAGGGTAAAGAGCAGCCCCAGCACAATCCAGGTCAGGGAAAGAACCGCAATGGGGAACTGGGGGTAGCAGATGATCACGGCGGCGCAGGAGGTGATGTAGACAGGCCAGAGCGGTGTAATCTTGTCGGCCTTTTCAAGGCTGAGCCGGCGCAGGATCCAGGCAAGGGACATTTCGCCGGCAATGACAACCAGGCTCCCCAGTGTCAGAAGACCGCGGAAGTGCTCGCCCTGGGCGCTGAAGGAGGCGGCCAGCAGCGCAAGCCCGGCAAACTGGGCAAACAGACCGGCCAGGATACGCCGGCGGGCTTCGGGCTTCAGATTGCCGCGCTGTTCGCTGCGCCGCAGGCGGCGGTTGGTGAAGAACAGGATGATCAGCCCGAGGAGCAGCACGTTGGCAAAGCGCAGCCCCAGGGCCTGCCAGGCGTTCTGGGTGCGGGGGAATTCGGTGTTCATCCGCAGGGCAAAGTTCTGCAGGGACTTCTCCCACCGATCCTGAATGTTTTTCCATGCCTCAGGCTCAAAGAAGCGGCTGGGCATGGACAGGTAGTGCGTCTGCCAGAGCGAGGGGATGTAGGCTGTGATTTCGGTGTGCATCTTGTTCAGACTGGAAAGCAGCGTCTGTGCCGGTTCCAGCGCCTGATCCAGCCTGTTATTGATGTTCTTGAGCTTTTTTTCCACCGTATTGATCTGGCTCCAGGTGCGGGCCTCTTCACTGTTGCGGCGCAGCGACCCCTGAGGCGGCAGGGTCTTTTTGACCTGCTCCAGGGCAGAGAGGATTTCGTTGGCCACATCCTGGGCTGTTTGCAGCGGCTGCATCTGCTGGCTCAGGGTGCCGGCCATCAGCAGCCCGCGCTGATCGATGGCCTCCAGCATGAGCGGATCAAGCTGGTGGGCTGTGGCAAGCGCAAACAGACGGCGGGCGGAAGCCTCCGTGTCCGTAAGGCTGAGCTTGAGCGGCGAGATGATGTCCTTGAGTTCGTCGCCGATCCCCTGGGCTTCGAGCTCCATGTTCTTAAGCTCCATCTGGTTCTGAAGCAGAGCCTCTTCCCAGACGGCGTCGTCGGCAGCCGTAGTGTCGGCATTTTGTTTGGCCTCCTCGGCTTCTTGGCGGAGCTTGTTGGCCATGGTCTCAGGTTCCTGAGGCTCTTCCTCCTGTTGCTCGTCCTCTTGGGCGGACGCGTCTTTGTCCTTGTCACCGGCGTTGCCCTGGCTGGACGAGGC
>CALUZP010000006.1 GCA_944325325.1 uncultured Desulfovibrionaceae bacterium
TGTGATCCGGCTCCCCTCCATACGTCAGCCCATGATAAATTTCATCAGAAACAACCAGAGGGCCGAGCCCGGCCAGGGCCCGCATGCGTTCCGGCTCCATGAGCACCCCTGTGGGGTTGCAGGGAGAATTGAGGATCAGCGCCCTGGTACGTGGTGTGATACTGGCCGCCACAGCTTCCGGTTCATAGCGGAACCCCTCAGACTCCCTGGTAGGAATACGGACAGGCACGCCTCCGGCAAACCGGACGAAGCTGGGATAACAGGGATAACAGGGATCGGTCATGATGACTTCATCGCCGGGATTCAGCAGCGCCGTAAACAGCAGAAACAGCGCGGGAGACGAGCCAGGCAGGAACAAAAAGCGTCCCGGATCGATATCCAGGCCATATTTGTCCGCATACCAGCCAGAAAGCGCCTGACGCAATTCCAGAATTCCCTGCGTGTTGGTATAGTGCGTCTGGCCGTTGTTCAGGGCTTCAACAGCCGCTTTGTTCACTGCATCAGGTGTATCAAAATCAGGTTCGCCGATTTCCAGATGGATGATCTGTCTCCCGGCACGCTCAAGCGCAAGGGCCCGCTCATAGACTTCCATTGCCAAAAAGGGGGCAACCCCCTCAACTCGTTCCGCAAACATGGCTGTACCTCACTTAGGAAAATGCTGCCGTGACGTTATGTACCGGCAACAGGCCGTTATCTGTATACCAAACCCGCACAACAGACTAGTCCACCCTTCTTGTATCCCATTGAGCAATCTGTCCTGAGACTGGCAAAAACGGTCAAAATAAACACTGGCAAGGCTGCCACTCGCAGCCAGATGATACGGCCCCGTGTCTTTAACTGAATAACCGTCCGGTTATAGCAAATATATTTAGATAATACAATATATTGCATATAACATATTATGTTTTTTCATACTCTCCATGACGACGCGAGCCAAACTCTCTGGTTCTTACTTTGCTGGAGCCGCCATGCGGAAACATCACGTCGCCAGCATGGATTTGCTGCCAACATGCGTTTTTTCTAACAAGCCACTTGACGTAACGGCCACCATCTGGCACGGAACCCCTGAACGTTATGCTGAGCACTGCCATTCTCTCCAGAAAAAGGCGCTCAGACATGGCTTGAGGCACCCCCTTGCGCCCTCGCCCTGGCATGTCATCTGCTTGAGGAGAACAGTTGTATGAAAAAACAACTCTGGTCCGTGGCAATCCCGATTGTCGTTTTCCTTGTCATTCTTTTCCTGCCGGCAGAGGTCTTCCACATGCCGGGCCTCACCATTGTCGAGCAACGGGTTATCGCGCTGTTCTTTCTGGCGGCACTCTGCTGGGTGCTCGAACCCATCCCCATCTTTGCCACCTCTGTCCTTGTCATTGTGCTTGAACTGCTCCTTATTTCAAACAAGGGCTTAATTTTTTTTACTGCCGCCAAGAATGATCCGGGCTTTGGCACCCTGCTTTCCTCGTCAGCCATCATGGCAACCATGGCTTCGCCTGTGATTATGCTGTTCCTGGGAGGCTTCTTCCTGGCGCTGGCCGCTACCAAATACCGGTTGGACATGAACCTTGCCCGCGTGCTGCTCAAACCCTTTGGCAGCAATTCCAAACTTGTTCTTCTGGGGCTCATGGCCATCACCGCCACCTTCTCCATGTTCATGAGCAACACGGCCACTACAGCCATGATGCTTTCTATCCTGGCTCCAGTGCTGACCTCAATCCCTGCTGACGACAGGGGCCGCATCGCCTTTGTCATGGCAATCCCGCTGGCGGCCAACATCGGGGGGATCGGCACGCCCATCGGCACGCCTCCAAACGCCATTGCCTTCAAGTATATCGTAGATCTCATGCCGATGACCTTTGGCGAATGGATGATGTTTGCCGTACCTTTTGTCATCGCCCTGCTGGTCATCGGCTGGTGGCTGCTGCTGCTCTTTTTCCCTATTCGCAAAAAGGACATCGTCCTCGACCTCCAGAGCCAGTTCATGAAAAGCTGGCGCGCCTATGTCGTCTATATCACGTTTGGCGTAACGGTGCTGCTCTGGGTCATGGGCGGCCTGCACGGCATGGACTCCAACGTCGTGGCGCTCATCCCCGTTGGGGTCTTCGTCTGCACAAAAATTGTCACAAAAGAAGATTTGCGCACACTCTCCTGGGATGTCCTCTGGCTGGTCGCCGGCGGCATTGCCCTCGGACTCGCTCTGGAAAAGACAGGGCTTGCCGAACGCATGGTCAACAGTATCCCCTTCGCTACCTTTGCCCCGATCGCCATCGTCTGTGCAGCCTCACTGCTGACGTTGACAATGGCCAACTTCATGTCTCATACCGCCACAGCCAATCTTCTGCTGCCGCTTATGGCTGCGCTGGCGCCTCGTCTGCAGGGACTGGACGCCCTTGGAGGCCCGGTAGGCCTTCTGCTGGCCGTAACCTTTGCGGCCTCGCTTGGCATGTCGCTGCCTATCAGCACCCCGCCGAACGCTCTTGCCTCGGCTACCGGTATGGTGGAAACCCGGGACATGACCAAACTCGGCGTGGTCATCGGCCTGCTGGGGCTTATTATGACACTTGTCATGCTGTTTATCCTGCATCTGGTAGGATGGTTCTAGCCTATGCCGGACGACACCATCAGGACACCGCCTTCAGCCCTGCTGACCCGGCGCATTTTTCTGGATTACTTCAATAATCCCGAGCGCCGGATCACTCTGAAAAAGGGAGATATTCTCTTTGAACAAAACCAGTTCAACGATCGTCTGTATCTGATCATCAGCGGCGATTTCAGCGGTACTATCCGCATGGAAGACGAACTGGGCGAAGAACGGCAGACCGAACTGTTCAGAAACGGGCAGGGTTCCTTTGTCGGCGTCCTGAGCTTCTTCTCGCACCACATGCTCACCGCAACGCGGGTGGCCTGCGCCAGCGATGGCGAAGTGGCGTGGATTTCGCGCAGCACACCGCCTGTCAGCCCGGAACAGCACGGGAACCTGCTGACGCAGTTTGTCCCACTCATCATCGAGGAGTTGCAAAACAGGCAGGCGCGCCTGGCCCAGACAACCCAGGAACGGGAGACGGCCCTCCACCGGCTGCACCTTGCCGAAAAGCTCTCCACACTGGGACAGCTCTCGGCAGGCCTCGCTCATGAACTCAACAACGCCATCGGGGTCATCCTGCGCACCTCCGATCAGCTGACCGGCGCTTTGGGCGAACATCTGCGCCGCACCATGCCCGACGACGTCGCCTGGTTTGAACGCGGACTGCAGCAAGGGCAGATCTACTCCAGCGCTGTCGTCCGTGAACGGGCCCGGCAGCTCGAAAAGGATGACGGGCTCGACTACGCCATTGCCAAACGTCTGGCGCGCGCTCTGGGACCGGACAAGCCGGATCGGCTTCCAGACAACCTGGAGGCCTGCCTGTCGCTATGGGAAACGGGACAGGCCTGCCATGACATGATGTTTGCGGCGCAGCACGCTGCCACTATTGTCCGGTCCATCAAGCAGCTTGGCGGTGGCAACAACGCCCTGCCGCGTCAGGATATCGATCTCGGCAGCAGCTTGCATGAAGCGCTGGCTCTGGTGCAAAGCGATCGCCGGCAGATCAGCATTGAAATGAACATCGATCCGGATCTTCCTCTCATCCGTGGCAATGTCAGCGAGCTGACCCAAATCTGGGTCAACATCATCAAAAATGCCTGTGAAGCGCTCAAAGAAGCTCACACCTGCGATCCAGCCATCGCCATCTGTGTGCGTACACACCGGCAGCGCTCTATCGAAGTCACCATCTGCAACAACGGCCCGCAGATCCCTGACCACCTGATGGATAAGCTCTTTCTACCCAGCATCACAACCAAGAAGTCCGGCAGTGCCGTCGGACAGGGGCTGGGGCTGGGGCTGTGCATTGTCAAACGGCTTGTCGACTCCTATTATGGGGAACTGAGGGTTGAAACCTCTCCAGGGCAAACCTGCTTCCACGTCATTCTGCCTCTCAACCACACCAGCGACGTGCAATCATAAAGGAGACCGCCATGGAATCCCTTGTCATCATCTGTGTTGACGATCAGCGCGAAGTGCTTGCAGGCGTTGCGCGCGATCTGTCCATTCTCGAACCCTTTGTCCGTATTGAGGAATGCGAGTCCGCCAGGGAAGCCCAGTCACTGCTGGATGAACTTGATGTTGAAGGCCGGCCTGTAGCGCTCATTGTCTGCGATCACATCATGCCGGAAATAAGCGGTGTCGACTTCCTTTCCAGCCTTGTGGAGGATCGCCGATTCCCGTATGTAAAAAAACTCCTGCTGACCGGGCAGGCCACGCACAAAGATACGATTGAGGCAGTCAACAACGCCCGCATCGACTTCTATATCGAAAAGCCCTGGGAACCTGACGCACTGGTTGCCGTCTGCCGCAGGCTGATCAGCGAGTACCTTTTCGATGCGGGCCTCTATAACATCGACTTCCGCAGAGTCATCGATCCCCAGGTGTTGCTGAAGCGTCTGCGTGACAGTGAATAACTGACTCTGCCCTGTGCTGCACGAGGGCCCCTGCGCATCACGCGCAGAGGCCCCTCAATGCTCTCCATCAAGCCAGTAAAAAAACGGAACAGGCCCGACTGACGGCACAGGCCCCGTTTAACGGTGCAAGCTTCAAGAATGCCGCAGCATTCAAGCCCATTCAAAGGGCAGATACAGCGTTGTTAAGGTGCCGTTCCCGTAAGTCGGTTCTGCGTAGCCTACGCCCATGCCCTTTGCCCTTTCCCGTGCTTCTCGGGATCGTTCAACCGTTGCAGCACAGCCTGTCCAGAGACGGCCGGGACGCGTCCGCCAGACACTGCTGCTGGACGCTCTTCCGGGCGCTATTCACAGTATTGCCGTGCTGGCCTTACGCTTGCTGGCCTGCAAGCCGCCCCCAGATTGGAAAAGGACCTGGATGGCGCCCGTCATTCCATATGCTCTCTGAGCATGCGCCCTACACTGTCCACCACGTTCGTGGCGGCCTCACGGACAACAGGCGTGGCCGTGCTGACCGCATAGCCGCCAAAATCCCGGATCATGGGCAAATCGTTGCCATCGTCGCCAACGACAAGTACCTCCCCATGCCAGTGGCGGACCTGCATAAGCTGGCGAATGCCCTCCGTCTTGTTGACATGACAGGCGGTGATGTCAATGCAGATGGAACTCAGATGCACTTCAACAAGCCCTTCCCCAGCCGTTGCCAGCGATGTGGCCCACGCTTCCGCAGAAACCGGATCCGGATACCGCAAACTGATTTGGTGCAGAGGCATCTGACGTGCACGTTCTGGCGA
This sequence comes from uncultured Desulfovibrionaceae bacterium, assembly GCA_944325325.1. GTDB lineage: Bacteria > Desulfobacterota > Desulfovibrionia > Desulfovibrionales > Desulfovibrionaceae > Avidesulfovibrio. The sequence continues at coordinate 5,286 of CALUZP010000006.1, forward strand.
CAAGGGAGGAAACCGGTTCTCAGGATGGATCCAGTACGGCGCCTTGTCTGCGTGGACGTACACTTCTGTCCCGGAAAACATGACACACTGATCACAGGCCTGCATGACAGGATGTTCGAACACTTCAACCCGGGCGGCTTCCGGCAGAGCCATGCGGCACAATTCTTTAGACTGGCCGTCGCAGACCAGAGCGCCGTTGTTGCAGATCATAAAATCGCATGGCACCGGCCCATACTGTTTCATCGCCATCAGCAACGTGGCCACACCCCGGCCTGTAACAATGCCGAACGCATGACCTGCTGCACGCCAATCGTCAATGGCGGCGCGATCTTCGGCGCTGACTTCACCTTTCCGCAGAAGCGTTCCATCAAAATCACAGGCAGCCACTTTCATACAGAACGCTCCCTGGCACAGTCTTCATCGTTCGCATGTACATCACTATCCCCGGCGCTTAAGGAATGCTCTCCCCACAAACGTCCGTATCATGTTTTGACCGGTCAGTATACGCTGGGGAAGCACCGGCGTCAAAGAGCCTGTATCCGGCTTTTGCCGACAGCCAGCGCCGGCAACACCGCGACAGCTTCCGCTCTGTAAAGAAACAAACCGAATTGCCTGGAGATACATCAGGCAGGCTCCAGCTGCCTGCCCCCATACCAAGGCATTGACTCTTGTACAATCCACAGGTATGCCATCGAAATCGGATGGAATTCATGATGTGGAACCTGTTTTTTCCCCTTCTCTCCGCCGGATACCGTTCCGGCGTGTTCACCTGACGCCGTGTCGCTGTGGGACTGGATGTCTCGCCGCTTCTGACGCTGGCGCGCAGGCTGTCTGACTGATTTCTGACGCACCGCGACACCTTCTGCGAATCTCCTTCCCACAGGCCGGACATGGGTCATGGACGGTTACGCTGCGATCATCTCCCTGACAGGTGATCGCCTTCTGCCGAAACCCGGACAACCAAGCCGGTTCCGGCGTCACCTTTTTACTGGAAGGAGACTGGCGTGCGGATCAGCAATCCCTTTTCTACAACAGCAGGCATCATTCTTGCCGGCGCGTTGATCGGCGTTGCAGCCATTACGCTGCAACAACTTGGCAATCCTGCCAATATGGGCATTTGTGTGGCCTGTTTTGAACGCGACGTGGCAGGCGGCCTTGGCCTGCACCGTGCTGCCATCGTCCAGTACCTGCGGCCGGAAATCGCCGGTCTGGTCCTGGGCGCATGCCTGATGGCCCTCATTTCCGGAGAGTTCAAACCCCGCGGCGGCTCCTCCCCCCTGGTGCGCTTCATTCTTGGCATGATCGCGGCCATTGGCGCGCTGGTCTTCCTTGGCTGCCCCTGGCGCGCCGTGCTGCGTCTTGCCGGCGGCGACGGCAACGCCCTGTTTGGCATGGCCGGTCTTATCGTTGGCATCGGGATCGGTACGCTGTTCTTCAGGCGTGGCTATACCCTCGGGCGCAGCGCTCCGCAAAACCCCGCTTCAGGCTGGATTCTGCCCGTCCTCATGCTGGGTCTGCTGGGTCTTTACCTGTTCTTCCCGCAGATTCAGGGGCAACCTCAAAGCGGTCCCATTTTCTATTCGACCAGCGGCCCGGGCTCCATGCATGCGCCGTTCTGGGCCTCACTCGGCATTGCCATGGTAATCGGCGCGCTGGCCCAGCGCAGCCGCTTCTGCACCATGGGCGCCTTTCGTGATCTCATTCTGTTCCGCTACAGCCATCTGTTCCTCGGACTGCTTGCCATGCTGCTGGCGGCGCTGGCCGCCAACCTGGTTGTGGGCGGCTTCCACCCCGGGTTTGCCGGACAGCCCGTGGCGCATACTGAAAGCCTCTGGAATTTCCTTGGCATGACTACAGCCGGTCTGGCCTTTGCCCTGGCTGGCGGATGTCCGGGACGCCAGCTGTTCATGGCCGGTGAAGGCGACAGCGACGCGGCTATTTTTGTGCTCGGCATGCTGACAGGCGCGGCCATGGCCCATAATCTCGGCACGGCCAGCTCTGCTGCGGGCATTGGCGTCTACGGCGCACAGGCAACCATTATCGGACTGGTCATCTGCCTTGTGATCGGTTTTATGCACAGCCGCAAAAGCGCCTGCTGACAGGCCTGTGCCAGAACATCGGCCCTGCTTCATCCATTATTGCAATCCGGCCGGCATGCCCCTGACAGGCCTGCCGGCAAACAAAAGGAACCCGTTATGCAGACTATCGATACCCGAGGGCTTTCCTGCCCCCAGCCCGTGCTGATGGTGCATCCCCATCTTGGCGATGACGACGCCCTTGACGTTCTGGTGGACAGCGAAGCCAGCCAGGAAAACGTCAGCCGGGCTGCCATAAAGCGCGGCTGGACAGTGACCCCCTGTCAATGCGAGGGATACGTCCGCCTGGAACTGCGGAAAAATGGCGCACGCTGAAAAAACTTATGCACTAAAACGAAAGATAGCGGTCCGGAGCGCTTCCGCCTGAACGGCCGCTATCTCTGCACCTCAACGCCGGCTTACACCTGCTCCCTTCTCCAAGTCTGCAGCGCAGACCGGCACAGAACGACTGACTGTGGAGAACCATCAATGGCACTGGGCATAGGAAAACTCCTTAACCTGTGGAAGACGCCGCCACCTTCCCCCGGCGCTGCGCGCCGTGCACCGTCTGACAAGCACAGCGGCAAGGGATTTCTAGTCTTTCACAATACAGGCGAGGTGCTGCGTGCCGAACGGCTGTTACGCAACGCCGGCCTGGCTGTGGAAGTCAAGGGGCCCCCAGCCCAGCTGCGTACCGGCTGCGACATGGTTATCGTTTTTGACGTACTGTTCGAGCCGGTAGCCAGACGCCTCCTCCAGAAGGAGCATCTTGATCCCCTGGCGGCAGTTCCCGTCAGCGATCCGCTTCTGGAGCCCGTTTCGTTATTCAATACGACGGACTACGGCGAATGGTTCATGGTCAGGGCGGCCAACATGAAAATCACTGTAGAAAAACGCACGGGCACAATCGTCAATGTCTCCGGCGGGGGGTGCCCGGATGTCCCATGGCTTGCGGCGCGCCTGAGCGGCCGCCGCCTCGACGACGCGGAAGAGCCGTGCATCCGGGGGCAGACGCTGTGCGCCTACGCGCTGCATAAGGCGTTTGTCGAAGCCCGGCGTATCTGGCGGGAGGGCGTATGAGCTGGATCATCTGCGGCAGCGTCCCGGAAGAAGGCTTCCCGCTTTCGCTGGGCACATGGCGCATGGAAGGAGAGCAGCTGCGCGCCGACGGAACGATGCTCCTGCCCCATGGCGGGACGCTCTCCGACTTGCCTGTCCAGCGTGGCACTCCAGCGCTCATTGCGGCTACTCTGCAGGTCTGCCAAAGCCTGAACCTGCCGCGCCCCCTGGCCCTGCTGACCGGGGATACCGGCAATGGTGCGGGCAGCCTGGCACTTTATGCGTTTTTGTCCGGCTGGCTTGCAACAACATCCCAAGCCATTGCCGGGATGACCTTCCATTATCTTTTTCCGAATGTGGACGGCCATAACCGGATTCTCTTGAGCGTCAGGGCCTATGCTGAAAAGCACACCGCTCCGACACTCGTTGCCGATGCAGGGTTCATGTATGCAGCCAAAATGAGCGGCTATGCAGACGAATATGATCTTTTCACACCTGACGCTGGCGAACTGGCCTTCCTGGCCGATGAAAACGCGCCGCATCCGTTTTATACCAGGGGATTCCTGCTCGACAGCGGCATTGCACCCAAGGAGCTGGCGCAACGCGCCCACGCGCACGGCAACTGCGCCAGGACACTACTCATCAAGGGCGCAGTCGACAATGTTGCCGAAGACGGGATGCTGGTCGCCAGCATAGACAGCCCAAACGTCCCGTACATGGAACCCATAGGCGGTACTGGCGACCTGGTTACCGGCACGGTCACCGGACTGCTTATGGCAGGGCTCCCCATGCACCAGGCCTGCATCGCCGCGGCAAAGACAAACCGCCTTGCCGGTGCGCTGGCTTCTCCCACACCGGCAACACAGGTCAGCGAACTGATTCCCTTTCTGCCCGAGGCATTGCTGCAGGCTCTGGCAGACTTTTCCGTCTGACGCTGGAAAGTATAACGCGAGCCTTCACGCGCAGCATCCTTGACAGACAGAGCCGCCAGGATGGCTGTCACGCACCCGGATTTTCTGGCCCGGCGGGATCCCCCGCCGTTTCCACTGCTGCGGCATGCCGCAGCTCTGAACCTCTTATCCCAAGGAGCCACACATGACGTTTCGTCTGATGGATCGCACAAAGGCCGCAGGCTGAGCGGCAAAGACGGCTCCAGAGTTGCTGGAGCAGGTTCTTAGGGCATTGCCCGGCGTCCCTGATCCCACAGGACGGGTGTTGCACGGTTTTGCCCATAATGAAGATGCTGTGGTCGTGCAGGCGCCGCCACCAGGCATGGCACTGGTGCAGACTGTGGATGTGCTGAGCCCTCTCGGCAACAATCCCAGATTGTTTGGCCGCACAGCCGCCGCCAACGCCCTTTCGGATGTCTATGCCATGGGTGGCACCCCCTGGTCAGCCATGAACATTGTCAGCTATCCGGCAAGCTCTCTGCCGCTTGACGTACTGGTGGAAATCCTGAACGGAGGTACCGAGGCCCTCACACAGGCCGGGACTGTGCTGGCAGGCGGACATACGCTGGAGGACGAACAGATCAAATACGGGCTGGCCGTCACCGGGATTGTGGATCCCGCCCATATTGCCAGCAATACCGGACTGCTTCCAGGGGATGTCCTGATTCTGACAAAACCGCTGGGTACGGGGGTACTGGCTACGGCCATCAAGGCCGGCTGGCCGGGGGCTGAAGAGGCTGAGGACGAACTGTACCGCTGGAGCACACGACTGAATGCTAACGCCGGGCGCGTGCTGCGCGACATGGCCTTACGCGCCGCCACGGACGTGACGGGCTTCGGGCTCGGAGGTCACGCGCTGGAAATGGCCAAAGGCTCTGCCGTAAGCATTGAACTGGACAGCACAGCTATTCCCTTCATGGCCAGCGTTGAAGACTTTGCTGCAGACGGGCTGATCCCCGCCGGAACGTATGCCAACCGGCGTCACTGCGCCTGCCACACTATGGTGCTCAACGGCGTTGACAGCCTGCGCTCCACACTCGTCTTCGATGCACAAACCTCCGGTGGTCTGCTGCTGGCCGTCCCCGCTGCCAGAAGTGAAGAAGCTCTGGAACGTTTGCGGGCCCTGGATGAACCCGGCTGGATCGTCGGCCGGGTGCAGGCGCTGCGCGAGCCTGCCGAACAACTCATCATTGCCTGAATTCCTGCCTCAGGAGGACAGTGCAAGATGGCACACTGTGCCGGGGGTGGAGGCTTTGCCCCTTTGCGGAGCTACCCTCCTCTCCCCGGCCGATGTTTGCTTTTCTTCACTCAGCATATGCCTTCATAAAGGCAATGCGGTATCATGGTCCGAAACGGTTTTTCGGAAGGACAGGCCCCGTGTCCAGCCGCGACGTACCGGGCCGCCTGCTGACTGAAACACAGCAAGACTGTAACAGCCGATCTATTATGCATAGCACACCCAAGGTCTCCGCTGAGTCCGCGATCTGCATGCAGGCACAAGATTACGATCAGCGCACACCGCCATAGCCAGTGCAGGCAGCGGGTGGCTCTGATTTCGAGCTGCTCCGAGGACAGCACTCAGCCACAGCCATACCTGACTATGACGCCATGATCCTCTTTCGCTGGCGCTCCGGCCCGCAATATCGTTCAACAAACGCCTCCATTACCCGGAGGCCCTCCGGCGGCAGATACGTCTGCAGGCGTGTCATAAAAACCTCAGGCACCGGCCCGTAGAACGCCTCCGCCAGTGCACCGGCAATGCAGGCCTGAGTATCGGCGTCGCCCCCCAGGGAAATGGCGTTGCGCACAGCGTCCTCAAACGACGTGGAATCAAGAAAGGCAATGATGGCTTCAGGAACACTCTGCGCTGCCGAACTGCTGAACCGGTACCCTGGACGGATCCCCTCCACAGTGCGCGTCATGTCACAGCCAAGCCGCTCTGCGGCAAACTGCCGTATGTCCTTCTTATCCTTCCCGGATCGGGCCAGGAAAACAGCACCCGCCACAGCCTGCGCTGCAGCAATGGCCTCGGGATGATTGTGCGTCGGCTCCGCACTGCGGGCTGCCTCTGCCAAAACAGTCTCAAGATCATCAAACGCCCAGCCCACAGGCGACACCCGCATGGCAGAGCCGTTGCCAAAGCTGTTTCCGGGCAAGGCATCCTCGCTGAGCGCCCAGAGTGCAAAACGCTGGCCGTACCCTGCCCGCGGATACCTGCGCGCCCAGGACTTGAACAACGGCGCATACGGGCTGCCTGTCAAAATGGCCTCGGCTACGGCAAGCGTCAGTACTGTATCGTCTGTAAACCGGCTTCCAGCACTGAACAGCGTAAAATCCTTCGTCTTTATGGGGGTACGCTCATACATCGACCCCATAATGTCACCCAGCACAGCTCCTTGCATACGAACCTCCCGTATAAATCAGGCCCGACGCGACAGCATCACCGGATTTCATACGCCGCCAGAAAAAAAGGCCGTCGCCACACAGGCAAACGTCCACACAGCCTGCCCCAGTACGCCGCAGGCTGACCCATACGGTGTATCCGGCTTTTCCTTCAGATAAGGGCTTTGTCGCTATCTGCCTAATGTCCCAAACCGACCTTACGCGTACGGTGCGCCTACGTCCGGTGTCATACCGAATTCTGACAAGACAGGGCGGATCAGACATACCGCCTTCTCTCAGGCTTTTCCATGGAGTCCAGAGTGACAGTTACACGCCTGAACGATAATACGGACATTTGATGCAGTATCGTACACTATATCACAGTCTGGACGGCGCGGGCACACAGGTTGCACACTCTCTGTGAAGCAAGTACATTCCACCATAAAAAACGAGTATGCACAGTTACTTGTACAGCTGAAAAAATGTATCTGTCACAACTGAATGCAGATAGATAGACAGTAACTTTTCGATTCGTTTTTCCATATTGACAGTTCCGTTGGAAAGACACCAGTCAAAAATAATTCCCTTGATAATTGTACAAAGATCAACCTCAATCTCTTCTTCGGAATATTCAGCCTTGATCAGACCTTCATGTTTTGCTTCATACAATTGATTCAAAATGTGCCACGAGACAATATCATTAATATCATCTTCCTGCTGGGCGTGACTGTAGCGGTTTAATGCACTGTTTTCAGGTGTATAGTAGCGCGTGATAAAGTCAATGCCAATGTGCCTGCAGTACTTTGCATATTCAATGTAGATATTGATGATGCGCTCACAAAACGTTCTGCCCTGGCTGCAGAGACTTTCAAAACTCTGATGCTGTGACTCAAGATAGGTATTGAAACCCTCATTCAGAAAATAGGCAAGCAGACCATTTTTTGATTTGAAATAATGAAAAAACGTCCCGTTTGAGATGGATGCAGCCTTGCAGATATTGGTAACGGTCAGCGCGGAAAAGCCATAGCACTTGAGCATTTCTGAAGTGACACCAAGAACGCGGTTTATGGTTTCCTGCGATTTGGTTTTCCGTGATGTTTTCAGAAAAGATACATCAAGCTTGCTTTGAGCTGGTTCTGTTTGCTGTAGCTTTTTGTCCATAACCCCATTTTTCCTGTCCTTCAAAAAAATACCACATGGATACTCTGATAGTACTCATTTCAGCAGTGATTTACAAGTTGGATACAGACGGATAGATAAGTCACGTACAGGGCATAGTGCCCTACAGTACTATGCCCTGTACATACAAAACAATCTTTACCAGCAATTATAAAAACTGTTATTCACAACATCCTGATCAAATATATTCACAATGCGTGGTTAGATAGTAAAAAAATCTTCTGCATTACCATGAAAAAATCCTTCAAAACGTTTCTCAAGAACACCACAGGACATATAAAACTGCACGGCTGCTTCCATAGAAAAAATGGGATAGGCTGATCCAAACAGCATCTTTTCAGGGATCAGATAATTTATTCCAGCAATGTACTCGTCGGCGCGCGGGCAGTTGAACGCATACATGTCTGGCGCAAGCCATACATGTTCCCGGTTCATGGCAACATGGCAGGCCTCCGCGGCAAACGGCCAGCACGCATGGCACACGGCAATATGCAGCTCCGGGAAATCTGCCGCGACAACGTCAATCTGCATGGGGTCATTAAAGCGCAGATCCGGCCCGCAGAATCCGCCAATTGAAAGCAGCACGGGGATACGCCGATCCTGGCAGTATTCATATACGGGATAAATGCGCCGGTCATCCGCGCGCAGAGGTTCGTCAAGATAACCGGGCTCCATCATGACAGCCCTGCAGTGCCCATGCACAATATAGGTTTCCAGTTCGTAACGGGCTGTCTTCATATCGAGCGGGTTAATGCAGGGAGCAGCGATGACCCGATCGGGATATTGCTCCGCAAACGCGTCCACATCCTGGTTCTGCACTCCCACGGGCTTGCGCAGATTGCCGGCAGTGACAACCTGTTCCACACCTGCGGCAGCAGCTTCCTGCCAGAACAAATCCAGGGATTTCTGCCTGGCTGACTCGCCAAGCGGAACACCAAAGCGTGCCGCCCAGGCCTCCATGGCAGGAATGTCGTACACTTCACAGTCCATATAGCTCTTGAACGGCGGACGCACGCGAAAATCCAGAATCTTCATGGTATTTCTCCTTATTCAGACAGATTGATTACAGCTCTGGACCATACTGGCTGCACAAAAACGGCAGCAGTATTGTTTTTCAGTTAAAAAGACCGAGGATATTCCAGTACGGCACCATGACGGCACCAAAGAAAAGCAAAAAAAGCGCAACATTGAGCGTGCTCAGCAAAATGAAATTTTTCATGCTGATCATGCCAAATCCGAACAAGATCAACCAAACCGGGATTTCATGCGGCAGGAAAATCAGGAAGCAGGAATGATACAGGGCAAGCAGCGGCGGCCAGAGCGGTATATGCAGCCCGGTAGCAATTTTGGCTACCGGACCGGCAAGTGAGGCTACCATGGCAAACGGCGTCATGACAAAATTTGCCGCAATCCCAAGGCCAAGTACAACATACAGAATGACCATAACACCCATGCCATCCAGCAGCGGGTGCAAGGTTGCCGAAATGAGAGCTGGAATGCCCAATGCATTGCCAACCATGCCGATTCCAAGACAGGAGGCAATAAAGAAAATCGTCCCGTAAGGGAGGTTCCTGAGATCTTCGCTCGTTCCTACATTGACGCCCGGCAAAAACAGAAGCCATGGCAGAAACATGAAGCCATATGTAATATCAACGCCATGCAGAGGGCTTGTAAGTAAAAACAGCATGAGCACCGCAAGAACCGCAGCCGCAATTTTTTCTTTTTTTGAAACGGGGCCAAGCTTGTTGTACTCGTCCTCAAAATAGTTTTTTCCCCCTGTGATCTGGACATGTTCCGTCCTGAACAGTTTTGTCATGATCCATATGAACAGGACAAGGAACGCCAGAAGAGGCACGTTGTAGATAAACTGCTCAACCCAGGTGATGCGAAAATCCGGAATAACGGTTCGTGCATTGCTCTGAAGCAGACTCATCATGGCGGGGTCATACATAAAGATGCCGACTGTATTTGCCGAAATGCCTGCAGCCATCATCAGCACGGCCGATTCGTTTGATTTTTTCAGTCCCATGGCCGTACATATGCCATACCCGAGCATGACCATGACAATATAGGCGTTGTTGAACGTGATTGCGGCGAGCACAATACCTGTCAGCAAAAGCCCGTAGAGCGTTCTGTTGAATGTCCCTCCGCAGCATTTGATACAGAACAACGCTATACGCTTTAAAAGCCCACAGCTTTCAAGCACATTTGTCAGTGTGAATGCTCCAATCACCATATAGATGATCGTGTTTGTCCATGAAATAAATGCTACATTTGCGTCAACAATTCCTGAAAGACAATATAATGAAGGAAGAAGAATTGCAGGAATAAAAATATCAAAGACAGAAAAGCTTACAAGAAGAATGATGCCAAGAGTAATCGCTGTGTATATCTTGATGTCCCGAGTGAAATATCCAACTTCCGGAATACACAAAATGAGACTGGAAACAAGGCATACAATAAGAAGATACCGTATATCCGCACTCGTCGATGACTGTGTCTGACTATTCATAGGTCCTCCTTGCAGCAGGGCGTATTTCAGAGGGTGCAGCCAAGGGCCCTGGCGTCGTATATGGCGTGAACCATCAGGGAATGCCCGACGCCAGCCGCGGCACCAATACGGTACACAGGGACAGAAAGTGAAGACAACAAATCGCCGTTGACTTCCGGCGGCATAAACACCAGCACCTGATCACAGCTGATGGAAAAGGCAACTCCATTCTTGATACACTGCACACTGTCACGGACAATTTGCTGTACCTTTGTGCTGGTGTGGACGACGACGCCTGTGCGCTGCATCCAGGCCAGTGTCCTGCGCAAGTATCGTGGCGGCATACGATCGCCGAGGCGTTCGCCAGACTCAACCAGAGTGACAAGCCTTCCACGCCTGCCCAGGAATACGGCCCCCTGCAGCGCTTCTATCTGACCACCAATAATGACAACACGCCTGCCCATGCCTGGCATGACGTATTTCGACAACGTATGCAGCCGCGCCGGCCCAAACAGCTTCAGAGGGAGAGAGGCTCTTCCGGCAAGACTTCTGACACCCTGAACTTGCGGGAGATCGATTCCAGGAATATCCGGCAGGCGGTATTGCCCACCAGTAGCGAGAACCACAACATCCGGCCGCTCCCTGTTGACAAAATCTTCCGTCACTGTCGTTCCGAGGCGAATATCGCTGACCTGCTGACGAACCTGCTCCTCAAGGCGTGACAGCAATGACTGCACCTCGTCGAATCTGCAGCCTTTCACCATAATGGCCAAAGGAAGCTTGCCACCAAGGCATCCCTGGCTCTCGCACAGCGTGACTGCATGTCCCCGAAGGGAAGCCACCCTGGCAACTTCCATTCCGGCCGGGCCACCACCCACAACCAGCACACGCTTTGGCGAGGCGGTTTTCGTGACTGTCAGGACAGCTTCACGGCCAAACGCCGGATTTACCCGGCAGCGACGCGGCACACCATCCTGCGGATCCTCACAAGTGGCACAACGCGTGCAGCGTACGATGCTGTCATAACGTCCGCTCAGAATCTTTTTTGCCAGTTCGGCATCTGCCCAATGGGGACGCCCAAACAGAATTCCGTCCAGCACGTCGTGTGCCAGAAGTTCCTCTCCACGTTCAGCGTCAAGGCGGCCTCCCGCAAATACAGGATGTTCGACAGCCTTCTTGATGGCCGCAGCCGCCGGAATGAGCAGACCTGACGCAAAGTTGCCCACATAGGCGCGCATATCTGCGTCGGCCTCCGGATAAGCCCAGTAATCGGCTACATACTGCATGGGTACCGCGCCATACCCATATCCTGTCACGCTGATGTAGTTGATGTCCTCCCTGTCAAAAAGCCTGGCGGCTTCAACACCTTCCTCAATGGTCATAGCGCGCTCATGGCCAAACTCCTGCCCGTTCATACGCACGCCAATGACAAAATCCTCACCGCAGGCCCTGCGGATTTCCCTGATGATTTCCCGCTGCAGCCGGGTACGGTTCTCCATGGACTGCGGACCATACTGATCTGTGCGCCTGTTCCAGATCCGGCTCAGAAAACTGACCAGAAAATACGCGTTGGCCGTGTGAACCTCGACACCGTCAAAACCGGCCTTTTGAGCGCGAATGGCGCCGTCGACAAACGCCTTTTTCATTTCCTCAATCTCTGCAAGCGACACTCCGGTGCACGGGCTGCAAAACTCCGTGGGGCATGGCAGTTCATCGGCTGTAAATGCCGTTGAGCATCGGGGTCTTTCCAGGTCGCTCGCACCATCATGAATCAACTGCGCCGTCACGACACAGCCATGTGCATGAATAGCGTCCGTAAGCCGCTTCATGCCTGGGATAAATCTGTCGTCATAAAGTCCTCCTTCCCTGCGCCCATGCGCACACGGGAACAGCTGCAGTGCCGCGATCACAATCAAGCCTGTTCCCCCTGCTGCCAGGGCCTGATAGTGCGCAAGGACCTGCTCCGAAACACTTTGATCCTCAGCCCAGAAATACGTTGACTGCGGTGATTTTATGATCCGGTTTTTCATGGTAACCGGGCCAAGCCTCAGCGGATCCCCATAACTGATTTTCTTCATGTAAAACCTCTTCTAGCTTTTAATCTAGATTATAATCTAGTTTTGCTATACGTACGAGGATTTCATTTGACTGTCAATACATTGTCTAATTCTTATCATGCTGAAAGATATGTATTTTCAATATATTATATAAAATTTTACTGTATTTTTCACATATATTCCTCCTTGCGTCACTCAACATGGGCTGCGACAGAGGGCTTCCTTTCCAACCCATATTTTTATTATCTATCTTGAATAACTAATTTTTATATCTTTTTGCTATGGATGGCACAAAAAATCCTCCCCAGCATCAGCGCTCAGGAGGAAACAATCATTCGGGCATATACGAACCAGATCTTTTGGCAGAATGACTTTGCAAAACGCTTATGAGAAGGCCGCGGCATGTCCCAACCTGCCATCAGCACGCGCATGCCGGCAAACAGGCCATGCCTTCGTACAGGAATAGCGCCCAATATCTTGAAGGTATGAAAGCATGACTCACAAAAGAGTATTTTCAGAAGGGCACCACCTGCATAAGATTTTTGCCCCTTAAAAAATTATTTAATATACTTAAATCTATAATTATTTTTTACACTATTGCGTAACAGCGGCAACCGTGCGATGATTACTGTAGACAGGACGGCCTGTCGCGTCTAGGATTCAGAGGTACTGAACCTGCACGTTTTACCAAGGAGTGTGTCATGCAAAAACTCTCTGCGTTCGTTATCGCTCTGCTGACGGCCTGCATGCTGTTCCTGGGGAACAGCCCGGCCATGGCTGCCAAACAGGGAGAGCTGACCGGGACGCTGTGGCAGGAATCGACACAAAACGAAAAAATGGCTTTGATTTATGGCATGGCCTCAGTCGTGGCCATCGAGCAAACCATTGCTGACCGGCAAAAGGCTAAACCTACGGCCTTTGTCGGCTCCTGGACCAAAGCCCTTGGCAATGCTTCCCCAAAAAGTATTGTCGAACAGATCGACAGCTGGTATGCTGCGCATCCCAGCGAATTGAACCGTGGTGTCTTCAGCGTGTTATGGTACGAGATCATCGTCCCTGAAGCCACCAAATAGGAGTCTGACATGAAACGATTGGGAGCTTTTCTGCTGATTGGAGCTCTTCTTGCAGGTACACTCGGCACGACCGCCTGCACCAACATGAGCAGAACCCAACAGGGTGCGCTCAGTGGAGCGGCTGTAGGCGCCGTCTCCGGCATGGGTATCAGCGCCCTGACCGGCGGCAGCGGTACGGTGGGCGCCCTGATTGGCGGTGGCGTAGGTGCGTTGGCCGGCGGCATTTATGGCAACAGCCAGGAACACCGCGGCTATCATAACGGCTGGTAAAAACGACTCTACGGATTGCAAGCTGTGTTCCTCTGACAGCTCAATATGCCAGTCATGGCAATGCTGCCAGGATAAAACAGACAGCCGCAGCCAGGTTCAAAAACGCCAGTTGCCCTTTGTATAATTGAAATGCCTTGATGCAACGAGCGGATCAACACTAACCCTGTGTTGATCCGCTTTATCTTTTTGTGAATTACCATCCGGGAGCCATCATACGTAAAGGGACTGCCTCGAACGCTCCGTGTCCACAGAGCATACGACGGGCCCATACCACACGTCTATCTGACGTACTGGCCCAGTCCAGACAAGGCTTGCACGCCGCGCGCATCCGGCGAAAGCCTGCCCGCTGGCGCAGGAGGCATCCATGGCCGCTTCCACAGGCAGCAGGACGCAAGGCCTCTGGGCAAGGCAGTCTTGCCAACTTGTCTCTGCAGCAAGGCATAACGCCCTGTATGCAAGCCCATGCATGCCACACACAGGATGACTGCTGGAGCATATCTGCACCACAGAATATTAATGGCGTGCAGACTCTGCCTTCCATAGCTACAATACAGTTCTGGCTGTCCTGGCTAAGACAAAACAGCATGTTGCAGGAAACGTATTCCCTGCCCACAGCCTTCGCCTCATCCGACCAACCGAGCAGGCATCTCCGACAAAAGCTGTTTCAAGCGTATTCCTTCAACGCGTCGTCTCCATTCAATAAGGAACTCTCTCGCAGAGCCGGCAGAGCTCCAGCCGTATCGTCCGGCAGTCTTCATTATTGATCACTACTCAGGACATAGTCGATGGAATCCAGTGTCAACCCCTGCGCAGGAGCGGTCGGCCCTGCCCTGCGGCGATCTCTGGCCTCAAGAATGGCAGGGATGTCGTCCGGCGCCAGCTTGCCACGCCCCACAGCGACCAGCAGCCCCATACTGTTGCGCACCATCTGCTTAAGAAATCCGTCAGCCTCAAAGGCCCAGGCAAGCTCCCGCTCCCCCTCACAGCGACCGTGTGCATCTGTGGCAAGGCAACGCACCGCATAAACCGTGCGGACAGAGGAAAGCAGGTCGGTTCCACTATTTTTAAGACTGGAAAAATCTTTCCTTCCCTCAAGGTGGCGTGCAGCTTCCAGCATGCGATCGACATCTACCGGACCGCAACTCCAGACAAACGGATACAGACGCGGCGGTGTATACCGCAGACTCAGCCACAACCGGTACACATACCGCTTTCGCTTGGCGCCGAATTGTGCATGGAACCCTTCAGGGGCCAGTTCAGCCCTGACAACCCGAATGTCATGCGGCAGCAGCGTGTTTAAAGCCAGTTGCCAGTCCACACCAGCGCGGGTTGCGGGAATATCCATATGTGCGACCTGCCCTTCGGCATGCACACCCGCGTCAGTGCGTCCGGCCCCGTGGACATGCACAGGCACGCCGGCCACATGGGAAACAGCCTGCTCAAGCAGCCCCTGCACAGTCAGCAGATTGCCCTCCGGGCGAGCCTGAATCTGCCAGCCATGATAGTGGGTACCGACATAGGCAAGCGTCAGTTTCATGCGTATACGATCCGAAGAGCCGCACCCCGGCTGCCCCTCGTTTCTTGCGTCCTCGCTCGGCATGGCGCTCCTCTGATAGCGTACTATAAAACCGACTTCCAATCCCAGATGTTTCCACTCCAGGCAGCCTATGGCCTCCAATACGGGAATTCTGGCATTCGCGAGGCAATCTTGCCTTGCGCATCTTTTATACGAACGCCAAATCACCCGTAAAGGCCACGCGTTGGCAAAATCATGCCCCGGCATCCGCCGACTGAAGTTGTTGCCGGCCGGCAGCCGGCTCTCCCGCTATATCCATCAGCGCACCTGACGGGAATCACGCTCCGGTACGCACAATCTCCTGATGCCAATAATCGTATGACAGGGTCAGCACAGACATCCGGCAAGCAGTACGCTCAATTCTCCAAGGATGATGCCTGCACCAAGAAAATCCCCGTTCAGCCCATCCTCACGGCGGGCAAGGCGCACAAGAGAGACTGCGCCAAAAGTGATCAACATAACTCCAGCCAGAGCCCGTACAGGGCCCAGCACCAGCAGGCATACCGCAACAATCGCCAGGTGCAAAGCCGCCTGAACGCTCGTTGCCCCGGGCAGCAGCATCCGGCCAAGTCCAGGCGCAGGCCTTACCGGGCCTCTCCACAGCAACACTGCCGGCAGACAACGCCCTGCTGCCGGTGCAAGCAGCAATGGAAGCCACTTTCCATTATCCAGGCAGGCTGAGGCCGAGCAGACCATCACCCCAAGCCCAAGAACAAGCCCCAATGCACCAAAGGCTCCCAGCCGGCTGTCTTTAAGGATGATGTAAAACCGTTCGCCACGCGCCCCACTGCCCGCAGCATCGCACACGTCTGCCAGACCATCCCAGTGCAGCCCGCGTGTTGCCCAGACAAGCAACAGTGCATACAGCACGCCCTGCACAGCCGGATGTTCCGCCCAAAGCCCCAGCCATACGGGCAGTAAGGCCAGGGCACCTAAAACAAACCCCGCCGCTGGGAAATATCCCAGCGAGCGGGCTAGCACTTCAGGCGTCACTTCGACAGCGACAGGAAAACGACTGAGGAACCCCAGTGCAGCCAGCCAATGCTGCACCGCACCAGGCAGCCTATCGATTTTCAGTTGTGGAAATGTCAAAGGCAAGCGCATAAATATAGTGGAAGAAGTCGACATACTCCACATGCACATCGTCAGGAACCACGATGCGGGCAGGCGCAAAGTTCAATATCCCCTTGATTCCAGCGTCAACAAGATGATCCGCGGCACGCTGCGCACGCTCCGGTGGTGTGGTGATCACACCGATCTCAATATTTTTTTCCTGAACAGCGGCTTTCAGTGTGGACGTGCAGGAGACTTCAAGCCCATACACCTGTTCGCCGAGTTTGAATGGATCGCAGTCAAACGCGCCGACGAAGTGAAAACCTCTGGACTTGAACTCTCCATAGTGCAGCAGCGCCCGTCCCAGGTTGCCTACACCGACAAGCGCAGCTCTCCATTCACGATCGACACCAAGCGAAAGCTTAATGGCATGAATGAGGCTTGTCACATGATAGCCGACGCCGCGCACGCCGAATTCACCGAAATAGGCAAGGTCCTTGCGAACCTGAGAAGCGTTGACGTCGCAGGCTTCAGCAAGAGGGCCGGACGAGATGACATCGATGTTGTTACGAGCCATATTTTCGAGCACCTGCACATATACAGCCAGACGCCGAATAGTAGCCCGCGGGATTTTCTCACTTTTTTGAGGAAGCATGGTCGTAAGGGGGGTAAAAGATTACAGGAGGGATGGCCCCCGTTTCCACGAACGAGAGCCATCCCGCAAGAGGCCTAAACAAACGGGTTAGCAAAGAGCACGATAAGGCTGACAACAAGCGCGTAAATAGCCAGGGATTCCACGAAGGCAAGACCCAGGATAAGGGTCACCTGAATCTTCTGGCCGGCGTCGGGGTTGCGGGCGATGCCTTCGCAAGCGGCCCGGAGACCCAAGCCCTGACCGATACCGCAGCCCGCGGCAGCAAGGCCCATGCCCAGAGCGGCGCCAAGGACGGCAAGACCGAGGCTCGAGGAATCGAGCAGCACGCCCCCGGTTTCAGCAGCAAAGGCGGCGTTGGACACACCCAAAACGGCTACCAGGGCCAGCAACGCAGTGAACACCTTACTCATGTTGACTCCTTGAACTGGTTATATGGTTGCGGTCAAGAGACCATTTCCCTCGAAAGTGCAGGGCTGCAACCCTTGGGTCCCAGCCCGCTTTAGCTAATGGGCCGGATCAAACGCGCCCTTCAAATATACCATAGCCAGCATATAGAAGATGAACGCCTGCAGAATCTTCGCAAGAAGGAACAGGAAATAAATAGGCAGCGTTCCCACAATCGGCGCCAGCAGGAAGAACAGCAGGAGCACAATTTCTTCGCCGCGGATGTTGCCAAAAAGACGAAGCGTCAACGACAGCGGCCTGGCCAGATGCGAAATGATTTCAAGAAGGAACATGAACGGCGCCATGATCGGCATGGGCCCCATGAAATGCCCGATATAATGCCAGCCCCAGCGCTTGATGCCCATGTAGTTATAGTACACAAATACAAAAAGCGCCATGCCGACGTTGGTGTTGACGTTGGCTGTAGGGGCGTCGCACCCGGGAATGAGCCCCAGAAGATTCTGCATGGCAATAAACAGGAACAGCGCGCAAAGAATGGGAAAAACCCTTCTGCCATCTTCACCGATGGTGGAAACAGTAAAGCCCTCTAACCCCTCAATAAATGTCTCAAAGACATTCTGCAGCCGTCCAGGTACAAGGGTCAGCTTTCTGCGGACGAGCAACGCAAGCACAAACAGAATCAGCATGGCAAGCCATGTATAGAAAACGTGTCCGAAATGCAGATGCTGACCAGCGATGGTCACTTCGTCCAGATGAGCGATGTTGGCAAGCAGAAGTGGTTCAGGAAGTCCTGCGGCCATGAGTTTCTCCTTTCCGGGCATATGCAATGACAGGCCACCGCCCCCAATTGGCTATCGGGCTGTCATTTTTTCAGTAAACCCCCACAGATGACGACAAAAACGAGTGAAACGGAAAGTCCACTGAGCACGGCATACAACGGTGCGCAACAATGGACAAGCGCAATGTACACGAAAATTCCGGTAAGGAAAAGCCGTAACTGGAAGCCCAGAAAGAGCCTGAGCTGTATATTTTTATTCCAACCAGTTGATAATGCTTTATTAATAAAATTTGCAATGCCCCAAAAATTCCATGTGGAAAATAGCGCAAACAGCCCAAACCACAATAATGCCGTATTTTTCTGCCAGCCGGCCAAACCACCGAGGGAGCAAAGGACGCCCACCATCAGCGAACAGATCAGGATCCGGCGCACAGGGGCAGCAAACCCCCTTCGCTCAAGCACGATATCCAGCCGCCTCCATGGCACCGTCATGATCGCTTCTGCCCTTCAGACTTGTCCGCCTGACCCTCTGCACTTTCCTGCATAACACGCCGTGCGTCCTTCCATGCATTCCTGAATCCTGCAATAATTCCAAGGAGAAGAAAAAATAACAACCCCCACGGACTTGTTCCCAGCCAGCGGTCAACTCCATAGCCCATGACCCCGCCAACCAGCGTTCCAGATACGATATGCAGGCCAATAATGCTGGCCCGGCCAAGACTGTCGTAAAAGCTCACAATCAGTCCTCCTTGCCATTTATCGCCGCAAGCAGATGCTCTGCGGCACGCATGGCACTGCCGCCTTCACCACAGCGTTCCGCCACCTCAGCAAGATTAGCGCGCACAGCATCCAGTGAAGCCGGAACACCAAGCCATTCCTTTAAAATCGTTACAATTTTTTCAGGATTTGCCTCTTTCTGGATACATTCGGGAAAAACTTCACGACCAAGAATAAGGTTGGGCAGGCCAATCCATTTGACTTTGACCAGGCGCTTGCCGACTTCGTATGACAACGGCGCCACCTTATAGGCAATAACGGTAGGCGTACCCACAAGAGCTGTTTCCAGTGTGGCTGTTCCGGAAGCTGCCATGATGGCCGTGCAGCGCCGCATCTGCATATAGCGATCATTGGGACTCTCCATGCTTAGGGGCACTTCAGCAGGCCACAGGCTCCGCAGCAGATCGGAATCCATATTGGGCGCCCGCAGGCAATGGAATGTGAGTTCGGGAAACAACGTCAGCAAGCGTTTTGCCGCCTCGCCAAACAGGGGCATGAGCAAGCGGACTTCCTTGCTGCGGCTGCCGGGCATCACACCAATACGGCCGGCTTCCGGCGCGACATGCTCGAGACGCTGCCGGTCAATCATATCAATCAGCGGGTTACCTACATAGTCGACATCCATTCCGTGTGCACGGTAGAAATCCGGTTCAAACGGCAGGATGCAAAACATCTTCCGCACATGCTCGCGCAAGAAATTAACACGGCCTGTCCGCCAGGCCCATACCTTTGGAGGGATAAAATAATAAACGGGGATGTTCAGTTCATTGGCAATGCGCGCCACCCTGAAATTGAACTCAGGGGCGTCCACGAGCACTACGGCTGACGGGCGCAGCTTTTCAAGTTCGATCCGAATCCGTTTGAGCAGCCTGAAGGCACGCGGCAGCACGGAGACAACTTCCATAATCCCCATGACGGAAAGATCTTCCACACGGAACAAATTGCGCTGCCCGGCTCCGGCAAGATTTGGCCCGCCCATGCCCGTAGCCTGAATCTCGGGATCCAGAGACCGCAAAGCCCGCAGCAGGCTGGCGGCCTGCATGTCTCCGGAAAGCTCTCCCGCACTGAACCAGATTGTCCTGCTCATGATGCATGCTCCACTCTGTTTCGTATTCGATGCAGAAGCTGGTTCAGGCCCACGCCCACGGCAAGGGGTACCAGGATTCTGACAGCAGAAATTCCCCCTCGATTCGCGCCAATCATACCCATACGCAAGGTGTCTTCAATCAATGTGCGCGACGGGGGGATAAACGTAACAGCCAAACCTCGCAGATGCATTGAGCGCCTGCGAGGGATTCCTTGAAATTCCGAATTCGATAAGTCAGCTCATACTGCATGAGACCACAACAGCGACTGCGGCGGCTGTCACACGTACAAGCCCTCTGCTCCCCGGCCCAATGCACCTCCCAAACGACAGGGTGGTGACATCAGCACTCTCTGCAGAAAACGCTACAGCAGCGCCGCACAGACAATTACACAGCCACTGCCGGTGTCTGCGCTTTACCAGTCACCTTCTTCAGAAGTCAGACTGTGCGGGCAACGGGTGGCAGTACGCTGCCGGTGTCTGCTACAGCCCCATCGTACCGGTACTCCGTAAACCAATAGACTTCCGACCGGAACAACAGGATCGATCCCCGGTTTCAGCCTGGATCTACACCCTGCACTGTTTTGCAAGCCTTCCTTCCAGGGCAGACTGTGCATAAGCAGCAGCATGAGAGCCGGTACTGTGATCTGCTCAAGTGTCAACAGTGCAGGCTGATCCGGCCGCAAGCTGACCAGGCCAAACAGCACAAAATGAAAATTGACACAGTCCCCTCACCCAAGCCGACCTAAAATTTGACGGCAGCCATATCAACGCGGCAACCGGTTTGCAGAACTGCAAGATACGGCAACCAGCCAAACTCAAAAATGATTTTCAGGCAGGCCCTTAGTGAGACACGGACGTTGAAGCAATCCCAGCTGCTGCTGGCGCCATTCCCCAAGGTCCCCCGGACAGATCCTGGCAGGAAGGCTACCTGAAAACGCGGCACAGCCATGGACTCGTCACTCAGTCTTCATCCAGAAAACCGCTGAACACATATTCACGCAGTGCCTGAACCCACGATCGCGGTGTCAGTCCCGTGGCTTTCGTGTACTTTTCACAGGACAGAACCGAATACGGCGGACGCCGTGCAGCCTGGGGCTGTTCGGCCGAACTGACTCCCACAACCTGCATGGGCCTGTTCCCCAGACGCAGCGTCTCAGCTGTCAACTCACAAATGGTAGCCTGTCCAGAATTGGCAAAATGGAACAGTCCTGACTCCTTCCGCTGCAAAAGCTCCATTGTGGCAACGGCCAGATCGCATGTATAAGTAGGCGATCCGTATACATCATGCACCATGGTCAGCACGCCTTTTTCCCGGGCCCGCTGCAACAGCTTGCTGAGCAGGTTCTCGCGCTGCGGACCAAACAGCCAGCCTACCCGAAGGATCAGACAGTGTGGTATATCCAGCTTTTCCAGCGTCTGTTCTCCAGCGAGCTTGGTTTTTCCATACACGTTCAAAGGGTTCGGCACATCGGTTTCAACATACGGCGTCCGCTTTGCACCATCAAAAACATACGACGTGCTGTACTGAACAAGCCATGTATCCGGCAAGCTTCTGACAATGCGTCCCAGAATGGCAGGCAGTCCACTGTTTACGGCCATGGCGGCATCAGGCTCGTCTTCAGCCTCGTTGATTTGAGACCAGGCCTCTGCGTTGAGAACGGCCGCAGGCTGCAACTCGGTAATCCGGCGGGTCAATTCTTCAGGCGTGAACACTGTGGGCACATCGTCATGCAGAGGCCGTTCCAGCGTATGCACAGCCCAGCCCCGATTCAGCAACTCGGAAACCAACGCCTGTCCCAGCATGTTCCGTCCGCCAAGCACTACAGCAGAAGGCACATCTGGTGACCCTTTTTCCAATTCCTGCAAGGACAACTGCATAGCTGCTCCCATCCGTCAGCCTTAACGGGGCTGTTCGCCAAACGCCGCCATCCGGCGGCCGATTTCTTTATAATGTTCCCGGAGTACGCCTTCCACACTCTCTGGATCCCGCGTCGACATGACGCGGACAATCTTTTCGTGACGCTGGTAATACTCTTTAGGCGTAAATAAAACAATCCAGTGCTGATACCCCCAGCACTTGGAAATGGCAGCACAGGAAAGATGAACCATTTCAAGCAGACGAACGTTATCGCAATGCATCCGCAAGGTTGCATGGAAACGCTCGTCAACGTCGGCAAGCGGCTCCAGCGTCTCCGCTGTCCGGCATATGGGCTCCATCTCATGCAGGACGCCGGAGAGCTCGGCAAGATTCTTCTCGGTCCATAAAGACAGCGCCCCCGCAACACCGGCTCCTTCAAGAATGCCGCCAACAATATAACTGTCGTACAGCTCCTTTGCTGTAAATCGTCTGACTGTCTTGCCTTTCTGAGGTTCAGAAGTCAGCAGTCCCTCCTGCACAAGACACTCCAGCGCCTCTCGAACGGGCGCGCGGCTGATACCGAGCCGACCGGCAATTTGCGCTTCCTTGATGGCTTCTCCCGGTAGAAAGTTGCCCGCACGGATCTGTTTGCGGATGTACGCTGCGACCTGGTCGCTGTATGTTTGTCGTTTGAATTCTGTCATCGTTCCTGTCCCTGCAAAAGCCACACAACGCGCAGCGCAGTCTCATGAGGCCCTTTGTTGTCGAAAACCGTGCGTCTTGCAAGGTAAAAGTTTTCTCAACGTTGCGCAAGTAGACGCCGTCCCGCTCAAGCAGCCTTTCCATGCCTGCACATCCACCCAACAGCACGCAGACCTTCCGGCACCAGTGTTTTTCCGCGGCAAGCCACTTCCGTATTCCTTCATGAAAGGGCTTCACCAGCACATCCAAGGCCGACAGGCTCGATACTGCCCCAACGTCCAGAGTTCCCCCCGTGCCCCTCAACCGCTCTGGAGTCCTTCCTTGTAAGGATGAAGACCAGACCGCTCTACCTGTCAAAACTCTCCTCCCAGGCTCTAACACTCCACCTGCCACCTTAGGCGTGTCGGAGCAATGCCCTGCCGGCCAGGACGCGTCATGACCGCGTCTCCGCAACTTATCATACTGAAAAATCTATAGTAAGCGTTTATCTTGTCATGCAGGCCAACCTGCTTATCAGCACCTCCCGGCAAAATCAATCAGCCCCCTTGACATCTCCGAAACTCCATGCCAACGTACTCACAACAACAAAATGTCGACAACCGGCATTTTGCCAACATCATCCTCACTTCAGGAGGTTATCATGAATCTTGCCAAATTTGCCCGCCGTGGCTATGTGACCACACCTACCCCCATTGAATATGTACCCCGCTTTTCCAAAGCCGTAGGCGCGGACATCAATATCTACATCAAACGTGACGATCTGCTGCCCGGCACTGGCGGCGGCAACAAAACCCGCAAACTTGACTTTTCCATTGCCGACGCACTGAAACAGGGCGCCGACACCATCATCACCTGCGGCGCTGTGCAATCCAACCATTGCCGCCTGACACTGGCCTGGTCTGTAAAGGAAGGACTTGATTGCCACCTCGTTCTGGAAGAACGTGTCAAACACAGCTATAACCCCGAAGCGTCCGGCAACAACTTCCTGTTCCAGCTGCTTGGCGTGAAGTCCATCACAGTGGTGGACGGCGGTTCCAATATGATGGCTGAGATGGAAAAAGTCGCCGAAAAGCTGCGTGCCCAGGGCAAGAAACCGTATATCATCCCTGGAGGCGCCTCCAACAGCATCGGCGCTATGGGCTATGTCAGCTGCGCTGAGGAAACTCTGCGCCAGCTGTTTGACATGCAGCTGAAGATTGACCACATGATCGTTCCCAGCGGCAGCGCTGGCACACATGCCGGTATCATTGCCGGCATGATCGGCAACAATGCGGGTATTCCCGTGACCGGCATCGGCGTTAACCGCAAAAAGCCCGTCCAGGAAGCTGCCGTACTCAAGCTTGCCAACGAAACGCTGGAACGCATCGGCACCAGCGCCCGCGTGGACGCCAAGGATGTGGTCGCGTTTGACGACTATGTGGGCCCCGGCTATTCCCTGCCGACGCCCGCCATGGTCGATGCAGTGAAACTCCTTGCCCAGACCGAAAGCATTCTGCTTGACCCCGTTTACTCCGGCAAGGCCATGTCCGGCCTGATTGATCTGGCGCGTAAGGGCTACTTCCCCAAGGGCTCCAACGTGCTCTTCCTGCATACTGGCGGCTCTCCCGCGCTGTATGCCTACCTTGACACGTTCCGCGCCTAATCCTCCCGCTCCATCCCCTGACACAAAGAGGCCGTGCTGCACAGAGCAGCACGGCCTCTTCTCCAATCATCCTCAGGATCAAATCATCACACTGTGTACATCCATACACAGCAAGTCGTTTTATGAAAGCAACCAGTCAAAAAACACCCCGTGTGCCTTCTGGCATGACGGTACATGCCTCCGCTCAGTTGCTGTTTGCACGGACGCCTGCCTGCTGCACCGGCGAAGCGCCCAGGCAGGTGGCCGCTGGACGTGCCGCCCGCAGGGCATGCAGAACCTGAAGCGGACATGCAAATCAGGCAAAGTGCCTTGCCAGCGCGTCTACCAAAGCAGGAATCGTATAACTTTCCGGCTGTACCGTCGGTTTGAATCCATGCCGTTCGAGCGTGGCTGCCGTCACAGGACCTATTGCGGCAAGCACAGTCTCAGGGTGCTCCTGCAGCATAGTCTCAGGAATCTGAGCAAAAAAATTGTCTACTGTAGACGAGGAGCCAAACGTCACTGCAGACAGTGTCCCGGCTTTCAGACGTTCCACAACGGCTTCACGGTTGCCCGTTTCAGGCACGGTTTCGTACACAGGCAGGACATTGACCTGTGCGCCGGCCCTGCGCAGCTCCTCAGGCAGAACTTCCCGTGCCTCACGGGCTCTTGGCAGCAGGATCTTCTTCCCTTCCATGCCAAGGGCCTTCAGGCCCTCAGCTACACTTTCAGCAACATAGCTGTCAGGCAC
>CALUZP010000007.1 GCA_944325325.1 uncultured Desulfovibrionaceae bacterium
ACGGCTTCAGCCGGCCCGCACGCCCGGTGCAGTCCCGCGCCCGCCCCGCAAAAAAACGTTTTAGGAAGGTGGAGGGGGGCCCGGGGGGAGGCGGAGAACACTTTTGACGAAAAGGGGTTCCGCCTCCCCCCGGCAACGTATCCTCTCCTCCTCCCGAAAAAGAAGGTTCTGCCATGCCACCGCTGATCCGTCTTCCTGCCCCTGTGCGCCTGCCCGGTCTGACTGCGCTGGTGGTCATGCCGTCTGTCTTATCAGGCAACAGCCCTCTTGCCGTAAGGACTTCTTTCCTAGTATAAAAAAACGCGCCAGGCAGCACGCACAACATAAGACAACGCCGGTAGCTCACAGATTCATGTGCGCCTGTGCTCCTCACTCAGGCAAGACATTTCAGGAGAACAGCCGTATGTCCCCATCCAGCCATGACATCGATTCCACAACTCCCCAGGAACTGGCTGACAACGGAACGTTGTCCGGCGTCGAGGCAGAAGAGGACTCACACGAGTTTCCCTTTGATGCGGATAAAATCAACATTTCATCCGTGCCGGTTCCTGTGAGCCGTCTTCTGGATCGCTTGAGCAGGGCAACCATCAGTGCTCCGCAGATCCAGCGTTCGGAGAATCTGTGGTCAGTGACTCAGCAAAGCCGGCTCATTGAATCGCTGATGCTGCGCATTCCCCTGCCCCTCTTCTATGTCGCGGCCGACAACGACGAAAACTGGAAAATCGTGGATGGTCTGCAACGTGTTTCTGCCATGAGGAATTTTTTGCTGAATAAGACCTTCACCTTGTCAGAGCTGGAGTTTCTGGCTGATCTGAACGGTGCTTCCTACGAACAGCTTCCTGCAAAATACCAGAACCGCATTATGGACACGACCCTGCAGTTTGCCGTCATCAGCTCGACAACACCACCGGAAGTCCAAAGGAATATCTTCAAACGGCTGAACACCGGAGGGCTGCCGCTTTCTTCTCAGGAGATCCGCCATGCCCTGTATTATGACGAGCAGGTGGCCAGCCTCCTGCAGCGCCTTGCAGACTCAGAGGCATTTAAGGCTGCAACAGACAACACCATCAACGACTCGCGCATGGCTGCCAAGGAACTTGTCCTGCGTTTCATTGCGTTCTTGATACGCGACATTGACGCCTATCCTAAAAACGACGATATGGACGGCTTTCTCTCGGACACCATGCTTCTGCTGAGCGCCATGCCGGAACTCAGGCAGGACAAACTGAAAAAGCTGTTTGCCTCCCGGCCGTCTGTTGATACCCGGTGTGCCTACTGCCGGTTTGAAGACATCGAGCAGCAATTCAACCTTGCCATGAACAGGGCCCAGCAACTTTTTGGAACCTACGCGTTCAGAAGATCCCTGCCGCCAGCCAGGCGCAGCCCGGTGAACAAGGCACTGTTCGAAACCGTAGCCATTACCTTGGGTGAACTAGATCAGGACAGCTTCAACAGGCTTGAAAAACATCAAGAAGCGCTATTTTCAGAAATGAGGAGCGCGTTTGCCGGCCCGCTTGGCAATGCGATCTCCCGCGACAGCCACAAGCTGCCAGGTATCAGGATGCGGTTTGGCTTCTTCAGGGATCTGTTCACACGCTACGGGCAGGAGGATGCATGATCCGCAAGCTTCATCTCAACGCCTTCAAATGCTTTTTGGAACTGAAACTGTTGTTTGCACCCATAACCCTTCTGACCGGACTCAACAGCAGCGGCAAAAGCACGACACTGCAGGCCATCCGGCTTTGTAAAGCCCAGCGGCTGTTGAAGGGACTAGGCACTGTGAGGGATCTGCGATGCGCCCTGAGCAGCGCCTATCCGGCAATCAACGTGGAATTTACTGACGGGAGCACGGCGGCATGCACGTTTGCCGAGTCCGGGATCCTCAGCCATGACACGCATGAAGCCTTCAGCCGTGTGTATTACATCTCGGCAGACCGCCTTGGCCCCAGAGTGAGCCTGCCCTACACAGACAATGCTGTCCATGTGGGTGAAACCGGCGAAAACGTATATGCGCTCCTCGCCCAATACCGCGACAAGGGCGGCGTGCCTGAACCGCTTCGTCACGAATCCCTGCCCGACACAAGCAGCCTTTTTGAGCAGGTGCGTGCCTGGTTGAGCCTTATTGCTCCAGGTTGCGACTTTGACTTTCAGATACACGCCAACGCGGATATCGGCACAGGCGCCTTTGCCGGTTTCAGACCGACCAACGTGGGCTTTGGCCTTTCCTACACACTGCCAATTCTGGTCAGCATCCTTGTCAATGCGGCTCGTGTCGCTACGGACAAGCTACCTAGTGCTACCCTGCTGCTCGAAAATCCGGAAGCCCACCTGCACCCGCGCGGCCAGACCCAGCTTGGCTACTTTCTCGCTCTGGCCTCGCAATGCGGTGTACAATGTATTGTTGAAACGCATTCTGAACACATTCTGAACGGAATCCGCATTGCGGTCAAAGAAGGCCGTGTCCCGGATAATGAGGCCATTTTCCACTATTTCACCAGAAATTCACAGACAGAGACCTCAGAGGTGACGTCCATTTTCACGGATTCCAACGGGATGCTGGATAACTGGCCAGAGGGCTTCTTCGATGAGTCCGAACACGCTCTGATGAGGCTGCTGTAATGCCGGCGCTCTTCCTCAATCCCGAGGTCGGAGCCTGCCCGGATAAAAATCAGGCTGTACAGTGCATTGCCAGAACCATGCGGGCCTATACCACACTCAAAAAACACGTCACCACCCTGTGCCAGCAGCAGAACACCCTGCACACGCTCACGCTCTATGCAGAACAAGGTAAAACCCACTCGTTATACGATCTGCTCCGCCTGGCCGATAAGCAAACCCTGAACCACCTGAGGCTGTTTATGCAGGATCTTGCCAAAGGCAACGTCCTCACGCTTGAGGGAACAGGTTCAAAGACACTGAAAGGCCTTGATCTTCCAAGCCCCTTGCTCGAATACGCCCTCGAACAGCAGGGCATGGCACTCAGCTTCGCAAACAGCCCTTACTGGGAAACCGACTTCCTTGAGTTCAACGAGGTCGAAAAACGGCTGCCCAACGTCTGGGGACAAACCGACTTTCAGCCCATCCACACATGGCTCAACGCGTATTATCGGGAGACAGCCCATTTTGACGGCATCCAACGCATGTTCAATGTCGTATTCTGCTGCGATGACATCACTGCTTCAACGTTCACGCCGTACCAATGGAGCCTCATTTATAAGGCGTTCGCCAAGGCCGCTGAAAACAACTTCCTGCCATGTCCGCCCTTGATTAAACCGTGGGACGGATTGCCCATTTTCTATATCCGCGACAGGCAGCATTCCGATTTCACACTGAGAATCTTTTTTATAAAACGGAAAGAAACTATCTATGTAGGCAAAATTTATCATAAAAATGCATCAAATACGCTCAAGGAGGAGGCCGCCGCCGATAAGTCCTACGAAGCCTTCTGCGCCCGCAACCTCTTCACGCCGTCTACCGACTGAGCGTACCGGCCCCCCACCCAGAAACTCATAGAGCGTTATCCTGCATTCCCCGCGCGAACGGCAAGAACACTACCAAGGCACCATCCCTGCACACGCCAGTGACGGGAAGAAGAAAACCACCCGGGGCGCCGCCCCGGACCCCGCCGGGGGAGCAACGCTCCCCCGACCCCCCAGCTTTTGGAGGGTCACCTCCGGTTGCACCAGACACCCTTTTTCTGTCAAACTCCATCTGTCCGCCGGGCCCGCTGCCGATCCCGACGGCTTCAGCCGGCCCGCACGCCCGGTGCAGTCCCGCGCCCGCCCCGCAAAAAAACGTTTTAGGAAGGTGGAGGGGGGCCCGGGGGGAGGCGGAGAACCCTTTTGACGAAAAGGGTTTCCGCCTCCCCCCGGCAACGTATTCTCTCCTCCTCCCGAAAAAAAAGGTTCTGCCATGCCACCGCTGATCCGTCTTCCTGACCCTGTGCGCCTGCCCGGCCTGATTGCGCTGGCCACGGGCGTGGCGCTCGTGCTGGCTGCGGCCGTCCGCTTCATCGCCTGGAACTGGCCTGCCCTGCCGGATACGGCCCGGTTCGGCCTGGCCGGGGGCGGAATGCTGCTATGCCTGCTGCTGGCCTTTGCTGCCGAACGCCGGGCCGGATTCAGCCCGGGGAAACAAGGTACGGCAAAAACGGACGACAGCCCAAACGCCATGGCCAGCGCCAGTCCTCCTGACACCAGTCATACCGGAACCGGCATACCCGGAACCGGCAATGCCGGAGCCAGCAATGCCGGTTCCGGTACCGCCGAGGTTGTCCCGTCTGAAACCGGGGGGCTGGCCGGGGCTGCGGCCGGGCTGGCCATGCTGGGTGCGGGGCTTTGCACGGGGCTGTTCTGGGCGGTGTTTGCCCAGACTTTCCAGAGCGGCGCCACGGAGCGCGATTTCTGCCTTGTCTGGGCGGCCTGCGTTGTGCAGCTGTTCGTGCTGCGGCGCAGCGCCGGGCTGTGGAACCTGCTTGTTGTGCTGCTGTGCGGCGCAGCCTGCAACACTGCACTCTCAGATTTGTGGTACGCCGCCGGGCCCGGCCTGCTGCTGCGGCTGGGAGGGGTAGCGGCTGTCTGCTGTGTGGCCGCGCCCAAACGGAACGCCTGGCTGGCCCTGCCCCTCACGGTGCTGATCGGGGCCGCAACCTGGCTGTGCAGCCTGGCTCTGATGGAGCTTGTTGCGCCGTGCGCGTACGGTCCGCGAATCTCGGGAGCGGCGCTGTTTGCCGGGCCGGTTGCGCTGGCCGCCGTTCTGGCTTTTGCCCTGCGTGCAGGGCACGGCCTTGCGCTTGGCGGGCTGGCTCTCAGCGCTCTTGTGCTGCTCAACGTACTGGTGCTGTATGCCTGGCCTTTCCACTCGCTCATTGCCATGCTGGCCGTCTTTCTGCTTGTCAACCTGGCCTGGCTGTCTGCACTGACCATGCTGCTGCACCATGGCCTCAGGCGGCTGCACCGGCCGGGAACACCGGACGGAATTGCGGCAACCCTGTGCCTGCGTCTGCCTGCCGCACTGGGCGGACTGCTGAGCGCCCTGTGCCTGCTGGGCCTGATCACGCTCCTGCTTGCCGAATGGCATCTTGACATGGCGGTTCCCATGGCAGCCGTGGGCCTGGTTCTGCTTCTGGGCGGCACAACGCTCTGGCGCATGCGCGGCAGCAGCACCCTGGCCGCCACATGCGCCCTGGTGCTGGCCTGCGGGGGCCTCATCGGCCTGCATCTGGAGTTGTACGGCCACAACCCCGCGCTCATTCTGGGCCTGGTCTGGGGCGCGTCCGCACTCTTCTACGCCGGTATGGACATGCCTCTGCTGCGCTTTGCTGCCATTTTTGCCGCGCTGTGGACCAGCTTTGTCACACTGCAGGACGCCGGTCTGGGCGGCTTCCTGTCCGTACCGGCCGTCTGCTGCCTGCTGCCCCTGGGCCTGGCCACGGCCGGACGGTTCCCCCGCGGGGCGCTGCGGCCGGCCGCCCTGGCCTGCATCCTCACGCCCGCCCTGCTCTCGCCGCGCCTGCCGCTGCCCTTTCAGCTGCATCTGACGCCCGATCTGCTCGGCGGCTGGCTCCCATCCGCTCTGCTGACCCTGAACCTGGCCCTGCTGATCCGGCGACGGCTGCCGCGCCAGAGCCCGGCCTCCCCGCGCCCGGCAGAATACGCCGCCGCTGTTCTGGTTCTGCTGCCTGGCTGGTACGCCTGCCCGCCGGAATGCCTGCTTGCCGTAAACCTCCTGTTCGCCAGCCTGGCCGGGACAGTCTCTCCGGCTACAGAAGCTGATGAAACCGGCAGAACCGGTATCCGCGCAATGAAGGCGGCAGCCGCAGATACAGACGCGGCACAGCCCACAGACCCTGCGCCGTCGAGGAGCAAAGAAGCCGTCAGCGCCGTGGAGACACCCCCAGCCAGTGCATCCGGAGCCAGTACAGCCAAAACCGGCAACGCCGGAACCAGCAATGCCGGAACCAGCAACGCCGGAACCAGCAACGCCGGAGCCGCTGACGCCACCCCCCACGATCCTGAAACGCACCATGCCGGAGCCAGTCTGTCACGCACCGTCCCGGCGGCCACCGGCAGCACGGCCGCAGATGGCATGACTGCAGGCCGAACAACCGTGGACAGTCCCCCCGCAAACGGCACGATCGCACCCGACACGGCTGGGGCAGCTCCAGACACGGCTGCCACACGTTCCGCGGGTTCTGGCGCGGTGCAGGCTGCTGAAACAGGCTCCTGCCGCGCGCCGGCCTGCGACGCCACCCTGCTTGTGGCCGGTCTGCTTCTGCTGGCCGCGAGCCTGACCGGCTTTTATGTGCGGCTCAAGCTCCCGCACATGGCGTATGTGCTGAGTCTGGCCGGACCCGGGATCTGCCTTATGGGCGCGGGGCTCTGGCTGAACCGGCGCCTCCGGCAGGCAGCCGGGATCCGCCGTGCACAACCGTCCGCCCGTCCGCCCCTGTTGCGCCACGCCCTGCCCTTTGCGCTGGTGGCGGCCGTGCTGACAGCGGCCGGCGGCGCAGCCATTGCGGATCGCAGCGCTATCCTGCGCGAAGGCCGCGACGTGCTGCTGGCCCTCCGGCCCACGGATCCGCACGCCCTGCTGATGGGTGATTACATGGATCTGGAATACGAACTTGACTGGCTGATCCCTGACGCCACGGGTCCCGGCTGCCTGCCCCTGCACCCGGACGCCGCCGGTCATCCCCAAACCTCGCCGGAGGCCTTCATCCCGGACAGCGACTGCAAAGGTGTCCCCACCCCGGCCCTGTGCCGCAAAAAGGCCGCCAGCGGCCTGCTGTTCTTTGACCTGCCGCGCCGCTATTATTTCGAGGCAGGCCAGGCCAGGCAGTATGAACACGCCGCCTTTGCCGTTTTGCGCTGCGACCGCACCAGCCGCTGCCTGCTTGCCGGCCTTGCCGGGAAGGACGGGAAGCGACTGGGGCCAGCGCGGTGAGGGGAGACGCTCCTTAAAAAATGGCCTTTGAGGCACAGCGGAACATTACAAACCGTTGCCGGGAAAAAATAGACGTGCAACAGGGCCGCTGCTTTCCTGTTTCCCTGGATCGGACATACATATTATGCAGTATTCCAGTGACCTTTTGTACGTCATGCTCTTTCAGCATCCAGATATTCGCTACAATATAACTTATCTGCCTCTGGTTATTCTGCGGTATGTTCATGGAACATATATATTGACGATTATGCATGCTGTATTGTTCATTATTTTTGCATGCTGACGCCATCAGCAGGGATCTGCCTGTGTTTTTATTTTTCCATCGCCTCGGATAGAATCAGCTAATTTCTGTGCAAAGGTGATGAAATCCATGCCGACATCTGATGCAAACGCCTTCTTTGACCACCTGATTCTCAACTCCCCCTACGGCGAACCGTTGAGACACCGGGAACTTGATTCCGATGGTCAGCCCCCGCAGAAAATTATACCTTCCCGGCGTCCGGCGGATTTCATCACGCCCATCCCCACGCCCAAAAAGCAGAGTCTCAAACAGTTGTCGCTCATGGATGACGCGGTCGCAACCAGCATCAGCTCAGAGCGACAGGAGTATCATAAATCCCTCATCAACGAGATCCGGGCCGAGGTCAAAAAATGGCGTGCGCCCCTGCAGTCCACTGGAACGTCACACCGGAAACAGCCCGCCTGCTTACTCACTGGCGCACGCATCCTTTCAGCGGCATCCGCCCTTTCTTCTGCCAGATAGAAGCGGTGGAAACGGCCATCTGGCTCACCGAAGTGCCTCCGCAGAACAAAAAGGCCCGGGAAAACTATCTGAAGTACTTGCAGGAAAGCAATGAAAAAGCCAACCCCGGGCTCTCGCGTCTCGCCCTGAAACTGGCCACCGGTGCAGGAAAAACCACCGTCATGGCCATGCTCATTGCATGGCAGACACTGAATGCCGTCAGAAATCCTCTCAGAAAAAGATTCACCAAGGGCTTTCTCATTGTCGCGCCGGGCATCACCATCCGTGACAGGCTGCGGGTTCTCAAACCCAACGATCCCGATTCCTGTTATGCCAGCCGTGAACTTCTGCCTGCCGATATGCTTCAGGACCTTCAGCAGGCCCGCATTGTCATCACCAACTATCACGCCTTCAAACTCAGAGAAAAAATTCAGCTTTCCAGGGGAACCCGTGCAGTACTCAAAGGCTGGAACAACGCGGAACTGATGACTTTTGAGACCGAAGGAGAAATGCCAGCGCGTCATGCCGGAACTGATGAACCTCAAGTCCGTCATGGTCATCAATGATGAAGCGCAGCACTGCTACCGGGAGAAGCAGAACGCTCGGGAAGTCCTCGACGAACAGCTCAAGGTTCTCAAAGGCACGGAAAGGACGGAAGCCAGGAAAGACGCCGACGACAACCGCGAGACCGTCCGTCTCTGGATTTCCGGTCTGGAAATCCTCCAGAAGAAAATCGGTATCCTGCGCGTGTTCGATCTTTCCGCAACCCCGTTTTTCCTGAGCGGTTCCGGTTATGTGGAAGGTACGCTGTTCCCATGGACCATGAGCGACTTTTCCCTCATGGATGCTATCGAGTGCGGCATCGTCAAACTGCCCCGCGTTCCTGTGGCCGACACGGCACGGATTATAAGGAAGAGAGCTTCTTTGTGCGTCAGGCATGCTTCCCCGGCGCCAGCGCTGATCTCTATAAGGCACTCAAAACGTCTCTGAGGGCTGAAATCGACAAAAGCATCTGGGAAACCCTTTGCAGCGAAACCTCCCGCCCCTTCCCCGGCCAGCAGCTGGGGGCAGGACGCATTAAAGATAATAGACAACAAAGACAGCAAGGTAACTTGTCGAAAGAAACATGTGCGCGCAACGATCATGGCGCATGGCCATGCGACGCCAGTCTTTCAACCTCGCAGACAGGTTCTCTGTCCTGTGACGCTTCCGATACAGCTTTCTGTCATACTATTCCGGTCTTCTTGCGCTGTTACGAGAAGGGATACAGGGGGGCTTCCCTGATTCCTCAACGCAGTACGAATCCACGCTGCATCATGGCCTCTGCCGGCAGGAACTGCCGGGGCAGGCGGCAAGGCCGGCAGCAGACAGGCCGCTCCGGCATACTCACTGACGGAACCGGCTGTCAGCAATACTCGAATCAGACGCCCCGCGGCATCACAGACTGCATGGAACCTGGAGTTCAATTCGCCTTGTGTTCGTCCGATACATCGAGGAGCATCCCTTTTTTTCTCAGGCGTGCGGCAGTGCTGTGAGCTTTCAGGCAGCATCGATCAGCACAGGAAGGAGGCATCCTGAGCATGGTCAGCAAGGGTAAAAAATGTTTTCAGAGATACCCATCTTGCTCTCCATCTGACAAATCGGTTATAGAACGTTTTATAGGGGCCATGTTCTTTTGGAACCTCTTTTCATTGCAGGCCGGACCTGAGTCCATGGATAATCCCGCCGAGAACGCTTTGAGCATCAACTCTCGGCCGTCCCCGAGAGCAAGGAAGGAAAGGGCGAATAGCGTCCAGTTGAGAGGAAGAAAGATAAAAAGGAGCAGACATGAAAAACCTTCGCGTCCATGCCTGCTCTTTTTTGAATCTGCTGGGAATACTGAGTCCTGATCCCTGGAGCGCCTTGCCATTGAAACAGGCAGAACGCGAGGCGGCAGGACAGCGCTGCCCGGCCGGCATTGAGCGGAAAAACCGCGGTTTCTGCGCGAAACGACAGGCCGTATGGTTAAAAACGCAAAGCGCTGCAAACCGAAAATGCGCTATGAGCCGAAATGGAATCGACGGTATTTTTTTCTGGAATTTTCGAATGTTCCCTGTTATCTGGCTGAAAAGAAACCGACGTTCTCCGTACACTTTTGAGACACTCCGAATACGCGTGGCGTCCATGAGCCGCCACATCGTGTGGCTTGATGCGGCACGCCCGACTCTGTGGACGGAGCTACAGCGCTTTATACCGGGCATCGAAAAACAGCAAGGCATCAAAATCACCTGCGTGGACGAATAACCTTTACTAAGAGCTTCATCAACAAAACACAGAGGAAAGCGCTCATCTGCGACACGAAGAAGGCGCACACCGCGAAGCTCTCGGAAAAAGCTGGAGGAGCGGCATGAATTTCAGTAAAACCGCCATCGACGGCGTATACATCATAGAACCTCGTGTGTTTGCGGACGCGCGCGGCTATTTTTTTGAGAGCTACAACAGAGCCGCATTTGAAGAGGCCGGCCTGCATTACGACTTTGTGCAGGACAATCAGTCAAAATCTTCCTATGGTACGGTGCGGGGCCTGCATTTTCAGAAGGGCGAACACGCCCAGGCCAAGCTTGTGCGCGTGCTCGAAGGCGTGGTGCTTGACGTGGCCGTGGATCTGCGCCGCACCTCCCCTACCTACGGGCAGTATGTGGCCGTAGAGCTCTCGGCGGAAAACAACCGCCAGATCATGATTCCACGCGGCTTTGCCCACGGTTTTTCCGTGCTGAGCGAAACTGCGGTTTTTGCCTACAAGTGCGACAATCTCTACTGCCAGGAGTCCGAAGGGGGCATACGCTTTGACGATCCGACGCTGGCCATTGACTGGCGCATCGACATGTCCCGCGCCCTCACTTCGGATAAGGACAAGCGGCATCCGTACTTTGCGGAGTTTGAAACATGCTTCTAGTCACGGGCGCGAACGGACAGCTCGGGCGGGAGCTGCGGCTGCTTCTGGGTGAAAGCGCCGTATATGCGGGCAGGGCCGAACTCGACATCACCAGCGAAAAGGCGGTAAAGGCGTTTTTTGCGGAAAATCCGTGCGAATTCGTCATCAACTGCGCGGCCTATACCGCGGTGGACAAGGCAGAAGACGACGCGGAAACGGCAGACAGGGTGAACCGACTGGGACCGGAGCTGCTGGCCCGCTACGGCCGCCGCATCATCCAGATTTCCACCGATTATGTGTTCAGCGGCGAATCCTGCCGCCCCTACCGGGAAGAAGACGCCACGAACCCCCTCTCCGTATACGGCAAGACCAAGCTCGCCGGAGAAGAGGCCGTGCTTTCCGAAGCGGAAACGGCGGTCATTATCCGCACCGCATGGCTTTACTCCGCCTTCGGTGCGAACTTTGTCAAAACCATGCGCCGCCTGGGAGCGGAACGAAAAAGTCTCGGCGTGGTGTTCGACCAGACAGGTACGCCCACCTATGCGGCGGATCTTGCCGCGGCCATCGTGGCCATACTGCCGCAGATCACGCCGGGCTCCAGGGAAGTATACCACTACAGCAATGAAGGCGTGACAAGCTGGTACGACTTTGCCTGTGCCGTGATGGAGGAGTCAAGCCTTTCCTGCGACGTGCGCCCCATAGAAAGCGCAGAATATCCCACCCGCGCCGTGCGCCCGGCCTACAGTGTGCTCAACAAGGGAAAGATCAAGCGCCGCTTTGGCCTTGCCGTTCCCCACTGGCGGGACGGACTGAGACGATGCGCAGCCGCCATGGAGGCATGACCATCCGGCATGAACGTCTGCTGAAGGACTGCCCTCTTTCGCCCCTTCCACGCAGAATCTGTCTGTCTCCGGGAGCTGCAACAGGCTGAAATCCGTCCTCGTCACTGGCGGCACCGGGCTCACAGGCTCCGACGGTGTGCCAGAACTCCCCCTTTCGCTGGACGCAATGTGGCCCCCTGGTGCGCTCCACACTGCCCATCGAAGCACCGCAAGGCAGAAGCGGGCAGGCCCTCTGCAACAGTTTGGAGCCGCATCCAGGCACACGACCATATTACAATGCCGCTGCGGCAGGCGGCTCTTCCTTCTCCATGGCTCTGAACTCCCGAAATACCGTTTCGCCAAGCGAGCGCATGATGATTCGGTACTTTTCCGCGTCCTCGAACAGTTTGGCGTAGGCATCCACGCTTTCCGTATAGGCTTCCTGCGTCATCTGATCGAAGAACCTCGGGAACAGGCTGTTTACAAACATCTTCTGATTGCCGGACCGGGCCTTTTTCCTCAAAACCGCATCGGTCATGGCCCTGTCGTGCAGGTGGGTTACGATTACGCGGTCGGCCTCGGTAAAATCGCCTTTGTAGCGTTCGTTGATCGTTTCGATGACTTCCTGAAGCGTATTTCTGATTTCCTCCGGCTTCATGGGCCGTGGCGGACTTTCCGGCTGTCTGAGCGGCTCACTCTGCTGATCGAGTTCAATGGCCCCTTCAAATGTCTTCTGAAGCTGGTAGTATTCGAGCTTGACCTTGTTGCCCAGCACAAAGTCCGGCTGCTGCTCTGAGGGCAGGAGTTTTTCAAGATAGGAACAGAACACGAATTCCTGATGCAGCGTTTTGTCAAACAGACGGGTTATCTGCGCCACATAGCGGTAGAACTTGATGAAGGAACGCACCAGCCTGCGAAACTCGTAGCGCTGTTGCCCGCCGAGCGAGTCATACACGTCTACCACAGGCTTCAGATACGCGGTGATTCTGGCCTGCGTGGAACCGGCGTTCTTTCTGCCGGAAAACCTGACCGCGCCGACCTTGGCAACGTCTTCCCGCGTGTAGACCCCAAAATCGTGGATGAGCCCCTGTGTCTTGTAGATGA
Source organism: uncultured Desulfovibrionaceae bacterium (assembly GCA_944325325.1). Lineage (GTDB taxonomy): Bacteria > Desulfobacterota > Desulfovibrionia > Desulfovibrionales > Desulfovibrionaceae > Avidesulfovibrio. Next base: position 12,527 of record CALUZP010000007.1, read on the forward strand.
GATCCACGTCGATCTCATGATCGAGTACGGTTTCTTTGTAAAAAGGCTGGAAAGCCTCCTTGATTTCCCCGCTGGTGTTCACAAAATCCAGCACATAGGTATCCTGCTTGCCCGAAAAGGTACGGTTCAAACGGCTCAGGGTCTGCACGGCCTTCACCCCGCGCAGTTTCTTGTCCACAATCATCGTGTGCAGCAAGGGTTCGTCGAAGCCTGTCTGATACTTTTCGGCCACGATGAGAATATCGCCCTCCTCATGAAACACCTGCCTGAGCTGCGACTCGCTCACCGGGCGGCCGTACCTGTCCCTGTTCATGCCGTTTTCGGTATATTCAGCGTCCCCGTCCTTTACCATGCCGGAAAACGCAACAAACACGGCCGTGTCCGTATCATGCTGTTCCCTGAGGTAGTTTTGAATCTCCCGATAATAGCGCACCGCCGCCAGACGCGACGCGGCCACCACCATCATCTTGCCCTTGCCCCCGATTTTGCCGCGCGTCGTGTCGCGGAAGGTCTCTACAATGATTTCGGTCTTCTGCCGCAGGTTATGCGCATGGAGTTCCTCAAACCTGCGGATGGTCTGCACAGCCCGGGAAGCCGGGACTTCTGGATTATCGGGGATGTTTTTGGCAATTTTATAGCACATTCTGTACGTGGTGTAGTTGGCAAGAACGTCGAGAATGAAGCCCTCTTCTATGGCCTGCCGCATGGAGTACGTATGGAACGGATGAAACGTGCCGTCGGCGCGTTCGTCCCCAAACATTTCCAGCGTCTTGCGCTTTGGCGTGGCCGTAAAGGCAAAAAAGCTCAGGTTGCCGTGCCTGCCGTGTGCGATCATTTCCCGTACCAGCTCATCCATGATGTCCGGGGCTTCCTCCTCCGCCAGGCCCTCCAGTTCGGCATACTCGCGCAGGGCCTCTGTCGTGTCGGCCAGGGCTTCCTTTACCGTAATGGCACTCTTTCCTGTCTGACTGCTGTGTGCCTCATCCACAATGACGGCAAAATTCTTTCCCGTCACATGCTGCACTTCCTTATAGATGACGGGAAACTTCTGGAGCGTGGACACAATGATGCGCCTGCCGTCGTTGATGGCCCGGAGCAGATCCTGCGACGTTTTGTTGGCGCCGATGGTTTCCACCGAACCAGCCTGATGGTCAAACCCCGCAATGGTGTCCTGAAGCTGGCGGTCAAGCACGGTGCGATCGGTAAGAATGATCACGGAGCTGAACACGGGCCTGTTTTTGGCATCGTGCAGGCAGGAAAGCCGGTAGGCCGTCCAGGCAATACTGTTGCTCTTGCCCGATCCGGCGCTGTGCTGAATGAGATAGTTGCGCCCGGCCCCGCGCTCCCGCACGCTGGCAATGAGCTTACGCACGGCGTCCAGCTGATGAAACCGCGGAAAAACAACCTTTCGCCTGGTGACGGTGCGTTCTCTGCCCCCGGCAAGCTTCTGTTTTTCCGTCCGCACCTCGAAATGGATAAACTTCTGAAGGATGTCCAGCAGGCTGTCTTTTTGCAGTACGTCCTTCCACAGATAGGAAGTCACATAGCTGCCGTCGGCCGTGGGCGGATTGCCCGCACCGCCATCCTTGCCCGGACCGGCCGAGCCCTGATTGAACGGCAGAAACACAGTCTGTGCGCCGGCAAGCGAGGTAGTCATCATGACCTGATAGAGATCCACGGCAAAAAACACGAGCACGCGGCTGTTCAGGCGGAACGCCGGTTCGGCGGGATCCCGGTCGAACATCC
>CALUZP010000008.1 GCA_944325325.1 uncultured Desulfovibrionaceae bacterium
TCTTACGGACGCCCACAGTACATCCCAGCTCTTCCGTCTGAATACCGAGCCGTGCGGCCAGAGCGTCTCGCAGGGCGACGGCTATGGGGAAGGCCTGTGATTCATCGTTGAGCCAGGACTGGTCTTCCTTTCGCAACTGCACTTCAAGAACGTTGGTTCTGCCCTCGCAGGCCAGCCAGAGAGGCGCTTTTATTTTCCATTCCATACCTTCTCGGCATGCCGGGCAGATATGATTGGCAGGATCGTTTTCGTTTTTTCCACCACGGAGTTTTTGATGTCTCTTTATGGCAGAGGGAATTTCCCCTGTTTCGGAGATGGATTCTACTCTGCCGCAGGCGAGGCATACGGCGTAGCCTCTGCCGTACATGCCGCGGGAACTGTGGAACACTGTGCCCGACGTGGTACAGCGGAAACGGGCTGCTTCGGGAAGTCCCAGGGAAATCCACGGCCCGCAGGCACATACGCTGGCCTCGGCATGGCTCAGACCAGTCATGCCGAGCGTGACGTTGTTGGATGGTTCGCTGAAAAAATCCACGGCAAAGCCCGCAGGTTCAAGATACTCATGCCAGTTTTCTTTGGTCAGAGGAGCGCAGCAGTTGCTGCATGTCGTCTGGGAGCGGCTGGCTGCCGTGCCGAAGCTGCCGCAGTGACGGCATCTCCAGCGACTTCGTATGTTCTGAAGTTCCGCAGCAGCCTCTGCAGAAGCGGGAATATGCCAGTTCAGGGTTATGCCCTTTGATTCATAGACGAGACCGTTGATGGCCACGCTGTTGCCGGGCGCGTATTCAGTAAGAGCCGAAGAGAGGGAACGGCTGGGCAATTCTCTGCGCATGAACAGATTGTCCGGCTCTTCCCTGCTTTCTTTTTGCCGACGCTTTTGTTCCCGAAAAAGGGCATAGTGCATGGTATCGAAGGTGGCCACATGGAGAGGGAAACCGTGGGCAGGCAGGAATTCCTGAGAAATGAGTTCCTTGAGTAAGTATTCCCTTGCCATGCGCTCCTTGCGGAGGGTAACGGCCTTTTTGGCGGCGGAATCCTTTTCGTCGCCGGTGTTCTGCATGTCTTTTTCCGCCCGGCACAGGGCGTCGTAATCACTTCTCCATCGTGCGTATGCTCTGTCCATGGCTTCGGCGGCCTTGTCTGCCAGAGCCTCCTGGCGTTCGTTCTGGAAAACACTGTTTCGGCACAGGAGTCTTATACCCTCCAGAAGGGGCGAGTCTTTTTCCAGCGTTCTGAACCGCAGGGAGAAGAGACTTGCCGCAGGATTCTTTCCGGTGAAAAAGGCGTCGCATGAGAGCTTGACCAGATCCTTGTCATCCTTCTGCTGGCGTTCTTTAAGAAACGCCGTGAGCAGAAGGGCGTTGATGTGCCTTTGCATGATGACAGGACTGTTCAGGGATACATGAGGCACGGGAAGGGCAGTATCGAAGGCCCAGCGACTGTTGGCAAAGGCTGCCATTTCGTGAGGATTGTCCTTGCACATGGTGAAGGTGAGCGCCCTCGTTTCACCGCGGCGGCCGGAGCGACCGGAACGCTGGAGATAGTTGGCCGGATGGGGAGGCACGTTGTTCATGCCCACGACGGAAATGCCGCCTATGTCTATGCCCATTTCCATGGTGGTGGAGCAGGAGAGCACGTTGATATCACCGTTGCGGAACATGTTCGTGTATTCGTCGAGTTCAGTGGATGAGAGCTGGGCGGAATGTTCCTGAGCTCTGAAATACGGCATGAGTTCCACCACGCTGTCATGGTCGGCAAACCAGAGTCCGGCCTGCCGGAGAGCCTGAACCTCCTTGTTTTCTGAAAGCCAGTTGCGGGCTTTTTTTACTCCTTCTTCGGTCGTGGGTTCGAAAGGAGAGGGGTAGCGCGGAATGACGTAATTCTTGCAAGGGGTGTTCTGCTCCCCTTTGCGGGGAAGATAAGGAGAAATGCCGACAAAGGTGGTGTCAAGAAAACGCTGTGTGAAGGGGCAGAGCCAGGCTTTTTTCAGCGTTGCAAAGCTCATGGCCGTGTGTTTGAGAAGTATGCCGTCCCCATGTCGTGAACAGAGATTAGGGAGACTTATGAGCTGGTTCCACGCCTGCCGGAGTACACTGTCGATGGTGTCGGCATGTTTCCAGTGGCTTGCGTCCAGGTTCAGCGCACGTTCCAGAAGGCGCACAAGACGGTGTTGTCTGTTGCGGCGGCACTGAGGCCAGATGAGCTGAATTTTTTTGGACTCTTTTTCATCCGGGGCCAGCATGAAGGTCTGGTTGTAGGTCATGCCCAGCCACTTTCGCCAGTCCTTGGAAAAATCGGTGGCGCCGTTTCCCCGGAACACGAAGTCAAGGCATATCTTCAGAAAGTCCTTCCAGTCCTGCAGCGTGAGATTGTCAGATTTCAATTCTCTGGGAACGTCGGTCACCCTTTCCAGTGCCGGATAGCACACCGCCATGAGGCCCAGTGTCTCGAGGTTGACGGCCTTTGCCGGACGTCTTCCGAATTCGCGGAAAATGAGCATGTTGGCGAAGTTTGTCGTTGAGTCTGCAGAAAACAGCAACGGCGCCTTTTCACGATAGAGCCGGAACAGTGCGTCAAAGGTGGAGCGCTCGTTTTCAAGCTGCCGGGCCATGTCGGTAAAGGAAACGGGAACCTCATCCTTGAGTGTGGCAAGCTCTTTTTTCTTGTTATCCAGCAGGCTTTGAATGGTAAGACGCACACTTTCAGGCAGGGTTTCCAGAGTGGCTATTTCCTGCTTCAGCGTAGTGCGCTTTTCCTCGTTACCCCCCTGACAATCCCGCAAAGCGATGTGGTAGAGAAGTCCGCGTACGCGCGTAAGTTCGGAAAACAGCTGCATGCGCATGGCCGAGCGTGCCGTTCCCTGCCGGCTATCGTTGAAGGTGAGCATCTTGCGGCCCCGGAAAGGATGCTGGACAGGATCCTTTCCGTCGGGAGCGAATTCCAGAAGCACTGGGGCTATGGTGCTCTGCAGATAAGGCGTGCCGATGAAATTGTAGGCATAGAACTCCTGATTTCCCCGGGCTGTTTCCAGACAGAGAGGACAGTCAAGAGCACCTTTGTCGGGGTCCGGCTCTTTCAAAAAGACGCGGATGGCATGGCCGTTGTCCGTATCCATGAGCCGGAAGGTCTCCTTGTCGAGAAAGAAGGAGGCCGACGAGAATCCGGGTCGCATCAGCAGCACGGCGTAGGAGTCCGAAAGACGGCTGACAGGCGTTTCTTCGTCGAGGAGTCCTTCTTCCTCTTCCATCTCCAGACCATGTTGTTTCTGTATAAGAAATTCTGCGGGAGTTCCATCTTCGTCCGTGCGGTCGCTCTTCTGGGCCAGAAGGAAAGGAGTGTGACAGCCTCTGCAGGTGACGATTTCAAACACCGGGCTTCCGCATGAGCAGCGCTCTCGTGATTCCATCCATACTGAGCCGTAGGGCCAGTCGTCCCCGAGTTCCTTCTGTTTGTGCGGGCAGTTCGGATCTGCGCAGGCCCAGAGACCGGAAAGCCCCCGGCCGAATATGTGCGCACGCAGAGGAAGGAATGGTGTACCTTCCGGGCTTTTTGTCCACGAGAGCACGTCGAGCCAGCGCAGGGAGGCATCCGTGTCGGCGGGCAGGCCCGATTTTTTGAGAAGAGTCCGTACCTCGGAGAGCCGGGCCACAGTTTTGTCCCGGGTGAAGAGTGACCGCAAAGCCTTTACCTCTTTTGAGCGGCAGAGCGCTTCATAACGGGCAGAATGCTGAGACTTTTCGGGTTCCATGGCTTCCAGCTCTTCCAGCGTGACGGGCTTCTCTTCCATATCGGGAAGGGAGGGAATGAATCTTTTGCCCGCAATAAGCGAGACCTGAGAGAGGGGAACACCAGCCACATCCGCAAGGAAGCGCTTGAGATCCTGTCCTGCCGGGCCGTCGGGATCGCCTATGGTGGCGGAGGTCGCCACGAAACGCACGGTGTCGGGAGTCACGCCGAAGGCCATCTGCACGCGGCGCAAGAGAAGCGAGAGTTCCGCAGCCTGGGAACCTATGTAACAGTGGGCCTCGTCGAGCACTATCCATTCCAGCTTGCCCTGTGACTTCTGCAGAATGGGCGCGTCTTCCGTGCGCACCAGCATGTATTCCAGCATGCTCGCGTTGGTGAAGAGAATGGGGGGCGGGCTTGCGCGCAGATCGTCGCGCGAGATGACTTCGTTGGGATATTTTTTCTCATGGGCGGGAACACTCTGGGGTGTCTTGCCGTTGTAGAGGCAGAAGCGTATGTCGCCGTTGAATCCCCGCGTCCAGGCGTCGAGCCGGTCACGCTGGCTGCTGATGAGCGCGTTGAGCGGATAGAGAAAAAGCGCTCTCACGCCTTCGAGCGGTACGCCTTCTTCCGCGCTCTCTTTTGCCAGCCTGTCGAGGATGGGAATCATGAAGCATTCCGTCTTGCCCGAGCCTGTGCCGCTGCTGATGACGGCGGAAGCGGATTCTTCACGGCAGAGCGTCTCCCAGGCCGCAAGCTGATGAGTGTAGGGCCTGCGGGGGAGCGGAAACTCGTAGTCCTGCCGCCGCTCTTCGGGCGGATTGCTCAGGCAGCGGACGAGCCGCTCGTCCAGAAGTTTTCCTTTGAGCTCGTCCAGCCGGACGTCCGACTGCTGCCAGCCGAAAGTGGCTTCAAAGGCGGGGTCACCCGTGAGGCTTCCTTTATCACCCGGCGCACAGGTAAGCATGGCATCCAGGCAACGGCGCAGAGAATCGTTGTTCAGGGGCAAAGCGGAGGGCACATCCTGCCGTATGCGATCCTGAAGGCGGGGAAAGAGTCGGGAAAAGTACGACAGAGGCATGCTCATAACTCCTTGATGCTGAAGCGTTCTGACATGCAGCAGTAGGCGGTGAGCGTGGACGCCCGCTCGAACCATGCAGCGTCGAAATGGTGGTGTTCGCGGATGTGGAATATCGTGTCCTGATCCGGCGGAACGGAGAAAAAGCCCGTCCGCGGTTCAAAGGCTTGGAGCGTGAGCAGAACGGGCAGGCCGAGCACGCTATTTCGATGAGCCTGAGAAAACGGCAGAAAGCGCTTGATGCTGTCATCGTGCCGTTCCCTGTTGACGAGCGGAGCAAACGCTTCGGGCCATTCGTCGTTGGCGTGGGCGCGCAGCAGCGTCTGCATTTCGGAGCTGTCTTCTTTGAACAGCAGACTGACAACTTTTTCCCTGCAGTAATAGTTACGCACGATTGTCAGCATATTTGCTTCACATGGCAGCGCGACGGCGATGTGCACGAGCGCGTTGACGGAAGGACAGCATGAGCCGAGCGCTTCCAGAATCTCCTGTACATGGCTCTGCCAGAAGGTGACGGCCATGTCTTCGGAAATGATCTTGCCGAGGTAGTCCTTGACGGTCTGAGCCGCCTTTTTCCAGTCCTTCCTGGACACGAAGTTCCACAGAAAGGGAAGTTCCGTGTCGACTCTTGAGGTAATGTCCTGAAACGAAACGCCTGGATGCAGCGCCAGCAGAGCCATGATGCGCGGAGAGCGGATAAGCGCATGCCATATTTCCAGCGTGGAGAGCGGCAGATGCTTCACATAACTGAGAAGCGCAAGAAGCGTCGACCATTCCGGAGCGTCGAGACTTTGCTCCATGACGGCCACGCAGGAGGCAAACGCCTGTTGACGGGATTCACTGTCCGTTTCGGCAATGGCGGCCTGAAGAGCGTTGATGGGCGTCTTATCTTCGCCGTCCACGGTCCAGAGCAGCGGCCGCAGGGACGTGCCTTCCGTGTCGTCGAAGATGAGCCAGGGTCCGGTCCAAGGCTTCGGAAGTATCCCAGACGCCCGATGGCGTACCGTCTTCGCGCAGCTCTTCCGCAAGATTTTTCAGGCCGAGTTCCGGGAGGTTGAGCAGCAGCGCCTTCATGGCGTAGCCCCGCGATGGGCGTTCTCCGTGTTCAGGAAGGGCGAGCACGGCTCTTGTTTCCTCTGGTATGAGACAGGATTCGTATCGGGCCACGCTCCAGCCCGCTACCTTTCGACCGTCGAAAAGAATATCGAGCGATACGCGGGCATCCAGGCCGCTGGTCATGGCGAGCATTTCCAGAAGCGCGTTCTGACAGTCCATAAGGTGGAGGATGATGGTGCCGTTGTCGCTGGTCTTCAGAGGATAAAGCAGACTCTTGCCCTGAAGCGAAAACCGAAGTGCGGCATGACGTACGCCCGTGCTGAAGCAGTACAGGCGCAGGCCGTGAAGATGTAGCGCGCATATCTGTCTTTCTGGAAGGATCTCCTGCTCCTCGGCATTGAAGAGTCTCGCGCCCTTTTGGGGAAAGGGTACGCGGATATGCGCGTGCTGTGGACCGTCCTTCCAGATCACCAGAAGTTCCACCGTGGCCGGAGGCACATGATCCGGCAGAGCCCTGAACTCGATTTCCAGATTCTCTCCCGAGGGACGGCAGACAAGTTCCAGTCCTTCCTGCGGGCTGGCGAAGATAGCCTTTTCGGCACGCCAGCCCATAAGGCGCAGAATACTATTTCCCTCCTCGTCTGCAGACATCTCGACTGAAGCTTTTGGAGGCAGAATAAGCATGCGACTGCGCAGACTGGCGCCTCCCGCCGTCTGGAACCAGACCTGCGCAATCCCCGCAGGCGTGCCCGATTCTGTAAGCGGCTCAAACGTCGTCATGGCCGAGTTCTTCACCATCATCTTGTCGCGCGGAGATTTTCTCGCTCCGCCCAGAGAGGCCACGACACGCGGAAGGCCGCGGAAGGCCAGAGCCGGGCAAATCATCTCCACGTCCCAGAAACGGTTGTCCCAGCTCCAGTTGAATTCTTCTTCGCTTAATGAGGAGGTGTGCACAGGGAAGGCAAAGTTGTCCTTCGTTAGACGGCCGGACTTTACCATGCGCCACACATGCCTGTCCGTGCCCGGCAGAGGGCCTGTGTCCTCCGCGCCATCGGCTTCCCATCCGGGAGAGAGCGCCACATAGCAGACCTCTCCCCGCACGCTGCCTCCGCCCTGCTGCCGGAAGCGGTACTCGTACTGTTCGCCTTCGAAAATCCAGGGAAGTTCTTGGTCGAGTTCCATACCACCGGGACAGGCGCGTGTGTAGATGAATCCCGAGGGAGCCGTATAGTGGATGAGTATCTCCCGCGTGGCTTCGAGACCGGAAAACACGACGTTCTGCTTTTGCTGGAAAAAATAAAAGTCGCCGTTCGCATGCTTTTTCAGCACGGCTTCAAATGCGTTTTTACTGGAGCTGACGCGCATGGAAAGAACGCGTGGCTTCTCCTCGCTGAGTCCCGTGTCTATGCGGGAAGGTAGCTCAAGCTCGGCCAGAAGTTCCCATCTCCCTTCCGTGTTTCTGACAAGACGGCGTCTTACGGAAACGGGACTGCCCGTTTTCTTCGTCTGGGTCGATGACGCGGTTTCTTCCAGCAGACTGCTTAAAAGAGCCCTGGCCGCGGCATCGTACAAAGGCAGAGGAAAGCGGGAACGCCAGTCTGGCGTGTTTTCATCAAGTTCGGCCATGGCCTCTTCGAGAGTGCCTGCACGGAGATGTTGCTTGATGTCGAGAATGGCGTTGATGGAGTCAGCGAGAATTTCGATGAGTTCTTTATTGTTCCGGTAGGATTGCGGCAGGAGGTTTTTACAGCTTTCAACCCAGGTTGTGATAATGCTGCCGGACTGGCCTGAGTGCAGCGCTTCTTTGAGAACGGAATGAAGAATGTGCCCGACAGGTCCTCTGTTTTCAGCAAGCAGCTTCTGCGGCAAGCCTGCCTCGCGTGCGATGGCTCCGAGATACGCATGGCCATTGTCGTTTTTGGTAAGTCCCCAGAACCTTAGGCCGTTGGCAATGATATTTTCTATTTTGAGACGGGGATTGTTCAGAGGAATGTTTAACCTGGACAGGATGACGTTATATGTCCATCTTCCTCCCGCGTATTGCTGTTGCCAGCAGAGCGCGGCATAAAGCACGAAAATTGCACTGAATTTAGATGCGTTTTCCCATAAGTCAAATGGATTTTGATATCCTAAGTTAGAAGCTAGCACTGCATGTTGCTGCAATCCTTTTTCCAGTGATAAAAATTCGTCCGGCGTGGCATGATATGAAAACAGATGACGGCCGTCCGGTCTGTTGAGCCCTCGTTGCGCTAGAAAATCATTTAGCCATTCTTTGAGAACGAACTGATTAGACATATTTTGCCCCGTCTTAAACTAAATATGGTTTCATTGTTGACAGTATATTTGTCTAATATCCACATCGTTAACATACTGTTAACTTTTTAATAGATAAAGAATATATTGGTAATAATATAATTTTTTGTATTATAATATATAGATATAATGTGGTCAATGAACAAATGACGATATTTTTATTTAATTTTTCCCGTAACGTGTTGGATAGCAATCATCGTGCCAGGTCAGTCTGTACTACTATATATTTTATAGTGCCTTTGAGTTACTTGTTCCCGTATGTCCACATACCATATACGGCCTGCCCGGGGCCATTTTTTGCGATTTTACCCAGATTTTACATAGCGCTGAAAACGCATTTTACACAGCCACCCTACAACGTCTCCATCCGCCAGACGGGCGGTGTTTGAACAAGACCTCAAACCTCACTCAACATACTTTTGTGCAAGGAGTCGTTGTATCATGAACAAGATCTGGATGAGCATGCTGGCCGCGGGTGTGATTGCGGCAGGTTCGCTTCTGGCTGTGTCCCCGGCTCTGGCCGCTGATGATGAAATTACGGTCATTTCCCGCGAAGACGGTTCCGGAACCCGGGGAGCGTTTATTGAACTGTTCAAGATTGAAGAAAAGAACGCTGCCGGCAAGAAAGTCGACAACACCGTCGACACTGCCGACATCACCAACAGCACGTCGGTGATGATGACCAGCGTGGCCGGCAATCCGCAGGCCATCGGTTACATTTCGCTCGGTTCGCTCAACAAGTCCGTCAAGGCGCTGAATATCGACGGCGCTGAAGCGTCTGTCGCCGCCATCAAGGGTGGAAGCTACAAGATCGCCCGTCCGTTCAATATTGCGACCAAGGCCGAGATGTCCCCGGTTGCCAAGGACTTCATTGCCTTCCTTCTGTCGAAGGAAGGGCAGGATGTGGTGGCCTCGCACGGGTACATCAGCGTGGATGACAAGGCCCCGGCCTATGCGGGCAGTCAGGTGGCCGGCCGCGTCGTGGTGGGCGGCTCCTCTTCAGTCACCCCGATCATGGAAAAACTGAAGGAAGCCTATGCCAGGAAGAATCCCAACGCCACGGTGGAAATCCAGCAGTCCGACTCGACGACCGGCATGACCAGCACGCTGTCCGGTGTGCTTGACATCGGCATGGCTTCCCGCGCCCTGAAGGACAGCGAAGTCAAGAAGGGACTCAAGCCGGTTGTGATTGCCATGGACGGGATTGCGGTCATCGTCAACACCAAGAACCCCGTGAACAACCTGACCTCCGCCCAGGTCAAGGACATCTACACTGGCAAGACCACCAGCTGGGGCGCTCTGAACAAGTAGCGTACGGTAACAGGCACACAAGTACACGGGGCGTCGGATCGGCCCGCTCGCGCGGCGCAGGGCACAGGCTCTGCCGCGGGGCCGGGGCGGAACGCGCCCCCTTTTGTACAAATCCGCAATAACGCTGACCCAACAAGGTTATGCTATGCACACTCAGGAACGAATCATGCACGGTGTCTTTCTGGCCAGCGCCGTGACATCCATTTTTGCCGTACTGCTGATTTGCGTATTTTTGTTTGCCGGGGGCATCCCCGCCATGCTCAAGATCGGCGTGGTGGATTTTCTTACAGGGACGCGCTGGAAGCCGGGGAGCGATATGTATGGCATCCTGCCCATGATCCTCGGCTCCATCTATGTGACGGCCGGGGCGGTGGTTGTGGGCGTGCCTACAGGGGTTTTGACTGCCGTGTATATGGCGCGGTTCTGTCCTCCCAAAGCCTACCGCCTGCTTAAACCGGCTGTTGAGCTGCTGGCAGGCATCCCCTCGGTTGTTTACGGCTTCTTTGGCCTGATGGTGATTGTGCCGGCACTGCGCACAGCCTTTGGCGGAAGCGGCACAAGCCTGCTTGCCGCGTCGCTGGTGCTTGGCATCATGATCCTGCCGACGGTCATCGGGGTTGGCGAGGCGGCGCTGCGTGCGGTGCCTGAAAGCTATTATGAAGGCTCCCTGGCCCTGGGCGCCAGCAAGGAACGCAGCATTTTCTTTGTGGTGCTGCCCGCGGCCCGATCTGGGATTCTGGCCGGCATCGTGCTGGGCATTGGCCGCGCCATCGGGGAGACGATGGCCGTCATAATGGTGGCAGGCAATCAGCCGGTGATTCCTTCAAGCCTGTTCAAGGGACTGCGGACACTTACGGCCAACATCGTCCTTGAAATGGGTTATGCGGCGGATCTGCACCGCGAAGCGCTCATTTCGACAGCGGTGGTGCTCTTTGTGTTCATTCTCTGCATCAATCTGGCGTTCTCGCTGCTCAAGAGGAGGGTCATACGGTGATGACGTCCACGTCTGTTTCATCCAGAAGCGACGGCATTTCCGTCCTGCTGCGCGGCCTTGTGTACGGCGCCGCCACAGTCACGTTTGGGACGCTGCTGTTCATTGTGGTCTACATCCTCTGGAAGGGCGTCCGGCATCTGACGCCATCCCTGTTCAGCCTGACGTACAATTCGGAGAACGTGTCCCTGTTCCCCGCGCTGGTGAATACAATCAGCATGACGGTTCTTTCGCTGGCCGTGGCCGTGCCGCTGGGCATTTTTTCGGCGATCTGGCTGGTTGAGTATGCAAGCAGGAACAACCGCCTTGTGGGTGTTGTGCGCCTGACAGCCGAGACCCTGGCGGGCATTCCGTCCATTGTGTATGGCCTGTTCGGATTTCTGCTGTTTGTGACCACGCTGGGGTTTGGCTTTTCGCTGCTGGCCGGCGCGCTGACACTGGCCATCATGATTCTGCCGGTCATCATGCGCACGACGGAAGAAGCGCTGCGCGCCGTGCCCGACAGCTACCGCGAGGGCAGCTTCGGTCTGGGCGCAGGGAAGCTGAGAACCGTGTTCCGCATCATTCTGCCTTCGGCGGTACCCGGTATCCTGGCGGGCGTCATTTTGTCGGTGGGGCGCATTGTGGGGGAAACGGCCGCGCTTATTTATACGGCAGGCACGGTGGCCCAGATCCCGGATACGGTATTTGCCTCGGGCAGAACCCTTGCCGTGCACCTCTACGCGCTGTGGGGCGAAGGGTTCAACGCGGATCAGGCGTACGCCACTGCCGTGGTTCTTCTGATTATGGTGACGGGCATCAACGCGCTGTCGGCCGCCATTGCCGCCAGGCTTCATCCATAATGGGCATAAATCTTTTCAGGGATTGTCATGAAACTGAGCATTCGTAACCTTGACCTCTATTATGGGGCCTTTCACGCACTGAAAAACATCAATCTGGATGTTCCCACCGGTGAGATCACCGCCTTCATCGGGCCGTCCGGCTGCGGCAAGTCCACGCTGCTGAAGAGCCTGAACAGGATGAACGACCTGGTTGAAGGGTGCCGGATTACCGGAAACATCTTCCTTGATGGCGAAGACATTTTCAGGGACATGGATGTCAACGTGCTGCGCCGCCGGGTAGGCATGGTTTTTCAGAAGCCCAATCCCTTTCCCATGAGCGTCTATGACAACGTGGCGTATGGGCCGCGGACGCACGGCGTGCGCGGCAAGGCAAAGCTGGATGACATTGTGGAGCGGTCGCTGCGCAACGCGGCCATCTGGGAAGAGCTGAAGGATCGTCTCAACAAGAGCGCCCTGGGGCTTTCCGGCGGGCAGCAGCAGCGCCTGTGCATTGCGCGGGCGCTGGCCGTTGAGCCGGAAGTTCTGCTCATGGACGAGCCGACCAGCGCGCTTGATCCGATTTCCACGTCGCATATTGAAGAACTCGCGCTGGAGCTGAAGGAGCGCTACACCATTGTCATTGTAACGCATAACATGCAGCAGGCCGCGCGCATTTCTGACAGGACGGCATTTTTCCTGCTGGGTGAAATTGTGGAAGCGGGACCTACAAACGAGCTGTTTGCAACCCCCAGGGACAAGCGCACCGAAGACTATATTACCGGGCGGTTCGGTTAGGCCCTTGTGGCATGGTTCCCGGCGGACACCGCCACGCTGTACCGCCCGGGAGGCACAGGCGTGGCGTTGTTGCGTGTCAGGCGCCGTTGCCTTTTGCCGCGGATTCCCCGTGGGATCCGGCAGGTGTTGCGCCGGCGCAGAATCTTCAACGGGTCGTTGAAACAGGAAAAGACGATGGACGAAAACAAGACGACAGTCACCGGCCAGCTCGGCCAGATTATGGCAGAGGCTGCGGCGAACAAGACAGAACAGGCCACGCTGGAAGCGCCAGCCTGCTTTCTGGGCGGTTCTGCCATCCGGACCAGATTTGAAAATCAGCTTAAGGAGCTGAACGCTGATCTCATCACCATGGGGGCTCAGTGCGAATCCGCCATCACCATGGCCATGGAAGCGCTGGAAAACAACGATCGCAAGGCCGCGCAGAAAGCGGTTTGTCTTGAGCGGGAACTGGATCATCAGGAGCGCGAGATTGAAAATCTGTGTCTGACCCTGCTGCTGCGTCAGCAGCCCATGGCCCGCGACTTGCGCCTGGTGTCGGCGGCGCTCAAGATGATCACCGATATGGAACGGATTGGCGATCAGGCGGCAGACATCGCGTCCATTGTGATGGAGCGCGAGCTGCAGGCCGGTTCACTTCCGCCCGAACTGCCGCTTATGGCGGATGCGGCCATCGACATGCTGACAGACAGTGTGGATGCGTTTGTGCGCCGGGATCTTGAGCTGGCCCGGAGTGTGCTGGATCATGACGACACGGTGGACGATTTCTTTGCAAGCATCCGCAAGGCGCTTATTGAGCGGATCGCCATGGAGCCCGGGCGCGGTGAGGAGGCCATTGACCTTCTTATGATAGCCAAGTATCTGGAACGCATTGGCGATCATGCCGCCAATATTGCAGAATGGGTGGACTTTTCCATCACCGGCAGTCACGGGGGCATGGCGCTGTAGCCTCTTTCCATGGATGGAAGTGAAGTATGAGCCTGATTTACTGCGTGGAGGACGATCGGAACATCCGGGAACTTGTGGTCTATACGCTCACCACAACCGGATTTGAAGCCCGCGGGTTTGAGGATGGCAAGCAGCTTTCCGAAGGCCTCAGGGAGGCGTTGCCGGCGTTGATCCTGCTTGACATCATGCTGCCTGGCGAAGACGGGCTGGCCATTCTGAAGCGGTTGCGCCTGGATGCGGCAACCCGCAATACGCCGATCATCATGCTGACGGCCAGGGACAGCGAGTATGACAAGGTTACAGGACTCGACAGCGGGGCGGACGACTATCTGGCCAAGCCTTTTGGCATGATGGAGCTGATTTCCCGCATCCGTGCCGTGCTGCGCCGCGCCGCGCCGCCTGCAAGCGTCGAACTGCGCGCGGGGTCGCTTGCACTCAATACACGCAGCCGGACAGTCACGGTCAACGGCGCGCCCGTGGAGCTCACGCTCAAGGAGTTTGAGCTGCTGCAGGCTCTGATGCGCGATCCGGGCACGGTCATCCTGCGCGATACGCTGCTGGAACGTGTCTGGGGGTATGAAACGGGCGTGGAAACCAGAACGCTCGACGTGCATGTGCGCAGTCTGCGCCAGAAACTCGGGCCCGCTGGAGAGCTGTTAAAAACAGTCCGTGGTGTGGGGTACAGGCTGGATTTGCCGGCCAGGGCCTGAACAGCGGGCGGTGTGTTGCCGGGTTTTCCGGCCGTGGATCTTTTGCGTCGCCCAATGGCGGTACGAAATATGAAGACAAGGATTTTTTTCAGCATCTTGCTGACTACGGTGTTTACGCTTCTGGTGGCTTCCGGCGCCGTGATCGCCATGCTGTACGGCCAGTTCTCTGCCGATATGCAGCATGAGCTCATGACTGAGGCGCGGTATGTGGCCGGCGCCGTCAACAATGGTGTCAGGAGTCTTGCCGACATAGGCCGCAACGCGCCGCACCGTCTTACGCTGATCGCGGCTGACGGGCGGGTACTCTATGACAACTCGGCCAACGCCAGTGAAATGGCGTCGCACAGCGAACGTCCCGAGGTGCGTGCTGCTCTGGAAACTGGCGAGGGAGAAAGCTCGCGGCTGTCTGACACCCTGCGGCTGCGCACCTTCTATGCCGCCGTGCGTCTGCAAAACGGCGACGTTGTCCGGCTTGCGAGCATGACAAGAGGGCCGCTGGGGCTGCTTGCTTCGTCGGTTCCCGGTATCGTATGCGTGCTGATCCTGGCGATCATTGCCGCGTTGTATGTTGCCAGGCGGCTGACCCGTGCGCTCATGGAGCCAGTTAACGCGATCAATCTTGACGATCCGCTTTCCAACGACACATATGACGAGCTTTCACCGCTATTGTTGCGTCTTGATCACCAAAACCGCCGTATTGCCGAGCAACTGAACGAACTGACCGCCAAACAGCGTGAGCTGGACTGCATTACCAGCCAGATGGCGGAGGGCTTGATTGTGATTGGCGGTGGCAAGAATATTCTTTTTGCCAACCGCAGTGCCAGGGCGCTGTTTGACGCGCTGGACAGCCAGGAGCAGCGCACGCTGCACTTTATGGAGGTGTGCCGCGCCGCTCCGTGGCTTGAAGCTGTGGAAGGCGCGTTTGCCGGCCAGAAGGTGGAAACCCGTCTGACGCAGCGGGGGCGCGTATACCAGCTGACGGCCAGCCCGGCCGGTGAACGGGAAGGCAAGACTTCAGCCGTCATCCTGTTCTTTGTGGACATTACCGAACGCGAACAGGCCGAAAGCCTGCGCAGGGAGTTTGCAGCCAACGTGTCCCACGAGCTCAAGACGCCGCTGACCTCCATCATGGGCTATGCAGAACTGATGGAGCGCGGCCTGGCCAGGCCGGAAGACATGCAGGGGTTTGCCGGCCGCATCCGGTCGGAGGCGGCGCGCCTGCTTGAGCTTATCCGGGATGTGATCACGCTGTCGCAGCTTGATGAACAGGATCTGCGCAATCGCTTCACGGAGGTTGATCTGCGAGAGCTGTGCAACAGGGTGCTTGACGAGCTTGCGGCCAAGGCGGCGCAATATCAGGTGACACTGCATTGTGACGGGCCCTCACGGGTGGTCTCCGGACTGAAGGAGACTTTGCACGAACTGCTGTTTAACCTGTGCGACAACGCCATCGTCTACAATCGTCCGGGAGGACAGGTGACGGTGACGGTCGGCGGATCCGAACAGGCTCCGGTGCTGACAGTGGCCGACACCGGCGTCGGCATTCCTCCCGAACACCAGCCGCGCATTTTTGAGCGTTTCTACCGTGTAGACGCCAGCCGCGCGCGTGCAGACAGTGGCGGAGCGCCGGGCACGGGCGGCGGTTCCGGGCTGGGACTGGCCATTGTCAAGCATGCGGCCAGGCTTCATGGCGCTTCCATCGAGCTGGAAAGCCATGTGGGGAAAGGCACGACATTGCGCGTCATCTGGCCGGAACCTCCGGTCAAGGACCGGAGCGAGCCGGCAGAGTCCGCTGTACCGGCTGCTGAAGCCAGCTGCTGAGCCGGGCCGGTTTTCGGCCGGAGACGTTTCATTGTCCGGGGGAAGAAGGCGATCCTTGCAGAAGGATCTCGTTCTTCCCCCGCTGCGTACTGGCATTCTTCGACAGCTTTGTGAAAGCCGGTCAGGCAGCGAACGCCCGTTCTGGAATGCGTGCCTGCCGGCGCGCCTTCATGGATGGCGCACAGGATACGCAGTGGTGGAAGGGCGGCCGCCTGCCGGGCAGGGGACGTCTGTGCCTTATGATCTTCTGTATCCCCGGCGGATGACCGTGCTGGCGAAGCAGCATCAGGCCGCACGAGGAGTGTGCAGGCCCCGCCCGCAGCGCGTCACTGATACATAAACCGTTGTGCAGGGTGGCCCGTGTGTGCACACATCTCAGCCTGATTGCTTCGTGTTTCCTGTGTCCGTCCCCACCCGTGGTGTGTGTGGCCTGGTTCAGGCGTGCGGCCCGTTGCAAGGCATCTCAAGACGCATTCTTTCTGAGCGGTGTTCCCTTCAGAGGAATAGGATTCGGACAGACGTCATGCTGCTGTCCGATCGTGCATGTGGAGGGGATTGCCTGTCTGGACTGCCTCGTCTGCTGAAGTCTGGCATGTTCTTTACACAGGCACCACCTGCAGACGTGTGGGAAGTTCGCCCAGGACTCAAGGAAAATCTCCGCAGTGCCTTTGCCCGTGTCTCCTGCGGGGAAAATTTTGCAGTACGGGGCTAAGGCAACATGGCCTGGAATCATCTTCGTGTGTCGTATTGAACGTGTTTGACAGGCAGGCGGCCGTAACGGCTGTCCCACAGATCAATTTTGCCGTGAAGCTCTTCGTGTCCTTTATCCGGATACGCTGGATGAGGCCATACACAGTACCTTCAGCGGCGTCCCTGCGCTGGGAGAGTCGCTGCACACGCTGAACCTCACACCGCTGCGGCTGCTCAAAAGAATGAGCGTCAACGTGGCGGCGGAAAAAGGCCGTGACGTTCTGCCATGGTTGATGGCGCTTGCCGATAGTCACTGACAGATGAGCTTGTGCTGAAGCTGCAGACCCAAAAGAGCGGCTGGCTCGACATGCAGCCTGCCGTACAGTGGAACACTTCATTCTGGAATCGGTACTGGCTTCTCCAGGAGCTGTCTTAACCTCCTTGAACTGTTCGTGCGGTTCCTGCTGACTGAAGGTCTGGAAGCCGCATGGACAGACAGCGCTGATTTGAAACGTTGCAGCAGAAATCTGTTGGACAACCTCCGGGACGCCTTATATGATGCCATACCGCGTTGAGGAGAATGTTCGCCATGCTGTTTTTTGCCGTCAAACTGCTTGCCACACCGGCGCTCATCTGGGGAGCCACGCTGGCTGCCAGACGCTGGGGGCCGGTCGTCGGAGGAGGACTTGCCGGACTGCCGTTCATTTCCGGCCCGGCATCTTTGTTTATTGCCATCCAGTACGGGACGTTTTTTGCGGCAAAGGCCGCATCGGCGTCGCTGCTTGGCATCGTGGCCTCCTGCTGTTACTGCCTTGCCTACGCACACAGCGCACGGCGGTTTGGCTGGGGACCATCGTTATGTATTGCTCTTGCAGCCTTTTTTGCCGTGGCCATGTTTCTGACGAACATCCCATGCAGCCTGCCCGTGGCCGCGGCGCTGGGCCTTGGCGTGCCTGCCGGATGTCTTCGTCTGCTTCCGGATATCCCCGGCAGTGTGGATATGCGCCGGGTACAGCCTCCGTGGCGTCTGCCGGTACAGATGCTTTGCGGCGGGCTGAGTGTGCTGCTGCTGACGGAACTGGCCGGTATCGTCGGAGAGCAGTGGAGCGGCATCCTGCTGACGTTTCCGGTCATCAGTTCGATCCTGACGCCGTTTGCACAGGTGTCTTTCGGGGCCCGGGCCGCCGTCATGACCATACGCGGCCTGCTGGCAGGATTCATTGGCGCGGCCTGTTTTATTCTTATCATTGCAGCCGGACTGGAGCGCCTGGGGATTGCCGCCGGGTACATCCTTGCCGTACTGGGCGCTGTGGGGGGCAGTTGTCTTGTCATGTTCCGGCCTGGCAGACACTCCTGACAGACTGATTGCCGGCAGCGTCAGCTGCCGCCCTGGTGGAGCTGGCAGTCGAACGCTGGTTCCTCCGGACGTGCGTATGGGGCGGGCATACCACGGATTGCCGCCATCCCGGGCGGACGTGTGCGACAGCGTACCCCCGCGATAGAAACTTGTCCTGCCGGAGGGGCACCGGTGTGGGCACCGGGAGGCTGTTTGACGCCGCGGACCGGTGCCGCGGGGTCCCGGGGTTGCGTTTTATAACTGGCATGATTCTTGCATTATCTTTATGTAAGCTATGTGTCACATCATGGGGCAGCCTTCAGCCACGCGGGATGCCGCTGTTTGTATAGCTGGCTATGTTGATTTTGAAGAGATTCTCATGCAAATACAGACTGTTGAATATGACAGCAGAAGGTTTGCCGCAAGGAGCGACGGCCTGTAGAATGGTGGCTGGAGCGCGCTATGGCGGTGTGATAGGGCACAGGACCTGCCAAAAAGGTTGCCAGTCCGGCAGTGCCGCTGATGCGGCCTGACGCGGACGGCATGCCATGCCCGGTCTGGCATGAGCGGCAGGGTTCCATAAACGACATGAGGGAACACGACGATGGATTTTTATGCCAACATGGCATTGCTGCTGGAAGGACTTGGCCAGCGCATAGGGCTTGATTTGTCTGCACCGGATCTGTCCGGCGACTATTTTTGTCTGGCTGTCAACAATACAAGGGTGCTGGATGTCATCCTGCAACCGCAGCGCCGGGCCTGTGTGTTCCACATGGCGTTTCAGAGGCCGGCAGCCTGGCTGCAGGTCGCAGATCCCGCGGAGCGTTCACGCCGGCTGGCTTTTTTGCTGGGAGCCAACGTTATGCTGCTGGGCACGGCGGGCGCGGCCCTTGGCTATGAGGAGCAGACCGGAACGGCCAGCCTGTCCATGAGCTATGATCTTCCGGAAGTGGTGGATGAGCCGGCCATGGAAACGTTTACCAGCCGGGTGGAGGCGTTTTTGGAAACGTTTGAGCGTTGGGCCAGCCGGGTAGAGCAGGAACCTGTGGTGCAGGAGCCTGACGTTCCGGCCGGGATGCATGGCATGCTCAGCGTGTAGCTGCCGTGCGGAAGAGCGCCGCTACGGGCCTGCTGCACACAGCACGGCTGTATTGTTTATGAAATTCTGATTGTGCTAACCACAAGCTGGTGAAGGGGAAAAGCCATGCCGGGCGTCGTTGTCAATCTGCAGGGACAGGGAACTGTCCATGTCGACTTCCAGGATTTGAGCGCCAGATCGGGAACGCTGTATCTCAGGGACGGCGTCATCAGGGAGTCAAGATTCTCTCTGGGCCGGGCCTTTCTGTCGTTGTTCAGCCCGACGATTCGCGCGGAGCAGGCCAACGCTGCTGCCGTGCTCCGCACGGCGCTTGGACAGGCCTATGGTGTGGAGTTCACGGGAGCCAGTCAACGTATGACCGGCAGGGATGTAGCCCGTCTTGAGCAGCGGGCCAGAGCGGAGAACCGTCAGCACTGCGAACAGGTCATGCAGCAGCTTGAGCAGCGCTATGGCGCGATGACAAACCAGTTTTTCAATACGATGCGGCAGAGCGCGGACTATGCTGCAGGAGCGGTTTCCCGGGATGCACTGGCGGCCATGGAGACGGCAGCTGAGGATCTCAGACAGCGGGCGATGGAAAGGCTGGGCAATGAGGTCCGTCATATGCCGGCAGACGGGACGGCCATGAGCGGCGCCCAGTTGATGGCCCGCCTGCGCGCCTTTCCAGATCTGGCTGCGCTGCTGGATAAGCCCAATACCGTGGGGGGCAGCATTGGCGAGCACACGCAGGATGTGTTGAATCAGCTGGATAGTCAGAAACGATTTTACAATCTGCCTGGCGTGCAGGCCAGGCTCAGCACTGCTCCGGGTTTTGAGCACACCAACGTGGAGCAGTTCATGAAAGTTGTGATGGCCTTTCATGACATTGGCAAGGGGATTGCCGGCTCGGCGGAACAGCACGAGCATACGCTGCCAGTGCTGCAGAAAAGTATGAAGAGCATGGGGTTTAACGAGCAGGAAATCAGGCTGGCCTCCAATCTGGTCAACAACGATCTGCTGGGCGAATGGCAGGTCGGCAGGCGGCATGACCTTGTTGAGACGCGGTCGCGGCTGCGGGCTCTGGCCCAGGACAGCGGCGTTCCCATGAGCGTCTATCTCCCCCTGCAGAAGCTGTTCTACATCAGCGACGCCAGTTCCTATGAGCATATTCGGACATTGTTCATGGATGAGAAGACTGACGGGGAACTGCATTTCAAAGCCCCTTCCGGGGCGCAGCTGTCCAATCTGGATCAGTTGCTGGGCAATCTCGAAGAAGGCATCCGGGCTGATGTTGGCCAGCGTATTCAGGAAACCCTGATCAGTGAAGGCGCGCCCTTGCAGGAGGGGCGGTATCCCTTGTCACTGTTCAAGGATGACTTTGCAGGCAGAGCCTATAATGTGTACGACGTGGCAGACGCCGTACTGGCTTCCAAGGATGACATTCGCGCCAAGATTATGGCGATGCCGGACAGCGCCGCCGAGGTGCGGGATCTCAAACTGGCGCGTCTGGATCAGGCCGTGGAAATGGCAACCATGGCCGCCGAGATGAAGACGGATCGCTGGACGCCCGAGCATACCCGGGGTGTCGTGGAAGCCAGACTGCGCATCCGTGCCGCGGGCATCAGCAACGCAATCCCTGCGGATCTGGGTGTAGACAACGCAGATTTTGATGCTGTGCTGCAGGGCACGTTCCCAGGTGTGGACGCATTGCGTAATCCCGGGGGTGTTTCCGACCAGTTTTTTGATCTGGTGGACAGACAGGGCGGCAGCGCCAGGCTGCTCAATGCCGTGGGACAGATCCAGGTGGCCTCTTCCTGGTCTCCGACCAGCATGGCCGTCAAAGGCTATCTGGAAAGGAACCGGGCGGTGGATGCCGACGCGCACTTTTACCACGCGCAGTACGATCAGCAGCGGGCACATTTTGAGCGCAAGGTGAGTGATCAGTACGACAAGTTTTCCCATGCGCCGGCAGCGTTCTGGGACGACCTGGCGGAATCGCTCAATGTGAGCAGTGCAGAGCGGATCGGCGCGCTCTTTGAAGGATACGACAGAACAGAAGTGGCCAGCTTTGCTCAGAGGACGCCGGACACGACCCTGTTTGACACGTCCGTTCAGTATCAGATGGCCATGCAGATGGAGCTGTTGTCGCACATGGCATTTCCCGGCAACGATCAGGCCCGGCGAGAGGTTGTTCTCTACCGTACGGACTCGCCAGTTGTGGGAACATTGAATGCGTTCACGTCCAGCGCCCGCACAAGGCCCGTGTTCCGCGGCGCAGCCGAATCCGCCTCGATCCTGTACCCCGTGCAGATTGGCGGTATGTTCCTTACTGGGCAGCGCGTTCCCTACCACCGTGTGATCAACAGTTTCATGCTGGCAGGCCAGCATTCCGGCCCCAACGTCCAGGATCCCTCCCGCGGGGCCATTGCCAGCAACGAATTCAGGGAAGTCCTGTTCATGTCCGACGGCCTGCAGTCAACCGCCATTTCCAACAGCGGGCAACTGATTCGAAGAGACCAGATGGGCGAAATCCCCCTGCTGGAATTCAGGTAGGGCAGACAGCGCTGCCTGCCGGTTCCTGTTTGACAGGGGGCTCCGGAAGGCCCTCGGGAACGGATTGTGCAGTACGGTGTTGCCGCGGAGCGGTGTTACCGTATCGGGAGCAGAGCGCGTCCGGCGGTCAGTCCACAACGCTGTTGTTTGGGACAGAAAGGCGTCATCCGATCCGCGCCTTGCTGCATGGACAGCCCGACAGTCCACGGACTGCAGCGTTGATGTCCTGTCCTCTGGGACGTCTGCCGCAGCGGAGACCTGCCCGGACAGGACCGGCATACTATCGCTGCCAGCCCAAGGCGTTGTGCGGGCGGGCAGCCCCGGGCGCCTCAGCTGCCGGAAGGGCGCGGGGCGTGATTTTTTCGCGGCAAAGAGGCAAAGCGGCGTTGACGGCAGCACGTTTTGCAGGCCATGACAGACACCGCAAAATCTGCCACAGGCCCGCCGCCCCTGCGGGACTGCAGCCTGTTGCACTGCGGAAACGGCTTAAAAAATACCCATGGAGGCATCAATCCCATGCTTGAACTGCAATCGGCCCAGTACGCGCTGCTTATGGGCAGGCCGGCGGTACGCCTGCAACTGGACGGCAAGGAAGCCTATCTGTGTGACATGCGCAGGCCCCTGCTCGACAAGGGATATGTGTACCTGATCAGCCTGGCGGCGGACTATGACTGGGAGGAACTGCTCCCGCCGGTAGTCGTCCCGCCTCTGCCCGGGCTGAGCAATGCGCCCATGCGCCTGCGCGGCGTCACGGATGACCCGGCCGTTCTGCGCATTGCCCGGATTTTTCAACAGACGCTGGATGAAAAGCCGGAACGCTTCCAGGAGGGAAAGGACGTGGAGGCAGACGCCTGACCATAGAGCCTTTTCAGTTTGAAGCACATCGCGTTTCAAACCATCCGGCCCGTCGTTTCGCAAAAACAACGCGGTGTTTCCGCAACGTTCTGGCCTGGCGGCACTGTGCTGCCGCTTCGCGTTCTGCCTTTTTTAATGGCAACACGCTCTGACGAGAGCCGGGACCTCACTCAGGGGCAGGCTGCACAGGGCCCTGCAGGCCCTGCAGGCGCCCTGACGGCGGCAGCGCCCGTCCAGATGCCTTTCAAAAGCAATTTTTCAGGTCCCCCTCAGAGAGAGACCGGAATCGTGATTGCCCCAACGGGCCGGGCTTTCTAGCAGGGACCGGGCTCATTATCCAAGTGGCTTGAAAGGGAGCAGGCGAAAGAGGGCGGATGCCATGTCTGTTCTTTTTTGAATCAAGCATTCCTTACGCCCGTGGGGATGGACCGGATTCCTTTTTATTTTCTCCACTAAGTTCAGCCTGGTTCCGCATAGGGACAGTGGCACCCCTCTTTCGCGCTAACAATGGTTTTCAAAATTGCGGGCAGAGTTGCCTCACAACAAAAAGCCCTCACGATTGCTCGTAAGGGCTTGCGTTCTTTTTGGCTCCACAGGGGGATAAGTTCTATCAATACAACACGATGATTTTTATAAAATTTCATTAAATTTCCAACTGCAATACCTCTCCAGCTACCTCACTACGGTAAAAATCTGAAAATATTTTTTTGCACCTCTCTGGACGCTCAGAACAGCCTGTTATTTCCCATGAGCAGACGTTTCTTTTGTCGTCAATTCTCCTGCGTCAGATTCTCGCTGTCTGGATGAAGATTGCCGCCAGATTCCTTTGACAGAATCCCCGCCTGAGGCTTTCTCGTCCGTCGCCTGCGAGTATTTTTTGCCGGAAGCAAGGGAAGATCAGTCAAGGCCCGCGCAGCGGCCAGCAGGGGAAGTCTTGGCCGCCTTTCCGTTTTTGGCACTTTTGCGGGTATGACGGACGGAGAAGCGGGGATATTCAGAGATGCATTGCCTTGTACAAAGCCGTTCCGTAATGAAATGAGCAAGGAGATACACTACGCCGCAGAAAACAGCCCTTCCCATGTTGTGTATTGCCCCCCGGATTTCCTTGTCCGTAAGCGAGATCATAGAACGTGCTGCTACCATGCAGGGGCATAGCCGCACCGATTTTCTGATTGCAGCGGCGCTGGAAAAGGCGGAGCAGGTCATTGCGGAGCAGTCGCTTGTGCGCCTTGCACTGAAAGATCAGCGTATCCTTGCCGCCGCGTTGCTGTCGGAAGAGATGGAAATCCCGTCGTCCTTCCTTGAAAAGCTGTCATCCGAGTACGCTCAGCGAGTGGAGCGTCGATAGGACATGTCACACCTTGGCATGCAACCGGGCGACACAGGCGCGCCTTACAGCATTTTTTTCTGCGATGATTTATTATTATATTGTAATATATAATAATTTAAAAACAAGAATATCCTTACAGGAAAGGACAGTCCCCCTACGCTTGACACGCAGAGGCGAAATCTGTAGAAGAAAAATATGCAGCATTAACAATGTTGCAAAAAAATGAGGAAGCAGGCCGGAGCGCCAACTCCGGCCCGTAATTCCGATCCGCAGAACTGGAGCTGTCGCGGATCCGGTGCAGGTAATCGTGCATGCCTACTATAGGGCAATTTCTTGCCGGCCTCAAGCAGCTCTGTAACCTTTTTATTTGTATGAGGTAGTTATATGGCTGTATTTATTAAGGCAAAAGCAGTGGCAGAGGACGGCGAGGAAATCGTGATCGTAAAACGTTTCATCCAGGCACCCAAACCCGGGATGCCGCTCTCTTTTACGCGGGAATACCGTTCCGAAGGCTTTCCTCTGTCGCCCCGAGGGTCCCACACGTTCTCTTTCCAGTATGGCCCGCGAAGTGGAAAAATGTATTCGGTAGACCCTGTGGCGTTCCCTGATTTTTAACGTAACCATGTCGCGACCGGCCCTTGTGGCTGGTTGCGACGCTCTCTTTTCTATCAAGGATAACGCCATGAACACACTTCTTTCTCAGATAGCCGAAGTCCGGCCGGGCTTCCCTTTTCGCAGCTCTATTATAGAGGATGTCGCTGGTGATGCGCTGGTTGTGCAGCTTAAGGATGTTTCTCGCGAGAGCGGCCCGGACTGGACGACCCTGACACGCACCCGTCTTTCCGGCCGCAGGCCCTTTCCTTTCTTGCAGGATGGCGACATCCTCTTGCCCATACGCGGCGGCAATTATTTTGCTGTCCATCTGGCAGCGGTACCGGAACCGGCAGTGGCGGGCCTCCATTTCTTCGTGTTGCGTGCCGATAAAAAACATATCCTGCCTGCCTTTTTGGCCTGGCAGCTCAATTACGGGCCGGCACAGGAATATTTTAAGCAAGTTCAGGCAGGTTCGGTTCAACTGGGCCTGCGTCGTACGGATGTGGAGCAGGCTCCTGTAGCGGTGCCTCCGTTTGAACAGCAGGCCCGTTTTGCGGCGCTCGCCGCCAATATCCGCCGCCAACAGGACATTTTTCGTCAACAGATCGCCAACGCGGACCGCCTGCTGCACGGGCTGGCCGCATCTCTGCATGGTCAGAAAAGGAAGAACGTATGAGCGAGTCCGTCACCACCATTAACCAGGACGAAATCAACAAGGCTGTCTGGGCCGCCTGCGACACCTTCCGTGGCACCATTGACGCCAGCGTGTATAAGGACTTCATCCTGGTAATGCTGTTCTTGAAATTCGTGTCCGATGTTTACAATGATGAGTACGCCCAGCTCATGAAGCAATACGGCAACAAGCAGCAGGTCACTTTCCTGATGCAGCAGCAGCGCTTCACCCTGCCCGAGAGTGCCAACTTCTGGACCCTCTACAAGCATCGTCACGAGCCGGGCAACGGTCAGCGCATCAACGAGGCTCTGGCGGCACTGGAGGAAGCCAACGGCAGCAAGCTGCGCAATGTCTTTCAGGATATCAGCTTCAACACCGATAAGCTGGGCGAGGAGAAACAGAAAAACAGCCTGTTGCGTACCCTGCTGGAAGACTTCGCCAAGCCGCAGCTGGATCTTTCGCTGTCGCGCGTAGGTTCGCTTGATATCATCGGCAACGCCTATGAATTCCTGATCGGTAAGTTCGCGGCTGATGCGGGCCGCAAGGCCGGAGAATACTACACGCCGCCGGAAGTCTCCGATCTGCTGGCGCATCTGCTGGATCCTCAGCCTGGCGAGACCATTTGTGACCCCGCCTGCGGCTCAGCCTCCCTGCTCATGAAGTGCGGACGCCGTATCTATCAGAAGACTGGCCAGCGAGATTATGCCCTCTACGGGCAAGAATCCATAGGCGCCACCTGGGCCCTTGCCAAGATGAATCTTTTCCTGCACGGGGAAGACAATCACCGTCTGGAATGGGGCGATACCCTGCGCAATCCCAAACTGCTGGATAACGACGGACGCCTGTTGCACTTTGATGTGGTTACGGCCAATCCTCCGTTCTCGCTGGATAAGTGGGGCATCGAAGAGGCTGAGCACGATCCGTACAGGCGTTTCCGCAGGGGACTGCCCCCGCGTACCAAGGGGGATTATGCCTTCATCCTGCATATGATCGAAACGCTTAAGCCTGGTTCGGGCCGCATGGGCGTGGTAGTGCCGCACGGCGTGTTGTTCCGAGGCGCGGCGGAAGGCCGCATCCGAAAGCAGCTCCTGCAGGAAAACCTGCTCTCCGCCGTCATTGGACTGCCGGAAAAACTCTTTTTCGGTACGGGCATCCCTGCCGCCATTCTCATTTTCCAGAAGCGCAAGAGTGACGAGAACGTACTGTTCATCGACGCGAGCCGGGATTACCGCCCCGGCAAGAATCAGAACCAGCTTGCGCCGGAGCATATCGAGCGCATTGTCAGCACATTCACGGCGCGGCAGCCCGTGGACAAATACGCGGCCCTTGTGCCCATCGCGGACATCCTGGCTGAGCATGACGGCAACCTCAATATCCCCCGTTATGTGGATACGTTCGAGGAAGAGGAAGAGATCGATCTTCTGGCAGTGCGCGCCGAGCGCCGCAGGCTGGATGCCGAGCTTGCCTCTCTGGAAACCCAAATGGCGGCCTACCTCAAGGAGCTGGGCTATGGCGACGCGTAAGCTCCCTCCCATGCCGGAGATTCTGCCCCCGGAAACGCCGCCTCTGCCGGACGCCGCGCCCGACATGCCTCCGGACGATGCCTCGCCGGGGGTGGCTGTCTTTGCCACAGCAGACGGAAGTGTGCGGGTGGAGGTGCGTTTGCAGGGCGGCACGGTCTGGCTGTCGCAAAAACAGCTTGCCCAGCTCTACGGCGTCACGGTGCCCAATATTGTTCAGCACATCAAGCATATCTATGAGGACGGAGAGCTCGAACCAACGACAACTATTAAGAAATACTTAACAGTTGCAACTAATGGAAAACGTTACACAATCAAACATTACAACCTGGATGTCGTTCTGCATGTCGGTTACCGGGTGCGCTCCACGGTGGGAACCCTGTTCCGAGTATGGGCCACGGAACGCCTGACGGAATACATGGTGAAGGGCTTCACCATGAACGACGATCAGCTCAAATACGGTGATGGCTACGAGGAACATTTCCGCGAGCTGCTGGCCCGCATTCGGGACATTCGCGCTTCGGAAAAACTCTTTTACCGACAGGTTCGGGATCTCATTGCTGCCACCAGCGTGGACTATTCCGTGCGCAAGAACGACGCGGACGTGCGCAACTTCTTTGCTCACTTGCAGGACTGTATGCTCTATGCGGTCAGCGGGCATACTGCGGCAGAGCTCAAATTCCTACGAGCAGACGGCACGAAGCCCTTTATGGGTATGCTCCATTTCCGGGGCAATGTGCCCAGTCTGCCTGAAGCAGATATAGCAAAAAATTATCTGACCGCTGCCGAACTGGCCGATATGAACCAGCTGGTGACCATGTTTCTGGACCATGCCGATATGCGGGCCAAACGCCATCAGGACATGACCCTGGCAGACTGGCAGGAGCAGGCCCGGCGCTTTTTGGAATTCAACGAGCGCAGTATGTTGCAGGGCTACGGCACACGCCGCAGTGCAGATGCACAGGGCTATGTACGCGCGCAATACGCCATCTATCGGCAGCGTTGTGCAATAGAAGAAGCGCAGGCCGATGCGGCGCAGGATGCCGAGGATGCCACTCGGCTGGCCGCGCTGGAAGCCCGTGGCTGCTGAATGGCATAAGCAGGAAGACTGGGCAGGGGCAACCTTGCCCGCCTTCGCTTACCTGTGATGTGAAAAAGATGAAAGCCGCCCTGACAGCCTGTGCGGCACAAGCAAAAGCGAGGATGGATATGCTGCCGGAAGGGTGGAAAGAAGTTTCTCTAGAAAAATTAGCAAAGATTGAAAGAGGAAAATTTTCTGCAAGACCTCGAAATGATCCTAAGTTTTATAATGGCGCAACTCCATTTGTACAAACAGGAGACATTTCATCGGCAGGAACATACCTAGAAAAATATACACAGACACTCAATGATATGGGTGTAAAAGTAAGTAAAATTTTCCCAAAAGGGACAATATTAATTACCATAGCTGCAAATATAGGTGATACTGCAATTACAAAATTTGATGTCGCATGTCCTGACAGCATTGTGGGAATACAATGTTATTCTGAAAAATGTAATAAAATATGGTTAAAATTAAAACTTGATACCATAAAAAATAATCTTGATAATGATGCAGGAAAGAATGCTCAGAAAAATATCAATTTACAGGTTCTAAAACCTTTAAAAATATTGACCCCACCCCTTCCTGAACAGGAAAAAATCGCTGCCATCCTTTCCACATGGGACAAGGCCATCAGCACAACGGACGCCCTGCTGGCAAACAGCCGCCAGCAAAAAAAGGCCATCATGCAGCAGCTCCTGACAGGCAAGCGCCGCCTGCCGGGCTTCACGGGGGAGTGGAAAAACATTCTTTTATCTGACATTGCGATGCGCCTCAGTGAACGTAATAATGGTAACAGCAATAATGTCGTCACTATTTCAGCGCAAAAGGGACTGATCCGGCAAGAAGAGTTTTTCAATAAAAGCATCGCGTCAGAAAGCTTAGACTCATACTTCCTCCTTTGCAAAGGACAGTTTGCATACAATAAAAGTTATAGTATCGGCTACCCTATGGGAGCTATAAAAAGGCTTAAATTATACGAAACAGGTGTTGTAACAAGTCTTTATATTTGCTTTGATATAACATCAATGCAGGCAGATGCAAATTTTTATGAACATTTCTTTGAATCGGGCCTCCTTAATGCTGCATTGACAAAAATTGCTGCCGAGGGTGGGCGGGCACATGGCTTGCTTAACGTGAGGCCTGCGGACTTTATGCATATATCCGTTCCCCTTCCCCCCCTCGACGAACAACGCGCCATTGCGGCCGTTCTGGATGCGGCGGACAGGGAGATCTCCCTGCTGGAACAAAAGGCTGCCCGCCTGAGGGGCGAAAAGAAAGCCCTCATGCAACAACTGCTCACCGGCAAGCGCCAGGTACGACTCTAGGAGGCTGCTGTGGAGATCACTATTCCCTTGAAAGACATGACCTTTGACTATCGTGATGAATTCGACCGGAAAAGCATCGCGGAAAAAGTCATCAAGCTGCTGGATTCGGAAATAGATTTTTGCCCTATGGCTATCGACGGCGGATGGGGCACAGGTAAGACCGAATTCTGCCACAAGCTCATCAATCTAATAAAGGAACAGGATGCCCAACGCCGGAAGGCTGCCCAAGAGGCTGCGGGCAACGCGTCCCAGGCTGTGACAGACACGGCAGAAATAACCTCGCAGTCCACCCTGCCGCCTGAACGGGCCGTTATCTATCTAAATGCCTTTGCCTCCGAGACCGTGGATGACCCTCTGCTATGTATTCTGGCTGCTATTCGAGCCGAATTTCCTGACGAGAATACTAAAAGGGAAATCTGCCAGAAAGCCGTACCAGTGGTGAAAACACTGTGCAAGGTCGCGGGCAAAGCAATGTTCGCCCATGCTTTCAAACAGGATCTGGAAGACGTTTCCGAGGCTGTGGCCGAGGCTGCCAGCGACGGCGTGAACAGCCTCATCGACCAGACCGTGGACAAGCTGCTGGACCAGTACGCCGATGCCCAGAAAAATCTTGATGCCCTGAAAGCCGTCATTGCCACGGCCACTGCACAACGTCCCATCCTTTTTTTCATCGACGAGCTGGACCGCTGCCGCCCGGACTTTGCCCTCAGCATTCTGGAACTGGTCAAACACGTCTTCGACATCCCCGGCATCAAATTCATGTTTGTAGCAAATCTGGAACAGCTCAAGGCCGCCATCCGCAAACGCTACGGCCAGGATGTGGACGCCGATGTGTATCTGGAGAAGTTCATCAATCTGTCGATTATCATTCCGCCCGTACATAACAGAACTAATATTAATGCCTCTTATCTCCTCCTTAAGAAAGAATTTTCAGGTGTGGGGATTTTCGATAACGATGAAAGTATATATAGTGAATTCATATTACATCTTATTTTAAAATACTCTATCAACCTTCGAGGAATTAAAAAACTTATTCAAAATATAAAAATTTATGCATCATTAAATAATAATTATACATTAAATAAAAGATTTTCACCTGGATACAATATTACTTTTTTACTTTCTATATTTATATATACATTCAATGATAAACTAAGAAATAAATATATTTTAGAAGATGTTGGAACTGATATATTTGATTTTTTAGGCAAGTCAGAAGACGATACTTTAGGTTGTTTACTGGCTGTTCTAGGCAGTCTTATATACCACGCAGAAGGCTTCTCTTCTGAAAAAGTAGATTGTTCTCCAAAACAAAAAGAAGAAATAAAAAATATAGTGAACTACTTATGCAGGAATGATTATGGTATGAATTACTCCAGTTTCAGAAAAATACTGCTAAGAACTATACAAACGATGAACTTTCTTCCTGTGTATAGGTGAACCTATGTACAAAGCTGCATTCCAGAAATAACTTTAGTTGGAAGAACAAGAGTGAGCTGTCGACAATTACCCCGGCCTGTGCAGGCGGAATGGATGAGCAGCGGGGCGTGCTGGATACTGCCAGCTGCAGGAGGAGGATGGACAGCCTGCACACGGCATACACAGCTACAAGAGCTATAAGGCCCCAGGGCGGCTGGGGCCTTATGCTCACCGGGGCTAATACCTCGGACAAAAGTTGTCCTAGGAACTTTTCCATCCCATACACTAATCTGGGAAATGGCTATCAACGGAATCCTAAAACAGAAAGGTAATTCTTTCAGAATACGAGACATTCAGCTTCACCCGTAATAGATTCATATTTGTCGTTCAGCTTTCAAAATGCCGAGGCGATCCATGATATCACTCACTCCCGAAGACCGTTCCTCCAAGTTGCCCGCCCTGGCTCTGCTGTGCGGCATGGGTTACCGCTATCTTTCGCCGGAGCAGGCCGACAAGCTGCGCGGGGCTGTCGGGGACAAAAGCGGCAGCGTAGTGCTGGTACCGGTATTGCGCCACTATCTACGCGAACGCTCCTTTCAGGTAGGGGAGACCTCCTTTTTCCTCTCGCCTGCCAATGTGGACAAAATCATTACTACTTTGCGCCCTCCTCTGCGAGACGGTCTGCTGCCTACCAACGAACACATCTATGACCTACTGCGCCACGGTATCACGGTCACGGAAGAAATAGACGGCAAAAGCACGGACTGCACCATCTCCGTGCTGGACTGGGCCTGCCCGGAAAACAATATCTTCCACGTCACCGAAGAACTGACCGTGACCGACACGTCAGGTCTGCATAAAGTAATGCCGGATATCGTCTGTTATGTGAACGGGTTGCCTCTTGCTGTGATAGAATGCAAGCGGCCCGATCTCCCCGGCAATGACGGCAAGCCGCCCTATACGCAGGCCATTTCCCAGATGATTCGCAACCAGGGGCGCGACTATATCCCCCATCTCTTCATCTATACTCAGATGGCCCTTGCCGTGGACGGCGCGGACGGCAAATATGGGACGTGCGGCACACCAGCCAGATTCTGGGCCACCTGGCGGGAAGAAGAAACGCCGGACGAAAAAATCATAGCCTGGAAACAGAACGCTCCGGCGGAAGATGTCGAAACTATTTTGTCGCTGCGCTCCGCCGCGCGAGAGGAGGCCTGGCATATCGCGCAGCACGGCGTACTGACCGGGCAAGATCGCTGCGTGGCGGGCCTGCTGCATCCCGTACGCCTTCTGGACGGCATGCGCTTCTTTACCCTTTTCGAGACTGGCCGCGACGGCCTGCACCGACTGACGGCCCGTTATCAACAGGTGTTCGGCTTGCGGGCCATGCTGACCCGTTTGAAAGTCTGCGAAGGGGGCAAACGACATGGCGGCGTCATCTGGCATACCACGGGCAGCGGCAAGTCATACACCATGGTCATGCTGGCGCAAGCACTCGTCCTAATGCCGGAACTCAAGCAATGCCGCATTGTGGTGGTCACGGACCGCGTGGATCTGGAAAAACAGATCCTGAAAAACTTTTTGAAAAGCGGCGTCCTCGGCAAGAAAGAGGCCGTTGAAGCCCGCGTGCGCACAGGCCGCAAGCTGGCAGAAAAACTGGGAAAGGGGCAGGAACGCATCCTGTTCACCATCATCGATAAATTCCACACCGCTGCCCAACGCAAGGAATGCCGCAACAACAGCCCGGACATCATCGTGCTGGTAGATGAAGGCCACCGCAGCCAGAGCGGGGAGACGCACCAACTTATGCGCCGTGCCCTGCCTAATGCGGCCTTTATTGCCTTTACCGGCACGCCTTTGCTGGAAAAGGAACGATCCGTCACGGAAGAAATTTTCGGCCGTATCATTCATGCCTACACCATGCAGCAGGCCGTGGCGGACGGCACGGTAACGCCTTTGCTGTACGAGGAGCGTGTGCCGGAACTGTCAGTCAACGAAGAGGCTATTGACGCCTGTTTTGACCGCATCACCACCGGCCTCACCGAACAGCAGCGGGCCGACCTCAAGCGTAAGTTTTCCCGTTCCAGCCAGATCGACCGCACAAAGGGACGCATGGAACTCATCGCGGCGGACATCGCAGGCCATCTGCTCAGCCTGCCCAAGGGAATGAAAGGCCAGCTGGCCTGCTCCAGCAAAGGGGCGGCCGTGGCCTATCAACGTATCTTTGAGGAACAGGGGCTGATTTCTTCGGCAGTGGTCATCTCACCACCGGATACCCGCGAAGGTTATGAGGAGGTGGACGCCGAAAGTCGGGATGCCGTGAAAGCATGGTGGGATAAGAACGTCGGCAAGGAGCCGGAACCCAGATACACCCAGCGCATCCTTGATCAATTCGCCACGGAAGGCGATCCCCGGCTGCTTATTGTGGTTAGTAAGCTGCTTACTGGTTTCGACGAGCCACGCAACATGGTCCTCTACATCGATAAGCCCCTGAAGCAACACGAGCTGCTCCAGGCCATCGCCCGCGTCAATCGCCTGCACGAGCTGAAGAAGTTCGGCTATCTGGTAGACTACAAGGGTATTCTATCCGCTCTGGATACCAGTATCGCCAGCTATAATGCTTTGGCAGAGCGTGCGCAGGGCTATCGGGCGGAAGACGTGCAGGGGCTGTATGCACCCATGTCTACCGAATACAAAAGGCTGCCACAGCTTCTAGAGACACTGGACAAACTGTTCACCGGGCTGAATCTGGCCGATGTACAGGCCCTAGTACAGCATCTTGCCCCGCGTATGGAATGGCAGGAGGGCAAGTCCGTGGACCGAAACCGCAAACGCCGCGACGACTTCTATCTTGCCCTGCGCGCCTTTGAGAGTTGTCTGGGGGTGGCTCTGCAATCCCGCAGCTTCTATGAGGACCTTTCCTTCACCGATGCGGACAGGGATCACTTCAAGCAGGCAGCCCGCCGCTATGCCTCGGTACGGAAGCAGATACGGACCCTGGCCCAGGAAACGGTGGACTACGATGCCTATGCGGCCAGTATCCATGCATTGCTGGACAGGCATATCGCAGGGGTCGCCATACAGGATCCGGAGGGCATCTATCGTGTCGATGATCTGGGCAAGGGGGATCCCGCCCAGTGGAGCAGGGACAAGGCCCGCTCCGAAGCCGCCGCCATCGTCAGCCGCCTGACCCGCACCATAGATGTGAAACTGGCCGACGATCCCTACGCACATGCTTATTTTTCCGAACTACTGAAGCAGGCTATCGCCAACAGTAAGGAATCGTTTGATGCGCCCATTAAGCAATATTTGCTCTTTGCGGATTTGGAAAAAAAGGTGCAGGCCGGTAAAACGCCGGGCATCCCCTCCGCGCTGGAAACACACCCCGATGCCCGCATCTGGTTCGGTATCCTCCGCATGACGCTGGGGGCTCGCATCCCGGCCGGGGAGGCAATAGACGAAGATCCGTCCCTTGCCCCCTGGGTGGAACTGGCCCTGGGCATGGAGGAGATCACAATTCGGGCCCAGAGGGAATATTCCCTCAATATCGAGGACAGGGAAAAAGCTATCGGCAAGGGGCTGCTGACGCTTTTTTTCAGCGAGGCCGCGCCGGAGACACTTAGGACGGATATGACCGCCATCCAGGCCATCATCGAAGCCGTGACCGCCAGCCTACGCGTGCGCGTCCAGAAGGCCTGAGATGCACAGGCTGGGACACAGGACCATGACGCCCGGCATGGTTACGGACATGTGTAGGGATGAGGATGCCCCGATGCAGGCAGAGCACTTCTTTTTGTATGGCGAAGAACGCTTATCCTTCCGTCTTGTCCGTCGTGGGACGGTACGCGGCAACATGCGTATCTCAGTGACACCGCAGGGCGAGATCATCGTAACCGCCGATGCCTCCACACCGCTGGAAACCGTTGAGAATGCCCTTCAACACCGCGGCCGCTGGCTGCTGGAAACCAAGGCCTACTTCCGGTCACAACAAGCTCACGCGCTACCGCACCGTTTTGTAGGTGGGGAGACCCATTTTTATCTGGGACGACGCCATCAACTGTGTATCGTGGATGAGAACGGCGGGAAGCACGTCCGTCTGCTGCGTGGCAAGCTGGTGATCCCCAGCCGTTACCCGTGGAGCGAAGAGCTTGCGGTAGTGACCTCGCGCACAGAAGAGATCCGGCGGCGTCTTGAGGCCTGGTATAGGCAGCGGGCGGAGGAAGTGCTGCCGCAGTATTTTGAACGGATGTTGCCACTGGTCCCCTGGGCGGCCAGGCCGCCTCTGCGCCTAGTACGCATGAAGGCCCGCTGGGGCAGCTGCACACCGCAGGGCGTCGTCCTACTCAATCCAGATCTGGTACGCGCACCACGTCACTGCATCGAGTATGTGATCCTGCATGAGCTTTGCCACCTGCGCGAACACCGGCATTCACCCTTCTTCTGGCAGCTGCTGACGCAGGTCTGCCCGGACTGGCAGGCCCGCCGCGCAGAGTTGGACAGCAAGGCCGAGATCTGGTTAGGCAAGAAGGCTCCCAGCTGATACTGGGTAAATTTTCTTTTGTAGATGTTGCCTTTCCGGCCGGGCGGGACGGTCGCCCACGCGTCACGCAGTGAAGCATAGTGGGCTATCTCTTCGGCCTGTGCAAAGATTTCTCCCCAACGCCTTAGGTAGTGTCGTCATTTTATGCAACATATTGAGATTATTTAATAAAAATTAAGCCCAGAGTAAATAGTTTTTTAATGATTTCAAATAGTTGAACAGTAAATAACGACACTATCTAGCGCATCCTTGTGCTACGGACGGCCATCGCCTGCCGACGCTCGCTGTCCCGCGCTTCATGCTCCAGCCGCTGCCGTTCCTCTTCTTGACTCCGGAGCTGTTCGGTCCGCTTGCGCTCCATGCACTCAAGATGCAGCGGGCTGACTTCCGGCAGAAGCAGAACTTCCCGATAGCCGGCCATACTTCTCTTCATTGTCTCCAGCTGGGATTCCAGATTCTTTTCTTCCTCTCGGCGTTGTTTTTTATGAGGCATGTACTCAGCGTTAAGACGTGTCTGTTTTCTGCGCAGCGAGTCCACCTCCTCCCGTTGCAGGATTTCCTTTTCAGCCTAGGCAAGGTGCCTGACGGCAAGAGCCTTTTCAGATTTTCAGTAATAGCTGAAGCGCATCAATGCGGTGCTGAATATCTTCGGCATAGTTTGTCGACACGGATTCGTGCAGTTTGGAGGTCGCCGTACTCCTGGCGTAGTCAATATCAGGATTGCGGCGGTTCTCCCGTCCCCACAGGGTATAATCTGCCGGACCGGAATCCTCTGGACAACATACGCGTTGCGGATTCGTGGCGTCCTCTGGCACCCTTGAGAGATACGGCAGGATCCCCCAAAACTGAGGAGCCTGCTTCTGCCTTCAAAACGGTAGGCTACTCTTTAGAACTGGCTGCCATGGACATGAAGAGAAACAGCCCGTCGCCGTCGGAATCCTTGCGAGGCCTTATTTCTGGACTTCAAGCTGCGGATATGGCTGTCGGTAAGGGGCATGGCACTTTCTGCCTGCCGCTGGACACCGAAGCGCCCATATGGATAAAACTATTTTAAATTCAACTAAGTTATGCATCAGGTATCAGAAATACCATATGCGTTTTCATCTAGGATATACCATAAAAAGCTTGGATGCAGGCAGACAAGGCTGAACTACCGGGAACCGTGCTGGCAAGCAAAACAAAAAAGCGCCAAGATGTTATAACATCTTGGCGCTCTTCATTGCATTCAACGTTGGCGTCCCCAGGCGGATTTGAACCGCCGTCGACGGCGTGAAAGCCGTTTTACATGCGCCTACCGCCATTATATTTCAATGAGTTATAGCACATTGAGGGGCATGAAATGTCACAAAAACTCTCTGTGCTTGTAACCCGCTTTTGTAACCCATGCTC
>CALUZP010000009.1 GCA_944325325.1 uncultured Desulfovibrionaceae bacterium
TGGCACCATTTCGACAAGTTCATCCGTGTTGGCGGCAGTCAGGGCTATGCCAAGCGCCAGCGCCGTGCCACTCTGCGCAACAACCACGCCGTCCGCGCCCGGACTGAGCAGCCCCCCGGCCGTAATACTGCCCCCGGCGCGTACCTCAACCGTGCCGGGCGTATTGATCAGGCGGACGGAAACCAGTTCGCCCGCCGCCATGGCGCCAATCTCCACAAAGCCAAGCGGCGTGTCACCAGCGCCACAGGTTTCCACGCCGGATGTGCCGAGCTTGACCACGCTCTGATTGGCAATGGTCGCCCCGGCAACAAAGGTTTTGCGTGAATTTTCATGGTAACTCATTGCTTTCCTCCCTGTTGCGCGGCCTTGAGCCACGCCTTGTGCGCGTGCGGATTGGCAATGCTGACACGCCGGATGGCCTCACCCTTGCTGCATCCGTCTTTTGCCATGCAGGCTTGCACCAGCTCCTCAAACCCGGGCTCAGTGGCAACACCGGCCAGAGGGCTGGCCGGCGCGCTGTCGTGTGCCATGCGCAACACGGTAAGCGCCTCTGCCATGCTGTCGTGTTGAGGCACGGCAGCCGCCTGTGCGGCAAACGTGTCCCGCCGGGCCATGGCCTGTGCCGGCGTGTCTCCGCTTTCGGCCAGGCTGCGCAAGCGCTGTGCAGCCTGATCGCCCAGCAGGCACCCCGCCAGCGCCAGCACGCGGTCCCGTTCCTCCGTCACTCCGGAAGCCCTGGCTGCGCTGACGTCGCTGGCAGCCTGGCTGGCCTGTGTCCGATCCAGTTCAGCCTGAAGCTCCGCCACAGCCTCGGGGTACTGCTCCCTCAATTCGGCAAGCGTCATACTCAAACCTTCCTTGATATGATTGATAAAATCGCTCCGGGAACTGACCCGGTCGATAAGACCTGCCTTCAGGGCCTCGCCTCCGGAGAAAATTCTGCCGTCGGCCATGGCCAGCGCTTTTTCCCGGCTGACGTGGCGTCCCTGCTCCACAGCCTGCAAGAACTGCTCATAGATTCCGTCCACGCCGGATTGCAGATAGGCCCGCATTTCCTCCGTCAGCGGCTGCACGCTGTTGCCCGCGGCTTTGTAATGGCCGGCGGTGATGACGCTGTATGTCACGCCCGCACCTTCCAGCGCTCTGGAACATTCGCGGTGCATCATGACCACGCCAATGCTGCCCACCTCGGCCGTGGCCGGTGCGGCAATCTCGCGGGCACTGCACGACAGCCAGTAGGCCGCGCTGGCCATCAGCCCGTCGGCATACGCATATACGGGCTTCATCCGCCCGGCTGCGGCCACCGCTTCGGCCACTTCCTCAATGCCATCCACAGTGCCTCCAGGGCTGTCCACGTCCAGCAGGATGGCTTTGACGCCACGATCAGCGGCAGCCAGGCGCAACGCCTTGACAATGCCGCGCATGCTTGCAGCCAGCTGAACATCCGCAAACCACACGCCCCGTTTGGTCAGCACGCCCTGCACCGGGACAACCGCAACGGGGCCATCCATGCGATACGGTGCTTCGGCTGCGGGCTGGCTGTCTCGGGATTTAGCCTCTACAGATTGCAGGTGCAGTTCCCCGGCAAACGCCGTCAGCGCCTCGGGCCGAATGACCCAAACCGTGGGGAATGACGCCAGAAAACTACGGCTGTCCATCGTCAGGCTCCTGTGAAATGCGTTCGCTGCCAGCCAATCCAGCCGGATCCGCTTTCAGCCCCAGACGCTGCAGCAGGCGTTCTTCCCGTTGCCGGGTTTTGGCCACCGTTTCAAAATCCAGCCCCCGGCCATGGCAAATCGCGGTGCGGGTGTCGGTCAGGCTTTCCAGCCCCAGGGCCTCCGCTTCCCGTTCTTTGGTCGGATCGATCTGACCGCGGGGAGGCCGGGTCCAGACACAGGCAAGCCATGCCCGGCTGATAAGAGGCGAATCCCACAGCCCAGGCGCACCGGCAGGCACGGCAAGCAGGCCGCGCAGCCAGGCTTCTTCAATCACCATGGGCCACAGGCAGTTGAGATAGCTGCGGATAAACCAGTCCTGATACAGCGCGTGCAACTTCCACACTTCAAGCAGGGCCGCACGGGCGCTGGAATAGTTGGTCTTTGAAAAATCCTTGGCCACCATTTCATAGGGCTGGCCTGTACTGGCCGCCGCAGCACGCAGAACCCGTTCATAGAAGGCGTCGAAGGTCGGCCCGGGACGGGTGCTGGAAATGATGTGCGGCTTATGCCCAGCCTGCCCTACCGTCATGGTACCGGGCTGCATCTGCGGCCCATAGTCCGCCACAGCGCCTCCGCCATCAAAACCGCCTCTGCCGCTCAGCACGTCCGCCGGTGTCTCGATAAACACCGTGAACGACGCGGCAATAAGCGCGCCCACCAGCTCATAATCCACATAATCCGCCAGATCCCGGAACTGCTTCATGGCGGCAGAAAGCACGCTGACGCCGCGGACTTCTTCAGGCATGCCCGAGTGAAAACGATGCAGGCAGCTCCAGCGGTGCCCGGTCTTGCGCGGAACATACTGAAAATAGGTAGAGGACAGGCTTGCCAGCCCCATGTTTTCCGGAGGATTGGCGATAAAATAGCCCAGAGGCTGGCCACGCTGTCCAAGGTGGACGCCGTTGCGAATATCCGTCCGCGACATCATGTCGCTGGGGGTCCGCAGGCGGGCTGGGTGCAGGGCTTGCAGACACAGGCCGAAAGTCCGTTCAGGGGCATCATTCCAGAGCGTCAGCTGCAGAAATTCGCCGGTCACAAACAGGCTGCGGACAGCCTGATACTGCAGGTCGTCAAAATGCAGTGTCTCCGCGGCGTCTGCCTCCCTGCACCACAGCGACCAGGCCGCCTCGGCCGATTCTGCAAAGGCCGCCGCAGCCTCGTCGCTGATACCAAGCCGGGCCGCGTCCGGGTAACTCTGCGGACGCAGCCCCGGCCCGGCCACATTCAACGCCAGTGCGTCGATGCAGCTTGCGGCGTGACCATCGTTGCTGGCCAGCGATTCAGCCCGCAGCATGGCCCGATCAAAGCTGAGGCTTTCAGACAGCCGCTGATCGCGCCGGGGGTTCCAGTTGGCCAGCGTGCCGTCATGTCCTCCGGCCATGCGCCGCACACCGGTCACAAGGCCGCCTGCCGCAGCCATGCAACAGCGGGCGTGCATACGCCGGGCT
The DNA here is from genome assembly GCA_944325325.1 of uncultured Desulfovibrionaceae bacterium. GTDB lineage: Bacteria > Desulfobacterota > Desulfovibrionia > Desulfovibrionales > Desulfovibrionaceae > Avidesulfovibrio. The sequence goes on from CALUZP010000009.1 coordinate 3,167, forward strand.
CCAGCCAGCGGCGCGACATAGGCAATCAGACGGTCAAGCACATTCGGGCGCACGTCCATCAGTACCCCCCATGCCTGCCGCGGCCCGGCAAAAGTTGCAGAAAGCGCGGCAAGCCCTGGCCGGCGGCTTCATCTTCCACGGTGGCCTGTCCGTTCAGCCAGTCCAGCGTTGCCCGTATTTCCGGCAGGTCCGCACGCCGCAACCGGCGTGACCCGATGGTGTATTCCTGGCCGCGGCTGACCTTTTCCAAGGCTTCCTGCCAGAGTGCAAGCTGCCGCGCTTTTTCTGCTCGTGTAAAAATAGCCATACAGGTCTCCGAGAGCTAAATTTTAGCTTAATAAGCTTAAACTTAGCTTATTGATTAGCCTGTATATCACTTGATTTGATTTGTCACGCCCTGTCAAACAGGCCTGGCTTTCCAGACAAAATAATTTTATTATTTATTTCAATGGATTATTCAAAATCAGCAGCACGCCTTTCTGTGTGTATGCAAAAAAATTTTTATCTGTTATTTCAATAGGATAATTGCTATATTCTCTGAAAAATACGCTCCGGTCACAAAAACAAAAAACCCCGCAACCCTTGCCAGACAGGGGTTGCGGGGAAATGGAGGGCGGAGGGCCTGTCAGCCCTCACAAACACTCTGCAAAACCTTCAGAATCAGGAAAGTGCCGCCTGCACCATATAGGCCGAACGGCTCATTCCCTGCTCGTGCGCCTTTTTGTCAATGCGGGCCAGCAGGTATTCCGGAATGGACAGGTTCACACGGACGGTTTTGGCATTCAGAAACGACGGATCAATGTCCGCCAGCATGACCCAGCCGTCCTTGGCCGATTCGGACGCCATGACATCCGCAAGCGAACTGGGCTCCGGCAATTCGGTCATCTTGCGGGCTTCACACACCAGCTCAACAGCTTCCTGCACGTTGACAAGACACTCCTCAATGGAGTGCCCACCGGAAAAAACGCCGGGGATATCCGGCAAAAACACGCCATAATCCACACCGTTATCCGTGTGAATGACTGCGGGATATTTCATGGATGCTGCCTCCTGACAGGGACACACGCCCCTTACGGACTACAGGTCAAGGTTTGTCTGTTTCCTGATTTCCGCCAGCGTTCCTGAAGGGATGTCACTCGTGCTTCTTGTTACCGACGTCATTCGTCCGTCCGGATGCACATACAGATCGTGACCTGCATTTTTCTTACCCTTCACCAAACGAAAGCCCGCCTTTTTCAGTTTTCGGATCAGTTCGCTTGCCTTCATGGGTTCCTTTTACACACGATACACAATACAAGCAAGAAAATTGTGTATCGTGTGTACTGTTATTCCGGATAGCGCAACCGGACCTCCGGTGCCTGCCGGTGAATGTCCAGAAACAGAGCCAGGAGCTTGTGGTCCAGGTGTTCAAGCAGCGCCCACACCAGCTTGCTCTGTGCCGGCGCGCCGGACGCCGCCAGCAAATCGGCATACACCATGAACGGTGTCAGCAGCTCGGACACCACGTCCCCGGCCAGCGGGCCATCAAGCCCGACACGGTTATCCACGGCACGCCTCCGGGGCCCGTGGCGCGTCCTGCCGGGCGGCGCGCTGCCAGCTCTGCCCACAAACCCGGCGCGCCTCGTTGTGCGCCTGGTCAAACACACTGCCAATCAGCGCGGCTTCACGCTCCGGATCCGTTGCACAGGTCCGGTGAATATGCCGGATGGCTTCCATATACGGGTCAGCGCAATGCGCATAGTTCCAGACAGGAAAAAGCAATGAGGGACGCTTAGGCATGGGCGGCCTCCTCCAACGCGCGGAGGCCGTCAACCAGCGCGGTCAATGCGTCGGCGGCTTCAGCCAGCACAAGGCTTACACCATCCACATTGGCTACCTTGCCGCTGCTGGCTATCTCGATGAGTTCGGCAGAAAGACGGACCTTCGTTTCAATGGGCTGCAACTGGTCAAGCAGTCTGGACATGATATACCTCTGTTTGTTTTTCGATGGGCCTTCTGTCGGATATGACAAAAGGCCGGGAGCTCGAAAACGCAAACAGACGCCCAGGCCTATTCCCCCGAAGGGTTTTGTATTAGCCTACTCCCGGCCTGAAATAGCCGATAGATATGCCGCTGCTTTTCAGGCGCAGGGCACGAAAATAGCCACGCTTTCGGGATAGTGACTGAACCGCTGTTTGAGGAGTTTTCGAGGCTCCGTAAGGAGAAGATTGCCAAATGCGGGGTAAGGTGTCAAGGAAGGAGATAAGAAGTAACCATCTTAAGAGAAGAGGAGTGGCGTATGGAAGTAAAATCCACTGCTGAGCGGATGTTTTTTTCAACTGTTCGTATTGAAGCATATAATATAGATACGACCTATTCATCCATAGGAACTGGATTTTACTATGCTCATAAAATAGATGATAACAATATAATACCATTTATAGTTACGAATAAGCATGTTATTAATAATACTAATTATGGTTTTCTTCATTTTATAAAAGGTGAAAACTCTAATCCTGTTTTAGGAGATAGTATAAAATTTCCTATTCAAGGTAATCTATGGAAGCAACTATGGTTTGGTCATCCTAGTGATAATATTGATGTTGCGATTGCACCTATTGGTCATATATTACACTTTGTTAGAAGCAACTTTAAATGCGAATTTTTTATACCATATATAGATAAATCAATCATTCCATCAGAAGAAGATATTAATACTATTGATGCACTGGAGGAAGTGGTTTTTATCGGCTACCCTAATGCTCTTTGGGACACAAAAAATCATTTACCGATAGCGAGAAAGGGAACACTTGCAACATTAATTAATGTTGACTTTGAAGGTGAACCTAAATTTCTTATAGACGCATCAGTATTCGGAGGCTCTAGTGGCAGCCCTGTTTTTATTAAAAATTCATGAAGCTATCATGATAAAAATGGAACACTTTGTATTGGTCACAGGATGTATTTGATTGGAATATTAGCAGAGGCATATTGGCACAATCCTATAGAAGTTGCAAAAGTTGATATAGCTAAAATAGAAAAAGACAAAAAGGAAATGATAGATATTGGAGTAGTATATAAAGCAAAAACGATTTTGGAAACCGTTGACGCTTATCTGGAGAAAAATAAAACTAATTAAAATTATGCCTGAAAAAAATATTGATAATTAGAGCAAAAAAAGAGTATAGGTCGACCTAATCACACAAAATTTGACAAGGTATATTTTTAAGCATAAAAAAAAGGCAGTAGATGACGCGAACATCTACTGCCCCGGGCTAGTTCCTGCGGGTATTCATTCTCAATCTTTTATTGTGGCCACTGAGAGATAAGCGGTTTCTCAGTGGCCATCGTTCTTAGTTAAGAAATTGGAATAAAATCCATCCCCCAACAACAGTTGCGAGGATCCCTGCAAGGGTGTTGAGCAGAAACTGCATAGGCTGACCTCCTTTGCAGGAAGCTAGCCCTTGGCAACTCTAGCGATAAAAGGGGGCGAGTGCAAGCTCACAATCGGTGGTGTTAAGAAGATTTTATAGATTTTTTCAAATTAAATTTTATAGTTATATATAATCGTTACGCAAATCATTTTCTTGCACATGACTAGGATTCAATAACTCCCCGTTTTTCTATCAGCTTGAACGGCTGCACTGCGACACCCTCCTGAAGAAACCTTCTTCCAACAGCCCGTCAGCCTCGCCCTGATCCAACCCGAAGCAGCTCCCCTGTCCCGCTAATACTCACCGCGGTGGCGCATAAAACCGGCTTCGTTCCTTCGTGGCGGGACGGCTCTTGTGGGAGGCAGCCGGTCAGGCAACGGCACGCGGGGGACGTGTACCGGCCGAACCCGCTGTTCAGGGCTTGGCTGCTGGCGTTTGGCTGCCGCCGCCTCTCGGTCACGTTCCACGATCATCTGAAAACTGGGCAGCCAGCTCCCGTCCACGCAGGCGTCGGCCATCATGCAGCAGTCCAGATAATGGTTTGCCCGGCGCTTGCGCACCCAGACCTGTTTTCCGTTTCTGTCGCGCACGAGGGTTTCCGCAGACAGTTGCGCGGCAAACGCTTCGTCGGCCTGGCGGTGCAGCGTCATGGGCTGCCGTGCATCCGGTTCCAGGCGCGCAAAGAGCAGGCTTTTGAAATAGTGCGTATCCAGCAGATACAGCCACAGGCTGCCGGGGATGCGGACACGGGAACTGGGCAGGCGATCGATGCTGGTGGCGCGCACCGGCGTATGTGACTCATGCGACGCGCCCTTGCAGGCAAACAGCCGGCCGGCCCCGTGCCGCCGCACAAAGGTATAGACTTCCTCCGTGCGGGAGACCACGTCTTCATCGCTGCGCGTGCCGCCCGAGTCAATGCCCGCACGCCAGATGGCAAGGCTTTTGCCTGTGTTGGGGCAATTGTCTTCGTATTCGTACCGCGTCTCCATCAGCGCATGGACGGAATCCCAATCCGTCAGACGGCCGTAATCGATCACGGCAGACGACAGATCCGGCCGCCAGGCTTTGACGACATACCAAAAACCGCGTTTCTGCACGTCAATACCCGCAGTCAGGGCAACCGCGTCACCCGGCACCCGCAGCGGTTCCAGATCGGGATCGCGGCGTTGCAGAATGCGGGCTTCGCTGGTTTCCAGCTCCACCGCCCTGAACGGCATGGCCCACATGCCGTTGGCGTATTGCTGCTTGATGACCGGCGAATCGGAAGTTTCCGCACGCATTTTGGCAGCGGCAATTTCAGACAGCGATACCGCCTTGGACAAAATGGCCGGCAGGTGGAACCCGATACGCCGGGGTGAGGGCACCGGGTTTTCCGCCTCCCAGCGCCCGCGGGCTACCGCCTGGTCACGCAGGTGATCGGACCACAGGAACTTACACCGCGAGCATCTATAGCGCCCCAGCTTGCGCCGTTCCACCTCCTGTGGCGTGACGTGCCTTTCCAGTACGGTCAACCCGTCTTCCGTCATGGTCTGGTATTCACCGCAGGCCGGACAGCGCACAGCGTAATGACGCACCTCGTCACACTCTTCCAGCGCCTGCACAATGCTGCACTCGTCCCCGCCAATGGGCTTGCTGACCCGAAGGATCTTGCGCTTGTGCTCATAACTGCGCGTACGTTCCCTGAATTCCTCCACGGGTACGCCCTGCCCGGCAATCTGCTTGTACAGCGCCTCTTCATCCAGGAACAAATCCTGAACGGAAATGGAGGCGCGCTGCCCCTGCGACTGGGCGCTGGCCATGAACAGGCTGGTGCCGTCACGAAAACTAATCCGCGAATTGCGGACCTTGCCGAGCTGAGCGCGTACAGGCGGCGAAGCCCGGAACATGGGCACCAGCTTGTTGGCCACCACCTTTCCCAAGGCGTCGTCATCCTGCATGGCCAGCATGCGCGGCCCGGGACGCATGTCGATGCAATACGCCAGAGCCGCATGCATAATCAGGGTCTTCCCTGTCTGAGCGCTGCCACAGACGACCACCTCTTTCACACCGGGCAGGCTCCAGGTATCCATAATCCCGGCAAGATACGGGTTGACGTCCCGCCTGTAGCGTCCACCGGCATACGGCCCATCCTTGACAATCAGGTTTCTGGATGCCCAGACAGACAGGGGAATATGCGCCCGGCGGCGGAAAACATGCCGCTCGCCGGGGGTAAAGCGCAGCGACGGCATCACGCATCCCCGCCCGGTTCTGCAGGCAGCGTGCTTTCAGGGAGATCGTCACCGTAGGAAAATTCGCGATCCGTATCCCACGCGTCCATCCAATCCGCAGTTTCCCGATCCCACCACGCAAGAAACGCTTCCAGCTTGTTTTCGTCACCATTGACAAGCGCGATGATTTCTCCGGCCTTGCGGTATCCAAAACTTTCTATTTCACTCTTGAAAAAAAGCGCCCGGGCTGACAGCGCCTCCTCGTGTTCGGTCCTGGGCATGAGCATGCCCATTTCCTTTTCCAGCTTCAGGCGCGTGCGCTCGGCAGTGTACCGTTTCAGCTCGGTGTCCGCCGAGATACGATCGACCGTTGCGCTGGACAGGGCCTTATTTTCATACTGCGCCAGCGGCGTAAGGTTTGCCGCAGCATACGCCAGCAGGGCCCCCTCTTCAAAACCGGCGGCGGTTCTGGATACCTTGCGTGCCGCAACATCCCTGTTAAACTGGCTTTTGCTGATCTTGAAGCCGCTGTCCCGCAGGAAGTCGGCAGCATCAAGCTGTGTCTTGAATGTTCGCATGGCTGTGCTGCCTCCCTGCAGCCGTCGTGTTTCGTCTTCCACTGCGGCTTTGGCTCGATTAAATGCCGAAATGGTATCCGGTGTAGGGTTCTCCTTCATCCGGCGCTTGCTTTCTTCCTTGGCGCGGATCAGGAAGGCAAGATCATTGGCGGCGCTCTTTTTCGCCAATTCCAACAGGTCAAGTCCGTCAGTCATGGTTGGCCTCCATCGTGACAGGGCTGAAAGGTTCCCCGGTTACGGCATGAATAGCGGTTCCACCTGTCATGTCCTGCCAGCGCAGGATGATGACATCAGCGTATCTGGGATCATACTCCATGAGGTTACAGCGCCGGGCCAGCCTGTCTGACGCAATCAGTGTTGTGCCCGAACCTCCGCACAGGTCGACCACCAGCCCGCCCCGGGGGCTGGAATTGGCAATCATGCGCTCCACCAGCGCCACCGGCTTCATGGTTGGATGCAACTCCGACTTTTGCGGTTTTGGTACGGCAAGAATGCTGCTGGCCAAATCTTCCACTACGACATCGGTGCCGCTGATGCGCAGGATGCTGTCGCCACTGGCCACCTGCCAGACGTTATCAGATACGCGCTGCACCACGGCTCCCGCGTAGTGTTCAAACAGTGATGTCTGCTTGCGGTTACCGTACCAATGATGCCTGCCCGTCGGCTTCCAGCCATAGAGAATTGGCTCATGCTGCCAGTGATAATCGCCGCGGCCCATGACGAGCTGATTCTTGCGCCAGATCAAACAGCAGGACAGCTTGAACCCGACGGCCCGAAAGGCAGCACGGAAGGCCATGCCATCGCCGGCCTCACTGTGGGCAACGTAAATGGCTCCACCGTCAATCAGCACGTCTGCAGCAGAAGTCAGCAGCCGGCGCAAAAAGCCATCGAACTGCTCCGGCGACATCTTGTCGTTTTTGATTTTTCCTGCCTTGCTGCTGTAATCGACGTTATACGGGGGATCGGTCCAGACCATATCCGCCTGTTCTCCGGCCATGAGCGCAACAACGTCCGCGGCTTTTGTCGAATCACCACACATGAGGCGATGGATACCGAGCTGCCAGATATCCCCTGGTTTGCATGTGGGGGTTTCCGGAACCGGCGGGGCATCATCCGGATCCTTTTCCCCACCGGCCACAGCCCCCTGCAAAAACGCATCCAGCTCTTTGTCAGTAAAACCGGTCAGGCGCAGGTCATCCAGCTCCAACCTCAGTTCGGCCATTTCTGTCCGCAGGGCTTCGTCATCCCACTCCGCCCAGGTTGCACTGCGATTGACCAGCAGCCGGAACGTCCTCACCTGTGTAGGGGTCAGATCGTCGGCAATGATAACAGGCACCGTCTCCATCTGCAGGGCAAGCGCAGCCTGATACCGCATTTTACCATCGATGATTTCCCCATCCCCCGTTACCAGCAGGGGAATCCTGAATCCCCATTGGCGAAGCGCATCCACCATCTGAGGCAGAGCTTTGTCCGCGTTTTTCAAATTCCGGTCATAGGGACGCAACCGCTCCACTGGCCAGGCTTCAATGTGCAAGTCTTTCATCAGGCACCTCCATTCCGCTGACAGGCAGGCCAAGCCGTGTGGCCTGTGCTGTTGCCCCATGCAAAAAGCTGAGGCCGCACGCCTGCCCGTGCTTTCCACAGACGGCAGCCGCCTTCAGTCAACGCCATACCGTTGACAATCGGGCGGAACACGCCCCGGCCAGCTTTCAGCTGCGCGGCAGTAAGCTGCAGGGCACGCCGGTGCCGACAGTCTTGAACTGACTGTCCTGGATTGCTGTAAGGCGATGCCAGATACACTCGCTGCTCTTTCATGCTCTTACCTCACTACCTTGAGAAAATTTTTTGCCGTAATCCTGTTTTCAGGATTCATGGCCAACCAGTCCCAGATGACATCGTGCGCATCACGGAACTGCAAAAATTCATAAAAAGCCCCGGGATGACGCGCAGACCAGTCGTTATCGCAAGCCCAGTCAAAACCGATGCAGTTTCCTTCTGCATCCGTGAAGCGCGTATATACAACTGGCATCTTCTGCCACATTGCATAAAACTGCAGAATTTCCGGCGGAGGAACGGGTTGCCCTTCCCCGTTTTGCGGAAGGCCGGGGTAGATGGACACCGCCTTTTCGTCCCGCCCTGCTTCCTGCGAGGTCATTTCAGGCCGCTGTCCTGTCCGCATGGTTTGCCGAAGCCCCGCAGGAATACCCGCCTGAAGCCACAAAAGCAGGTCCTCACCGCGTGAAAACGCTTCTCCCGGGTCTTTGCCTGCATTGGCAGGCACTGGCCAGCGTCTGGCACGAGGAAACGTTTCATGCCAACGCGGCCAACCGCCAGCTCCGGCCGCATCGCTGTCAAGCGCCACAAGAATGCAGAGGCAAGACTGCAACTGCTCATACACGCCTGCCGGAAGCCGGCGGATATTGCTTGTCATGCTGGCCATGCAATGCAGCCTGTCCCCGGCAAGGATATGCAACAGAATGGCGTCCAGTTCTGATTCGACCACAACGGCAACGTCCTGCCCTGGCCGCGGCGCCGTGCATGGCAGCCATAACACGTCCATGCTGCTGCCCTCGACAACGTGGTACTTGTGTTCGGGTCGAAATTCCGCCCGATCGGAATCAAGCCTGCGGATACGCACCCGGCGGACTTCTCCATCAACAATCTGCGGGACTACAATGCCGCGAGGCAGCCAGAACCGCTTTTCTTTGCCGTCCCTGCCCTTCATCGGAGGCAATCCCCAAACAGAGCGCGGGCGAATGATGCCATTTCGTCCACCTTCTCCAGGATTAAAACCAAGCTGGTACTTTCGTGCGCTGGAGGCATCAATGCCTCTGGCAGCCAGCCATGCCAGTTGTTCAGGAGCCTTTTGCAACTGCTCTGCCGCCCAGCCAACAAACGTTCTGGCACGGGTATGCCACAGGGCCATGTCAACCCCTGGCGAGGCCACTTCTCCTGAGCAGCTTGCTTCAAACCGATCCGCAACCTTCCTCTTTGCCAAGGCCGGCGCGCGCAAATGCGCCACAGGAGCCACACCGACACGCTTGCACGCTTCGGCATACGTCATGTCGGCGAAGTCCCGCAGAAACTGAATCCCGTCGCCCTTGGCATCACATTGCCGGCACCAGTAGTAACCACGGCCTTCACTCTCATCTGGCCAAATCTGACAGCGATCCTTTCCCCCGCAAAAGGGGCATGGGCTTGCCCATTCGGAAGCCGTTTTTTGCTTCGGAGAAAAACCATACTCGGAAAACAGATCAACAAGATTTGCAGGCATGCGTTTCTCCTTAAACGTCTTACAATGTCCTACCTATTATCCTGTTTATATCTATTTAAATTTATTTAATAAAATAATAAATATGACCATAGGACAAATACACGCGGGCATATACGCAAACCGCATTATGATTTAACGCGTTGGCCCCTCTGTAGGGTTGTCCTTTTGTCATGGCGCAACTATCCATCGAAAATTCAAGACAATTTTAGCAGGCTCTTTGCCTTTCTGATTGTCCTGGCAAGGGCATAAGGGCCTGTCGTCAGGCATTCTTGCCCAGAGGTCTGAACCGATCCCCTTCATCAGACAGCTGCACGCCATAGTAGTATGTATGTCCACCGACCTTGCGCCGCTCAATCTTGCTGGAAAGCTGCCGCCCAAACAGATGCATGGATGGAATGGACTTGGGAGAAACATACTTGCGATACCACCCTTGATACACTTCATACAGTTCTGTTGCGTTGATCCGGTCCTCCGGGCCGGGGGCCTCTTCCAGGCACTGCTCAATAAAAAGCTGCATCGTATCTTCTTCCACGCGATATTGACCTGTTGCCTGTGTGTGATACAGGCTGGCGGCTGCAACCCTTCCGCCTGATATTTGAGGCACCCCCGAACCAGCCAGGCAAGAATGCCGGACAATTCCCCTTCCAGCTCTTTCTCCAGTTTGGGGTTCCTGGGCCTGTCAAATTCTCCTTTGGGCTCATCAACAAACCGATACGGAAAGGTGAACAGCTTCAAGCGTTCCCAGAACGCTGTGTCGTGCGCTGGAGCGCGGGGCAAAAAGTTCGTCAGCAGAAACAGGGTATGGGTCGGGCGAAATTCCGTATTTTCCTTATCCCAGAGGTAGCGGCCTGTCAGGGAATCCGAACCGGAAAGCAGCTTGACCTGTGAAGTGCTGAACCGCCTGTTTTCATTGGTTTCAGAAGCCCAGACTATCCTCAACCCCTTCAGGTTCATGATGGTGGGCGATGCGCTGTCGGGGTCTTTGGGCACATTTCGATCCAGCAGCATCTCGGCAGGCACCGGCCCCATGTAGGGCCCAAGCGCTTTTTTCAGCGTCTCCATGATGACCGTCTTGCCGTTACGCCCCCGGTCTCCGTACAGCATGAGAAAAAGCGGTTCGGACGACAGACCCGTGATGGCATAACCCAGCACCTTGTGCAGATAGTCTTCAACACCTTCATAGGCACCAAGAATTTCTGAAAGGCTGCGTTCCCAGACAGGAGCTGGTTCATCCAGCCCTTTCCACTCTATGGGGCAGGCTCTCCGAATGAAGTCCGAGGGACGGCCAGGCCGGTGTTCACCTGTTTTCAAATCAACCACACCGTTGGCTACACCCAGCAGCCAGGGGTCAACATCCCAGACATCCGGCCTGGTGATCAAAGGATCCGCATTGGCCAGGGTAAACTTGATGCAGGCGTTTACGCCGCGGGCGGTATTCAGATAGCCGGCCCGCTTCCGAAGACGCTCGGCAGAAGAGCTGAGACGCGTAGCCTGTTCCTTGTCACCCGCATCACCCGCTTCCCGTGCGAGTTTCTCATAGTGAGCCGCAACTTCCCTATACTTCACCCCGACCTCTTCCACCGAAGCCTCAATGCGGTGGACGTGCGTCGGCTCCCAGAAATGACCGGCCCACTGGAACCAGGTCTTCGTTTCAGGCACATAGACAAACTGTCCTCTGAATAAGGCTGAATGCAGGATACCGTCCCCCTTTTCGGCAAACCCGGCGCATTTGGCCACAAAGTCTGGCGTGATTGCGTCAGCGGCTGTTTTGTCGTCTCTGGCAGCCTCTTCTTCAGTCACCACCGCAGCTACACGAGCCGCCATGGCGTTCAACCTGGAATCATCCATGTCATCATATGTCATGCCGAAAATCCTCCGGAGCGCCAACCGCCCCACGTTGCAGTTTCCCTTTCAACGGGGTTCGTTCCCAAATTCCCGTCGGGCAAATACCAAAAATTCCCAGACACCTCGGGCAGCATTCCTGCCCCTCGACCGGCCCCTTGGAAGGACCCGGACAGGGCACACTGCACACCCCTCGTGGGTAGGATATTTTGCACTGCTTTTCTTGGAGGAAAGAGGAATGGAGAACGGAGGGCGCTTCTGCCCACAACACATTGCAGACTCAGAAGGAAATGCCCTTCCAGCGTCGCCAGGGCGGAAACATCAATTTGGGCATGGGCAACCGCACGGCAGGCACCGTGTATGCTCAAAGGCCATACACCCGCTTTGTGGCTCGCACGGTACAGGAAAGAACAGGTAGGGACATCTGTCCAGGCACGGGACAGATTAAGGGACAGGGAAGGGGCCAGAAGAGGATAAAAACAGAAAAAGGACTCGTGTCTATATGACACAAGTCCTTGTTTTTTCAGTGGTGCCGGGGGACAGAATTGAACTGCCCACACGGGGATTTTCAGTCCCCTGCTCTACCAACTGAGCTACCCCGGCGACAAAAGAGAACCTATGCTAACTCTCGGCTCTTGGCAAGCTTTTTTTTGCGTTTTTCAAAAAAAATTTTCATCCATGGCGCAATAGCTTTTATTTTTCCTTCAACAACCTAATTTATCGGAATAATTTTTTTGATTATCACAGGCGTCAGAGGGACATCACTGTGCATACCCTGCTGGCCTGTTGGCACGCCAGCAATGCGATCAATAACATCTGTCCCCTCAACGACCCTGCCAAATACCGCATAGCCATATCCGGAAGGTGTGGATGACCGATAATCAAGATCCGGATTGTCCACAAGATTGATGAAAAACTGACTGGTTGCCGAATGAGGATCGGACGTACGGGCCATCGAAAGGGTGTACCGCTTGTTTTTCAAGCCATTGGCAGCTTCATTCTGGATAGGATCACGCGTAGATTTCTGCTTCATGCTGGCATCGAATCCGCCTCCCTGGATGACAAAGCCAGGAATAACGCGGTGAAAAATCGTACCGTCATAAAAGCCGGATTTAACATATACAACAAAATTTCGGACTGTTTTTGGTGCCTTTCGGGAATCAAGCTCGATCACAAAGTTGCCGGCTGTCGTTTCAACCTTGACCTTAGGCAGGTCGGCTGCCGCAGCAGCCACACTGAGCGCCAGCACCATTACCAGCGCCATGAAACCAGCTTTCATACTTTTCATCCTTCCCTTCCGTTCCAGACACAGAGGTGCGTGTGTCAGAACGTGTTTCAGTATATAATCGCTCCCGTTGCCGCTACCAAACGCGCAATCCGCTCATATGAAGCGATAACGAGGCCCCTTGCCATTATTATATCCAGAAGCTGACAATTGGACTTATACCGACTCTCCCTCCCTGCAATAAGGCTTCGGGGAATTCGAAACCCTCCAGAGAAACTGGCAGCCACTATGCTTGCCAGCCCTCCAGAGGGCACAAGACAACGTTTATGACATGTTTGTACGTTAACTCGTTACAGCAGCGACCAGTCCCGTACTGTAAGCTCTACTGAAGCCACGCCGTTGTAGGTATTAATACATGGCGAAAAAGCCAGTCGTACCTGTTGACCCGTGTGCATGTCTGGGAAGGAGGCTGCCTTACGCCAGAGTTTGGCCTGCAGGCTGATTCCTGATTCTGCCTCCTCAACACGCAGGGTCAGATGCTCTCTTTTGGGCCCGAAAGAGCGGATGCTGCGTACAATCAGAGGCGTAGAGACAAACACTGGTTCCGGATTGCCCACCCCAAACGGCTGCAGCAGTTCAACCGCCTTGAGGAACGAAAAGTCTGCCGCCAGAGCAAAGGGCAGTTCGCCGTCAACTACAAGTGACGGGCGCACTGGCTCAGCACCGACTGTAGCGCACACGACCTCATGAAAACGCTGCCGTAGCGCCTCAAGTCTGTCCCCCTTCATGCTTAGCCCGGCCGCCTGACGATGCCCCCCAAATCCCAAAAACAGTTCTGAACAGGCTGAAAGCCCGGCATGTAGATCAAATTCCTGGATCGAACGTCCAGAACCTTTAAGAATGTCTACACCCTGCTCATCAGTGCCAATCCGGCAGAGCACCAGCACAGGCCGATAGAAAGCCTCCACGAGGCGCGAAGCTACAATACCGATAATGCCTGGATGCCAGTCTGGCCGATATAAAACCAACGCAGTCAGATCAGGACGCCGCTCCAGGAGCTCATCAGCCTGGGCTTTGGCTTCTGTTACGATCTGCTCTTCTTCAGCGCGGCGCTCAGCATTGAGTTTGTCAAGCCGCTGGGCCAGGCTGGCGCATACATCCCCGGCCTGACCCGACAGAAGCCGAAATGCGTCCATGGCAGATCCGACACGGCCTGCCGCGTTAATACGCGGCGCAAGGCTGAACACGACCTGGCCTGCACCAAGGGCGGCCATTCTGCTGTATCCACTCACATTCTTCAATTCTGCGAGGCCAGGACGAACAGCTTCCGAAAGGCACAGCAGTCCATTTTTAGCCAGAATCCGGTTTTGTCCCGTCAAACTGACCATATCAGCCAAAGTGCCGAGCGCCACCAAATCCAACACCCGGCGCATGTCAAGGGGGGCTGTACCCCAGGCTTCAGCCAGACGTCTGTTAAGCGCGGCCATGACAAAAAAGGCTACACCTACTCCTGCCAGATACGGACAGGGGCTGTTCTCATGCAGCCGCGGATTACAGATAGCATGCGCATCCGGCAAAATTTCCGGCGGGAGATGGTGATCGGATACGACGACCACATATCCCAGCGCCCTTGCCCTGGCCACAGGTTCCACATCGCTGATGCCGCAATCCACAGTAAGCAGAACCTGTCCGACCTTGTTCGTGCATGCCGCATGCAGGCGTTCCAGAGTCTCGGTATTGAGGCCATATCCCTCTGTCTGCCTGTCAGGTAGATGAACCTGTGCCGCAACGCCATGATGCCGGAGCACTTCCATGCACAAGGTCGATCCCGTCACGCCATCAACGTCATAATCTCCCCAGACAAGCACTTCACGGCCTTGCAGGATAGCTTTCGCTAACACATCCACGGCCTCTAGAAGGCCAGGCCAGTGTTCTGGCGGGGCCAGCTGGCGCAGCAGCGGCGAAAGAAAAACGTTCATGTCGTCCGGCGTGGACACCCCGCGCCGCTCGAGCAGCTCCACAACCGCTGCAGGCACTCCAAGGCGTTCAGCAAGCCGTGCCTGCCGCTCCGTACTCATCCCCAACCGTGGAAAGCTGACGGATTCCTCCGGGTCGCCAGGCGGCATTCCCCGCAGAATCCAGCGTTTCATACCGCACCCTCGACCAACGCCGTATCCATGGCGTGTAAAATGCTCCTGGCTGCCTCAGCGGGATTGACTGCCTTGGTGATTGGACGGCCCACGACCAGAAAATCGCTTCCTGCGGCCACGGCCTGTTCCGGCGTCATGGTGCGGCGCTGATCATCGGTCTGCTTGCCTTCCGCAGGACGAATGCCTGGAGTCAGGCAACGCAATTGAGGACAGACCCGCTTGATGGCCTGGACTTCATGGCCAGAACAGACAACGCCGTCCAGGCCCCAAGCCGCTCCCTTGCCCGCCAGCTGAGCAGCAAAAACCGACAGATCCTCCTCGATTCCTGGCTGTTCGCCAGGCCCCATGCTGGTCAGCACAGTGACGCCGAACAGCAGTGGACGGCAGCAGCCCGCAGCAACTGCCTCATCTGCACCAGCCACAGCTGCGCGGATCATCCGTTCGCCCCCCTGAATATGCAGCGTAAGGAGGTTTACCCCCAGCGAACAGGCTGAACGGACACACCCATGGACTGTGTTAGGGATGTCATAAAACTTCAAGTCGAGCATAACAGGCAGCCCCAGCTCACGCATGGCGCACACGACAGCAGGCCCCTCCTTAGTGAACAGCTCCAGCCCGACCTTGACCCAGGCCCCCGTACCTTGCAGGGCACGGGCCATCTGCACTGCCGCAGACGCATCGGGATAGTCCAGCGCTACAACGAGATTGGCCACACTACGCCTCCTCCTCTTCGAGTAACGACAACGCAAAATGAGGCTGCAGCGCGGGCTTGAGTGTTGCCTGCACATAAACTGACCGCAGCTTGTCGTATGCCGCATCAAGATCATCATTCACAATCCAGGCATCAAACCAGTTGGCTTCACGGATTTCCCGGCGTGCATTGGCCAGGCGTCTGACAATGGCTTCCTCAGCATCAGTTCCTCGCCCACGCAGCCGGCGCTCAAGCTCTGCCATCGATGGAGGCAGAATGAATACATACGTTCCACCAGGTATGGACAGCCTGAGCTGGGCAGCTCCCTGAACGTCGATGTCAAACAGAACGTCGCGGCCAACAGCCAGCATATCCTTCAACGCTCCAAGGGGTGTCCCATACCAGTTGCCATGAACGCGGGCCGTCTCAGCGAAAAAACCTTCCCGGCGACGGCATAAAAATGTTTCCTCATCCAGAAATACATAGTCTCTGCCATGCACTTCATGGGGTCTGCGCGGCCTTGTGGTGCAAGAGACAGAAAAGCCAATCCTTGGAAACTCCGCACAAAGTCTTTCAATCAATGTGCTTTTTCCTGCACCTGAAGGCGCGCAGACGATCAGCAGGGCACCGGCTCTCCCCTGCCGCCCTTCTGATTCTGGCGCTGCAGTACCTGACGGTTCAGTCAACATGATATGCTGCCTCCTCACCCTGTTCTGCTGAAAGCAGGATCCGCTGCCCAAGCGTATCAGGCAACACGGCAGAAAGGATGACATGATTGGAATCGGTAATAAGAATGGAACGCGTCTTCCTCCCCTGCGTGGCGTCCACAAGCCGCCCCTCGCTCTTGGCGTCCTCACGGAGTCGGCGCATGGGTGACGATGCAGGATTCACAACGGCCACCACACGTGAGGCCAGAACAAAATTGCCAAACCCCAGGTTGATCAGACGTTCACGCTGCATGCCCGCTCCATGGCTATTCAAGATTCTGTACCTGTTCACGGCATTTTTCGAGCTCGTTCTTAAAGTCGACTACCAACCGTGAAATACAGGAGTCCTGAATCTTATTGCCGCAGGTATTGATTTCTCGAAAGCATTCCTGAAGGGTAAAATCAAGCCTGCGCCCGGCATCGGTGCCCGTGGCCAGCAGTTCGCGCATCCTGTCCAGGTGAGCTTTGAGGCGCGTCAACTCTTCGCTGACATCCAGTCTGTCTGCCAGGATCACGACTTCCTGCAGAAAGCGCCCTTCCTCAATTTCCACGCTCAGCCCCTGCGACACATCCTGTAATGCCTGATTGAGTCTTTCCCGCAGCTGACTGATCCGCTCTTCTTTGATCTCGGGTGCACGTTCAAGGATTTGTTCTACCCATACCTCAAGCTGGCCAATCCGTGCCGACATGTCCCGCTCCAACGCCTGGCCCTCCGTTGCCCGGGACTCATTCCAGTCCTCCAGGGCAACGACAAGCCCGGCCACAAGCTGCTCCTCCAATGACTCGGCATCATCATTATCCATCCGTTCCCAAAGATCGGACATGCCCAAAAACGCACTGTAGTCTGGCTCGTAGACATCCCCACGCTGGGTTGCCAGCCGCTCCAACGCATCCAGCATGGCCCCTGCCCGCTCTTCATCCAGTTCAATGGATGCCGAGGGATGCCGCTGTTGCAGGATCAAGCTGACCTCAACCCTCCCCCGGGTGGCATACCGGCGGACTACCCGCTCGAACCTTGTCTCAAGGCCACGGACAGATGCGGGAATCCGCCATTTTGGATCTAAAAACCGACTGTTAACGCTCCGGATCTCCCACGTCTGCGTCCAATCGGCATCTTCCCTGACGCTTCTTCCAAAGCCTGTCATGCTGCGCAACATAGCAATACCTGCCTTCCCAATCAGAATATCTTGTAAAAGATATGCGATCCGCACGCCAGACACAAGAGGCAAAGCACCATGGCCAAGCCCCGGACACTGTTGAAAATGCCACCCGGCATGATGTCAGCCCCATCTGTCTGCTTTGGATACCTTTGATGGCTTCCTGATGCTGCACAACACGCATCCCGACCACGTTTTATTATAATAACTTGTTTTTATTTTATCTAATCAAAATTTGTACTCGATACCGTCTTACTGCCTCTGCCATGATGGCAACCTACGTGCTAACCAGCCAGCTCAGCACGTTGTTATGCCCCACATACCACAGACTGTCGTGATTCAAACAGCCGGAGAAAAGTCCTGCTCAGGGAGACGGGATATTCCAAAACAAAAGATGCCGGGCAAATAGCCCGGCATCTTGGGTCCGTTATCAATTCTGTTTGTTGAGTGCCCTATCCTGACAGTACAGAAGACTGGCAATTTCCTGTCCCGTTTTTCCCGCGCGCATCACATGTTCAGCGACTAAGCCGGTGCGTAGAATTTGAGCTCTAAACGGATGACAGGCCTTCCACGCCGACCAGAACGCCTTCTGGGAAAGGCATCATACGGCGCCGGACGAAATCCTTAAGCCTTGCGGGCTACAGCCTTAAGTGCAGCCGCAGCGATGTCTTCAGCTGTAATACCAAATACCTTCATGAGATAGGGAGCCTTACCAACCTGTCCAAAATGATCACGAATTCCTACGCGCTCAAGGGGAGTAGGACATTGCTCGCAAAGCACTTCGGCCACAGCGCTGCCAAGCGCCCCGATAATATTATGATTTTCTGCTGTGACAATGGCGCCCGTCTCCTTTGCAGCCCTGACGACGGCTTCCTCATCAAGAGGCTTGATGGTATGCATATTGAGAACACGCGCCTGAACACCTTTTTCAGCAAGCAGCTTTGCCGCTTCCAGCGCATTAGCTACGCACACACCCGAAGCAATGAGGGTTACGTCACTTCCCTCACGCAGCGTATCTGCCTTGCCCCAATGGAAAGTATAACTGTCCGCATCAAAGACGCTCTGAGTGCAGCGGCGAGGCATGCGGAGGTACACAGTGCCAGGATGCTCCACGATGGCAGGAAGAGCCTGACGCAGTTGCACTGAATCAGCAGGTTCAAAAATGGTCATCCCCGGCAGCGTGCGCATGATGCCGGCATCTTCAAGCGGCATATGCGTGCCGCCATTGAGTTCGGCCATCACTCCGGGGTCGGAACCTACAATTTTGATATTCAGCCCGGCATAACACACTGAGATGGTGATCTGATCAAAACAGCGACGCGTGGCAAACGTGCCAAACGAATGTACGAAGGGAATCTTCCCGCAGGAAGCCAGGCCTGCGGCCACACCCACCATGTTGGCTTCAGCAATGCCCACGTTGAACGTTCTGTCCGGGAAAGCCTGCTGAAACGGCTTCATTCCGTGCGCGCCAGACAGATCGGCTTCAAGTTCCACGATACGCGGATCCTTTGCAGCGAGCTCCATCATGGTCTCGCAATAAACCTTACGCATTTCTTTTGATTCGAGCATGACGGTCTTCCCTTATTGGAGTTCGCTCATGGCGGATGCCACGTCCGCCGCAGTCACGGGCATACTATGGCAGCTCAGTTTGCCTTCACAGAACGAGCAACCCTTGCCTTTGACCGTCGACATGATGATCGCCGCAGGACGCCGTTTGATGGTATGCATCAACTGGAAGGCAGCTTCAATTTCATGAAAATCGTGGCCATTGATGCAGATGGGCGCAAAGCCAAACGCCTCCAGGCGTTTGTCAATCGGACGAACCGCATTGATCTCATCGGTATAGTTGTCGATCTGCATCCCGTTGTCGTCCACAATAAGAACGAAATTATCAAGGTGCTGGTTGCCGGCATACATTGCCGCCTCCCAGACTTGTCCTTCCTGCATTTCGCCATCTCCGACAAGGCAGAATACTCGATAGTCCTTGCGGTCAAGACGACCGGCCAGCGCCATGCCCACTGCGGCTGAAATGCCCTGTCCCAGAGAGCCGGCAGTCATATCGACCCCTGGGGTCAGTTTCATGTCACAGTGGCTTGGCAGATGCGTGCCGGGCTGATTCAGCGTGGCCAGCTCGGCCTTGTCAAAATACCCTTTCATGGCCAACAGGGTATACAGGGCTGGGCCGGCATGCCCCTTGGAAAGAACAAAGCGGTCACGATCACTCCAGCGGGGTTCCTCGGGGCGTATGCGCAGTTCTTCATAGTACAGGTAGACAAGCATATCCACGATGGAAAGGGAACCTCCGACATGTCCGACCCCAAGGGTTCCAAGCATCTGGACCAGCAGCCTGCGGGCTTCCTTGCTCAAGCCCTCGAGACGCTGCAACTTATGAGCATCCATGATCAGCCTCTGTGGTTAAATGATTCAACTGGCAACAGAGCCCGGGGACATGCCGATCATGTCTTCCCGGCCGATTGTCTCAAGCGCCGAACGCCACCTGTGCGAGCGTGTGTCCCCTGCCGATGTCTCTGGAAAATCATTCTCCGCGGACAACGAACCATACTGGTTCACACTGCGTCCTCCTGTTTATCCCTGACGACACGCAGTCGTTTATCGGCACCGAGCGGCGGCCCGCACGCCTTCAAGCCTGCGGTTCAGGCCCAGTCCAGGCACATGACGCGCAAAAATATATACAGACACTGCCCAGCGGCCTTGCGACAGTCTAACTCTTCGGAAGTTGCCAGCCTCCGAGGTTCGCAAGGGGCCATAGCAACCGGGCAAGCAAGCCAGAACCATTCCCGATAGAGAGCTCAATCCATGGCCATGGCAATCGCTTTCTTTGAAAAATTCTTATATTTTCAATGGTAACAAGCAATATCAAACCTATAAAAGGAACATTCTTTTCATAGGGAAGAACAAGGACGCTGTCAAGGCGCTTTCCATATGGAGAAATAACCGTTTTTATATCTACTTTTATAAGCTATTTTAAAATGTTACACATTTTATACAGCATCTTTGATTACTCATCAGACTACCATGCCGTTGCTGGAGTAGTCCGGTGCTGCTGTTACGCTCTGAAAGCCGGCTTACAATGAAAAAAACTGCCACTGCATTCTACCATCATTCCATTTAAAACAGCATACGTAATCTGCTTGTCTTTGGCTGACACAGAATCAGGTATCAACGTAACGGAGGTTACCCTGTATATCTTCAGGTCCAAGATCCTTCTCTTGGGTACAGGGTATTGAGCCTAACATGCTTGTTGCCTTGCACTCCCCGGGGCAGAGGCTGTTCCTGACTCCATGGCACGCCTTCCGGCAAGACAAAAAACAGCCGTCCTTTGGGTTTCTCTCCCGAATATGGCCTGCGTGCGCGACAAGGAAGGCCCATCCAGCCTGCCGACTCTGCCGGCACCACTTACTTGAGAAAAATCTGCAGCAACTTGCCGATAAAGGGGGCAGAGACGAGCACAGTGTACAGCCGGACCGTCTGGCAAAGCACGACCAGCGGCGCCTCACTCCCCATTTGATTGGCAATGCCAGCCACAGCATTGAGACCTCCGGGCGATGAGGCCAAATACGCGCCCGTAGGGCTTAGCAGTCCACTCTTGTACAACAGAATTGCCCCGATAAATCCCCCGGTCAGCAGAAGCAGCGTTGAGATAACGATCACCGGCCATTTGGACCAAAACAGTTCAAAAAGTTCCGGCCTGAACACGCTGCCAATAAGGATCCCCATGGCAATATACACGACATGTTGCAGCAGAGGGGGAAATTCAGGGACGCGTGCTCCTGGCCCTAAAAAAATCAGATACAGGATTGTGCCGGCCATGGCCCCTACCATGGCTCCCCCAGGGATTTTCAGCCAGATAAAGCCCACTCCCCCAACAACACCACACAACACCATAAAAAACATCTGCATAGCCTATTTTCCCCCGTGGCTTCCTGCTCCACACCCTATAATGTGTCCGCCAGGACAAACCGGATCATGTCAATTGCGGCAGCTGCCTGGTATCAGACAGCTGCCGGAAAAACGCTCTCGCCAGCTATACCGGTCCCATGCCAGGCAGACGCTTTTTGTCATGCTCCAAGCAAGCCGTTTCCTTCGCCGGTATCGTGAGGTTCATTAATATGTAACTCTTTCATCTTACGGAATAATGTCCTGCGATCAATTCCCAGGCTTTCCGCAGTAGGCGCCCGCTTCCACTGATGCTGGCTGAGTGCGCTGGTGATATAGTCCCGCTCAAAGGCCGCAAGGGCATCAACCAGACGCAGTTCTGTCCTGGGCATGACAGACTCCCGGCTGTGCGGCACACCAATCGCCCTGTCGCCCAGCCGGACTGTCCCAAGGCTGAGGTACTGGTAAACCACCTCTTGCCGTTCACGAAGATTTCCCGCCCA
>CALUZP010000010.1 GCA_944325325.1 uncultured Desulfovibrionaceae bacterium
AAGCGATCGCCGATCCGGAACGCAATATCCAGGAAAAGCCCGCTCCGGCCAAAGCGCCTCAGCCAGCCAAGCCCGAAAAGAAACCAGCGCCCGAAAAGGACGCTGTGGCCCTCAACAGCCAGCAGAAACCCCGCAAGGACAAGGAGCCTGAAAAACCCAAGCCGGAGACCCGGCCGGACAAGGATGCCGACAAGCAGGCCAAGCCACAGGCCGAAAAGAAGGAGACTCCCCCTCAGGACAAGAAGGGAGACGACAAGGCGAAGGCTAAGAAACCTTCGGCAGAAGACGTGCTTAAGTCGGCGCTTGCTGATGCCCGGCGTGCTGAGGCCAAGAGCAAACGCGGCTCATCCGGCTCTTCCGCTGTGGCCAGTGCTCTGGCCAAGGCTCAGCGCGAAGCCAGAGGTACAGGTGGCGGAGGCGGCGGCGAAGGCGACGGCCCGGGTGGCGGAGGCCTGTATGACGTCTATGCGGGCATGGTTGTTATGGCTGTGCGGCCCAACTGGAGCATGCCGACCTATTCGCGCGATCCCCTGGTGGCGTACGTCCGGGTAAAACTGGATCCGTCAGGGCAGGTGCTCGACGCGTCGCTTGAGCGCAGCTCAGGAAGGGCTGACTTTGACGCCTCGGCAGTCAATGCCGTGCGCAGAACGCAAAACCTGCCGAAGCCGCCTACGCCGGAACAGCAG
Organism: uncultured Desulfovibrionaceae bacterium; assembly: GCA_944325325.1. Classification (GTDB taxonomy): domain Bacteria; phylum Desulfobacterota; class Desulfovibrionia; order Desulfovibrionales; family Desulfovibrionaceae; genus Avidesulfovibrio. The sequence continues at coordinate 687 of CALUZP010000010.1, forward strand.
GAAATCGTTATTGCCTTCAACTCACTGGAGCTCATGGGTCGTTGAGCCCCGGGCTTCCTGGAGGAATCGTTTCATGAAACGGATATTGATGAGTCTTCTGGCTGTCTGCGTGCTGTTGCTGACCGGTGCCGGACAGACATGGGCCGCCATGCAGATCGACATTTACGGCCCGGGCCAGAACATTGTGAACATGGCTATGGCGGCGCCGCTCACCGGGCCCAACCGTCAGGCTACGGCCAACGGCAAGCGCCTGCATGAGGCCATCAACCGCAACCTGAGCTTTCTGCCCTTCATGCGAATGACCGATCCCAAGGGCGTGCTGGGGGGCACGGTGCTCGCCGGCTATCAGACGCCCAACGTGGATTTCAAGCGGTTTCAGCTGGCTGGCGCCGACCTTGTGATTACGGCCGGCTGGCCCCAGGGCGACGGGGAAAACACGACCGTTGAACTGCGCCTGTACGAGACCTATTCCGGCAAGTTTGTCTTTGGCAACGCCTATTCGGGTGTGCGCGCAGCCGGCATTGAGGAAGTGGCCGACCGCTTCTGTGCGGATTTGATGAAGGCGCTTACCGGACATGGGGACTTTTTCCTGTCGACCCTTGCCTTTGCCAAAAACGCCAAGGGGGCGCGTCAGCGCAACATCTGGCTGGTCAAGCCGACGGGCAGGGATCTGCGGCAGATCACGTCCATCCCCGGAATTTCCATGTCGCCGTCCTGGTCGCCTGACGGCCGTTTTGTGGTCTTTTCGCATATGGATGACCGCACACACGCCCTTGGTGTCTGGGATCGTCTGACCAACAGAACACAGCGCGTGCGTTTCCCCGGCAATACTGTCATCGGTCCGGTGTTCATGCCCGACAACCGTGTTGCCGTCAGCCTGTCGACAGGCCGCTATCCGGACATTTTCCTGCTCAACCGCTCGTTCAAGAAGGAGCGTGGTCTTGAGGAAAGCCCGGCCATCAACGTGTCACCGTCGTTTGACGCCACGGGCACCAAAATGGCGTTCTGCTCCAACCGCCTTGGCGGTCCGCAGATTTTTCTCAAGGATCTGAAGACCGGCGCAGTAACCCGCGTTTCACGCAACGGGGGATACAACACTGAGCCTTCCATCAGTCCTGATGGCACGCTGGTGGCTTTTTCGCGGCTGACCAGTGAGGGGAACCGGATTTTTGTACAGGATCTGGTGACCAATATTGAGCGGCAGGTCACGTTCGGGCCGGGCAGCGACGAACAGCCGGCCTTTGCGCCTGACAGTTATTTCCTGGCCTTCACGTCCAACCGCAGCGGACAGAAGCAGATTTATCTGATCACGCGCCACGGCGGTGATGCCAAGCTCGTGCCGACCGGTGCGGGTGAAGCCTCCTTCCCCCGCTGGGGCATCATTCCCCAGGGGAGTGCCAGCAAGCGGTAGCCGCGTTACGAGACTGACCTTTTGCAGCGCCGCAGCCGTCTTTTTCGGCTGCGGCGCTGTTGGTATGTCTGGCTTTGTGTTGTCCTGTCGTGCCGATCGGCCGTGCTCTGCCGCACGGGCCGTTGCCCTCTTCAATGCCAATACCCTGGACGACATGGGGCGCCGGGCCGGAACGGCGCACACAGGCGCAAGGCTTGTGTCGCTTCAGAGGCCGCTGCCTGTACGGGCATTGGCTGCGCGTGCCTGTTGCCGGTCTGAACCGGCAGCCGGTTTTCCTCCAGGATGGCTGCCGTTCCCGTATGATTGTTCCATCTCTGCCAGCAGGGCAGAGTGACGCTTGTCTTTTCATTCCTGAGCTGTAGGCGGCTGCCGGCCTGGGGGCTGGAGCACTCAGGGGAGGCGCGGGCCGCTTCCTGTGTGTGCAGACCAGGGAGGCTGTTCAGAAACATACAGCCGGCTGACAGGGAGCTGCTCAGGCGTTCTGTCTGCTTCTTCTCTGGTCAATGATGTCGACAATCAGTTTGTCTGCAGCCACCATCCCGGGGTTGTTGAGCTGGCCAAGATTATAGAAGGTTTCTTCGATGTTGCGGCCGATGATCCCGGTAGAAACCGGAATGCCGCACCCCTTGAGCGCCAGGCGGGCAAACTGGACCGCCATGGTGGCGGCGGTGCTCAGCTTGTAGGCGCAGGATTCTTTGGCTCCGTCGCAGAACAGGCCGCCCAGAGTGCCGATGACGGAGTGCATGGCCAGTTCAGCCTGCGGGTAGTTGCCGCCCATGAGCCATACAGCCGCTGCGGCCACGCCGGTTGCCGCAGCCACAGAGCAGCCGCAGAAGGCCGTCATTCGTTTGATGTAGGCTTTGCTGTAGATGGTGATGGCCGAACTGATGGCCAGAGCGCGGGCGGTTTGCAGCGGATCGGCCTCAAGGCTTTCTGCCAGGGCGAGCACGCCGAGGAAATTGGTAATGCCATGGTTGCCGCTGCCTGCGATGGCCATGATTGGTACGACAAGTCCCCGCATCCGGGCTTCACCGGCCGCAGCCGTCATGAGCTGCACCTGCTGTTCAGGCGACGGCTCGCCGCCAGTCCCGTTGATCTCGGCCAGCAGCGGTCCCAGACGCATGGTCTTGTCAGCGAGACCGGACTGTGCTGCCGCCTTGTTGACGCGGGCAAAGTCCAGGAGGAATGACGCTTGCTCAAACGACAGGCCCTGAGCGGTCTCCATGACCTCACGCACGGGATATTGAGCCAGTTTGTCTTCAGCTTCGTCGGAGCAGGAGGTTGAGGCATGGCTGAAGAGGGGGGCGCCGTCTCTGCCTACTTCAGTGATGTTGGCGTAGTCGTGCATGAGCACGGCATAGGCCGTATGTTGCGTGTTGGACGCTTCAGCCCGGACATACAGCGGATGCGGCGTGCAGGCATGATGAAGCTTGATGCGGCCTTCCTGCAGCATGCAGGTGGCTCTGGCCACAACGTCAGGCGTGGCGTGATCGAGAATGGCCAGGCCTTCCTGCCAGTGTTGGGCGAGCAGCACTCCCATGGCGGCGGCAATATCCAGCCCGATGGCCCCGGTTCCGGGAACGCCGACGCTAATGCCGTTTTTGAAGATGTTGTCGCTGACCGTGACCTGTACGGATTCAACAGATTCCAGTTCAGCCGCCGCACGGGCTACTGTCAGGCAGACGCAGCCTGGGTCCGTGCAGCCTGTCGACCGTTCGATTTCTTTTTTCAAGATGGAAAGAAGCAGCTCAGCATCCATGTAAACGCTCCAGCCGCCGGTGCAGAAGCACCGGGTTTGTTGTGAGACGGAAGGCCCGGCAGGCACGCTGTACGCAATTTCGGGCAACAGGAAAGAGACCCTGTCCTGGCGGCGCATGTGGCGCCACCAGGACAGGTGTTGTATTACGGAGCTTCACACGCTGAAGGCCCGCTACGATTCTGTGTAGGATTTACTTGTTCTGTTCGAGATACTGCTTGATGGGATCGGCGAAGAAGTCGTTATAACTCTTGAGAACGTCACCAAATTCTTTACCGGAAAGATAGCCTGGAGTGATGTACAGGTTGGCCATCTTTTCCTTGACGCCAGGATCTGCCAGCGCTTCCTTGAACAGTTCTTCAAGGCGTTGCAGCCTGTCTGCAGGGATGTTCTTGGGGGCTACCACGCCATAGATGGATTCAAAGACCAGATCTTTGCCGTAAAGTTCCGCAAAAGTAGGTACATCTGGATAGTTAGGATCGCGTTCACGGCTGGAGACCGCGATGATCCGAATAGCGTCACCGTGCGGCAACATGTTCGGGATGGGGGTATAGGCTACGCTGATATGGTTGCCAAGCAGCGCCGTTACCAGTTCTGCGCCGCCGTCATAGGGCACATACGGCAAATCGGAGTCGGGGAAATGCTTCATGAGCTGCGCATGGAAAAATCTTTGCGCAGTCAGGGAGCCGGGGCTGCCCAGGCTGTATTTTTTGGGATGGGCCTTGGCCTTGGCCATCAGGTCATCTACGGAGGTGATACCCGAGTCGCTCTTGACGCCCCAGCCCATGGTGAAGACGGCCAGCTGGGCGACGGATGTAAAATCCTTGTAGGTAAATCCGCAGGGCTTGACCTGGGGGACCACGGTCAGCGCGTTGGCCGACGTCAGACAAAGGGTGTATCCGTCAGGTTTGGCCTTGAGCAGGTCAATAAGACCGGGAATTCCGCTTCCGCCGGGCTTGCTGACAATCAGCATGGTGATGCCGTGCTTGCTCTGGAAGTATTCGGCAATGATACGCGCGGTGGTGTCGGGAGCATTGCCCGTGCCAAACGGCATAATGAGGGTGATGGGCCTGTCGGGATAGGCCGCGTCAGCCTGGCGCGCCGGCGTCACGAAAGCCATTGCGAGGGCCAGGAGCGCACAGGCGCTGATGAACAGACGACGTTTCATACGGTTTCCTCCTTTATCAAAGGACTGTGAATTACTGCCTGGAAGAGCGGCTGCGGCGGATTTCATCCCAGCCGATTTTGAGCACGATAAGCAGGCTGATGACCAGAATGGTGCAGGCAATAGGACTGGTGACGAACACGCTCAAATCGTTGCGGGAGATGGCAAGCGTCCGTCGGAAGTTGGACTCGGCAATGGGGCCCAGGATGATCCCAAGCAGCAGGGGGGGCTGCGGAAATCCAGCCTTGAGCATGAGATAGCCCAGCAGGCCGAAGGCTGCCATGACCCAGAGATCAAACGTTGTGTTGTTGGTGGCGTAGCTGCCGATGGCGCAGAGCGTAAGTACGATGGGCAGGAGAATGGGGGTCGGTACGTTGACGATTTTCCCCATGACCCGTATTGCGACAAGACCCAGCGCCAGCATCAGGACCTGGCTGACGAAAAAGGCGGCAAACACTCCGTTGACAATGGCGCCGTGTTCCGCAAACAGAAGCGGCCCGGGAACCAGCCCCTGAATCATGAGCGCACCCAGCAGAATGGCTGTCAGCACGTCGCCTGGCACGCCCAGCACCATCATGGGGATGAGCGCCCCACCGGTCACGGCGTTGTTGGAACTTTCGGTCGCCGCGATGCCTTCAAGGGTTCCGGTACCGAATTTTTCCGGCGTCTTGGAAAAGCGTTTGGCCTCGCCGTAGGCAATGAAGCAGGCTGCGCTGGCGCCTGTGGCCGGAATGATGCCGATGAACGTGCCCAGGGCAGAAGAGCGCAGCAAATTGATTTTTTCCCGCCAGAGTTCCCGGAAGGTCAGCCCCTGGCGCGACAGACGGCCGTATTTGACGATGCCGAATTCCCCCTTGAACACGTCTTCCAGGGACAGGATTACCTGCGAGACGGCAAAAAGTCCTACCAGCGCGGGGACCAGCGCCACGCCGCTGAACAGCTCCGGCACGCCGAACGTGTTGCGGAAGTCACCCGATACAGGATCGATGCCGATGGTTGAAATGAATAGTCCGGCAAACGCCGCGGCCAGTCCCTTGACCATGTTGCCGGAGGAAAAACTGCCAACTACAGTCAGCGCAAAGACGGCCACGGCAAAATATTCGGCAGAGCCGAAGTTCATGGCTGCAGAGGCCAGCAGCGGCGCACAGGTAATAAGGACGACTCCGCTGAAGGTGCCTCCCAGGAACGAGGCGTAGGTGGCCATTTCAAGAGCCTTGAGCGACTCGCCCTTGGCAGTCAGTTTGGGGCCTTCCAGCACGGTGGCTGCTGCGGCTACCGTGCCCGGCGTACCCACCAGAATGGCCGAAATGGAACCGCCGTAAATGGCGCCGCAGTAGGTGCCCAGCAGCATGGAAAAGGCCTGCACGGGCGGCATGCCGAAGGAAAGCGGGATCAGCAGGGCCACGCCCATGGTTGCCGTCAGCCCTGGCAATGCGCCAAAGATGATACCCAATGTCACGCCCAGGGCGTTGGCACTCAGGGCCGTAAAGCTGGCGGCCTGCTGAAAGCCCATGAAAATATCAATCATGTAACGCTCCTTCAGGGCAAGAGAATGTTGAAAAAGCCGGCGAAAACGACGGCAAGCAGTCCGGTCGTAAGAACAGCCACAGCAACGATTTCAACTGGTTTCCTCCGCCCGAGCAACGGCAGCGCGGCCAGCAGGTACAGGATCGTTGTGATGACGAAGCCGCCGTTGTACGTCAGATCGATCCATGAGGCCGAACTCAGGAAGTCGCCAACCCAGACCATGGCGATCATGTACAAGACATAGAAAGCAAAAAATGCGACCGCCTTGAGATTGATATTGTATGAAGTTCCTTCCTTGTCCGTGCGCCTGCAGTAGCCCTGGATAATGAGGAGCACCCCGCAGACGGCGAGTGCGATGAGCGCAGCCTTGGGCATTGATGCGGTGCCAACCAGTTCGGTGGCATCCGGATCGGGAAGCTGGGCAACGCTGAGCCCTCCCCCGGCGCTCAGAAGAATAAGAGCCAGTCCTGAAATGAGGTCTTTATGTAACGCCATGAACACTCCGCTAACTCGTCATGCTTGCCGGGAGGAAGCCGTCACCTTTCCCTCGACGGCCATGTCAGAAAAAATCAACAACAAATCAGGAAACAGCGGTTGTTGAGCGTTCCTTCTCAATAGAGAGGAACGGGCAGGCTGCGCTGTGCCTTGGTGCAACAGCTGCGCAGGCCGCCTGTTATGACAAGAGACCGCAAGGTCACCCTGCGCCTGTAGGCGCAGGGGGCTTTTTGTCTCTGACAGAGCGGTCTTATGCAGTAATACCGCTCCGTCATGCCAGCCGCGTTGGAGATTACTTTTGTTCTTTGGGCTTTTTCCACAGCCGGACGCGACAGAAGCTGTCGCCCTTGCCCATGCGTTCGACAATATCACAGGGAATGCCGTGCATGTCCGCCCGGTTCCGATCCAGCTCCATGGCGATGTCGCAGTACAGATCCTGCTTCTCGGGCGAAAGGCCCAGGGCCTTCCACTCTTCAAGAAGCGGACAGGCATGCATCCGCATTTCGCAGTATTCGTCAGTCTTGGTCACTTCCGTTTTCATTATGCCGCCCATATCCCGGTAATGAATATCCGTCCATTCTTCGGGCGTAATTTTGTGACCATCCCGTTCCGCACGAATATGGCCGTAGCGGGTAATGGCCTTGCGGGCGTGTTTTTCGGCTTCATCCGCGGGCAGGATTTCAAAAAGTTCGTCACACATGCAGGCCAGAACACGCGCGCGGTCTCTCATGGCTCCACTAACGCGCTGCACAACCTCTTCATTCCATTCCATGATGGCTCCTTCGGTGGTTAGAGTGAATGGTCCTGTTGACGTCAACACGTCTTATTTATCCAAAAATAATGCCAAACCGCATTATATGGACGCAACAGGTAAAAATAATAGGAGATCTTAGAGCCATTCATGAAATCGGTCCGGAATCCTGCGGGGAAACAAGCTGTTTTTTCTCAGTTAGTGAGAAAAATTTCTCAAATTGTGTGCGAATAATGGATAACTATATTGAATATATTTTTATTTTTATGTATATTTTTTCTCAAAGTTATCACTCAGGACGGTATATCCCATGAAAATCGTAGGGGAGAGCCCCGCTATCTGTCGTCTCAGGGAGCTGATACGCAAGGTGGCGGCTACAGATGCGATTGTGCTGATCCAAGGCGAGTCCGGTACAGGCAAGGAACTTGTGGCCAGGTCCATTCATGTCCAGAGCAGTCGCTGCAAAAAGGAGTTCATGGCCATCAATTGCGGGGCTATCCCTGAGTCGCTCATGGAAAGCACGCTGTTTGGATATGAAAAAGGCGCGTTTTCCGGTGCACGCAGCGGCGGGCAGATCGGGTTGCTGGAAAAGGCTGAGGGCGGAACGGTCTTTTTTGATGAAGTGAGCGAAATGTCGCTTAGCCTTCAGACAAAAATACTGCGCACCCTGGAACGCTATAAAATGCGTCGCGTCGGCAGCAACAGCGCCATTGATCTCAATGTGCGCTTCATCGCAGCCAGCAACAAGAATCTCCGAGATGCCATGGAGCGAGGCGCGTTCAGACGCGACCTGTACTTCCGGCTGGATGTTGTTCCGCTCACCGTGCCGCCGCTGCGTGAACGCAAAGAGGACATTCCGCTGCTCGTGGACTGGTTTCTCGACGTCCTTGGTAAAGACTCCGGGGGCGCCTACAGGATGGATCCTGCTCTGATGCGGCAATTCATGGCCTATGACTGGCCGGGGAATGTCCGTGAGCTGCGTAACTTTATTGAATATGGCATTCTTTTTTGCGAGAACAAAACGCTGACCGTGGCTGCGCTGGAGCCGCGTTTCGACTCAGCCTATTATTCACGCGGCACTGCGGCAGTGGAACTGGCGTCTCCTTCAGGGCCTGACGCGACGGCGCTTCAGGCCCTGCTGCAGCGGTTCGGCCACAATGTGACGGGCAAGAAAGCCCTGGCTGCACACCTGGGCATAAGTCTGGCGACGCTGTATCGGAGAATCAGGGAAGCCGGGCTGACGGCGGGAAAGTCCGGCCGGTCATGAATGCTGCTGCAATACGGTCGCCGGCAGGACTGCCCGATTGATGCGCCGTTCCAGCCGGATTTCTGACATGCGAAGTCCCTGTGTGACGGACCGCTCCTGGCGGCAGTGCTGCGCTGAGGCCGCCGGTAAGGCCCAGAGGCCTTCAGGAAGGTTTTGCGCATGGCCGTATATGTCTGGAGCAGGAGCGATGACGTACACGCCGGCATATGGCCGCGTCCTTTGCAGCGGGACGGGCGGCGCGGGTTGCCGGGGCAGGCAGGGCGGTGCAACAGGGGGAAAGGCTGCTGCATTCAGCTGTTGCGGCGTGTTGGCGTGAGCCGGGCTGAAAAGCGTTCCAACAGCGGCCGGAAAGGGCTTTTCCTATATAGCTTTCCGGTTATCAGGATGTGTCTCTCTGTTGTCGTACGGCCGTGTCCGGAGATGCGGTGCATGACGACTGGCGCCGGCAGGTGATGAACGAGGATTCTGTGAGACATCGTGTTTTGCTGCAAAGTCACAGGTGGAAGCGGACTGGTTAGCAGCGGCAGTCAGCCGGGAGACCTGGTTAGCTTTGTATGCAGGAATAAAAAAACCGCCTCTCCGAAGAGAGGCGGTTTAAAAAAGCAGGTCAAAACTTTTTAGCGGGCAACGACGCGGAAGTCGTCACGACGGTTCTTGGCCCACACTTCAGGACCGGTGCCTTCCACAGCAGGACGTTCCTTGCCGTAGCTGATGATGTCGAGCTGAGCAGGATTCACACCAAGCATGACCATGTAGTCATACGCAGCGCGGGCACGGCGTTCGCCGAGAGCAAGGTTGTATTCCTGCGTACCACGGGCGTCGCAGTTGCCTTCGATGCGCACGCGGATGCTGGGATACTGCTTCATCAGGTCAGCCTTTTCCTGCAGAACAGCGCGATATTCGTCGCGGATGTTGTACTTGTCGAAATCGAAGTACACGATGCCGTCAGAAATGGTCTGGGCGGCTTCGTCGATGGCGGCGACACTGGCGCTTTCAGTCGTGTCAGCCACAGGTTCGGTTTCGGCGATCTTCTTGCTCGAGCAGCCAGCGCCAAGGCCAAGCGCGAACACCAGGGCCAGCACGATGCTCAACCGTTTAAAAGTAGCCATAATTCCCTCCTAACTTCTCCATGAAGAAAAATATCTGCACGCGAGCCACTCGCCCATCTTGTATATTCGGGGCAAGGTCTCGCGCGCTGTCGGATCCTTTAGTCTCCAGAACTGCGCTTGTCAAGGCAGTTACGACCAACTTTTCCAATAAATTACTCAAAAGACGGTTATTGACACAATGTCCGCAGAAATTGGACCAGCTGTGTATGCCTGGATGGGTGCTGCACCATGTCTTCGGCAAGATGCTCCAGACCGTGCAGCCGGACAAAGCGCACACCTTTGTAGATTATCGATTGCATGACACCGATCTGGGGCAGTTTCAGCGCTTCCGGAAACTGCTCGCACAGCAGCAGGACCGTTCTGGGACGCAGCATATGTACGCCGCTGTGGAAAAACTGACTGTCGCAGGCTGTCCCGGGCAGTGCGTCATCCTGTGCACCGTACAGCGGTGCAAACGGCCAGAAGGCATGACTGCCTTTGGGCAGCTTCAGGTCAGCAAAAAGGCGTCGCAGCGCGTTGCTGCGTTCCCGGCTGCTGTGGCCGCTCAGGTCATCGCGCAGTTCCGGATAGCTCCACAGCAGCAGCGGTGTGCGGACGGTTTTTCCCAGCAGTTGTTTCCAGGCGTCGGGCCAGCGTTCCAGCGGCAGAACCAGAGGCCGGGGGATTGGGGGCGTTCTGACAGCTCCGTTCGCGCAAGGAGCCGTTTGCCTGGGCGGGGCCGCTTCCGGCATGTTTCTGGGGCTTGCCGTGCAGGCAGCTGCTTTGGGAGGCTGCTGGGCAGGCATGCCCCGATCGGGGGAGCTTGAAGACGCCGGGGCAGCCTCGTGAGCCGGAGCGGCCGGGCGGCCGGGAGCCTTGGTTCCCCACGTTTGTGAAGTCGTCGCTCTCGGAGATGCGGAAGCGGGTCGGCTCAGAGTACGAAGGGCGGCAACATGAGCGGCGTCTTCGCAGAGCAGATAATCCACCCCGGCCCGTTTCCATGGCAGCAGGGCCCGGTTGAGCCCTAAAGCGAAGCCAGCCACGACACCAGTCTCCAGGCCAGCACCGGCTTGGGCAGACTGTTCCAGTCTGCCGTGCGGCCGAGCCGGTCAGCCACATGCACCGTATTGGCGGCAGTGCCAAACCCGTCGCCAAGCAGGTTGCCCACCACCATGTCCGCCCGCTTGGAGAGCAGTTTGCCCTGGACGGCGGCAGCCAGGTTGCCGGATTCCGCGGCAAAGCCCATGACTTTTTGCGGGGCATTTTCCCGGCGTCTGGCAGCCAGTGTGCGCAGGATGTCCGGATTGGGAAGAAAACGCACCGAAAAGCCCTCGGGCGAATCGCTTTTCTTGAATTTTTCCGGTCCGTGCGGCTCCGGAGAATAGTCGGCTACGGCTGCGGTGAAGATTCCTATATCCATCTGATCCCAGACGGCCATGGCTGCCTCGAACATGTCTTTGGCAGACGTAACGTCGTATCGATGCAGCGGAGGAACTCCCTCAATGGCGTTTGCTGCCGGCAGCCATACAGCGCCAGGGCCACACACGGCATGCACTTCGGCACCGCGCAGCCAGAGCGCCAGCGCCAGTGACGCGCCCATGGTGCCTGTGGATGCGTTGGACCAGAACCGTACGCCATCCCAGGCCTCTCTGGTGGGACCCAGCGTCACAAGCGCCCGCATGCCGGCGAGATCCTGGGGCAGAGCTGCGTGCAGCCCCGCAAGATAGATATGCCGCAGATCCGCCAGGCGTCCCTGCCCCAGATCTCCACAGGCTGTCCGTCCTGTACCTGGCGGCACGATCAGCGCCCCGCGCGAACGCAGGATGTCAACATTGCACTGTGTGGCAGGATGTTCCCACATGGCAGGATTCATGGCCGGAGCCAGCACCAGCGGGCCGCGGAAGGCCAGAGCCTGACAAGGCAGGAGCTCGTCTGCCGCGCCACGGGCCAGCCGCTCCAGCGTTGCGGCCGAGGCCGGGGCCACGACAAACGCCCGGCAGGTCTGTCCGGGCTCCAGGTGTGCAAAGGGGGAGGAGGCTCTTGGATCCTCGAACAGTGACGTATAGACCGGCGTGGCACCCAGGGCCTCAAACGGCAGAGGCGTTACAAAGCGCTGTGCCGAGGGCGTCAGCGTCACGCTCACGCTGAAACCGGCGTCCTGCCACTGGCGCAGCAGATCGAGAGCCCTGTAGGCGGCTACTGAACCGCATACGCCAAGTTGCAGGCGCAGTCCTTTGCCTTCACTGGTGTCCGGCAGGTCGGCCGGAAGAAAACGAAAGGCAAGATGTGATTCCATGGCTACTGCTGCAGCGGCACAGTGCCGGGAGAAGATTCAAAGCCGTTGCCCATGCCCGGATCCGTAACCGGCCCGGTCGAGGATGACGGCGTCATGACAAGCCCTGACGACATGTTTGAGAGGTTCACCGCGCCGTCAGACAGGGTTGAGACAACCCAGATTTCCATAAGAACCTGTGACAGCACGTCTTCATAGAAATAGCAGACCGCGTAGCGGGAATCCTTTTCATACAGCTGCATGGTCCGAGGACCGCGCACCATGCCGCGCAGCGACCAGCCATGCTTGCCCATGCTGTGGATGGTGGCCGTTGTGAGCGAAAGCTTGTCCACCCGGCCCTTGGCCGTGACCAGCCCCACCTTGGTGCCGTCGGGCGTGACGGAAATCGTCGACTGGTCGGCGACGACGCTCATGTCTACCGGGATCGGCACATCCTGGAATTCATCAAAATAGACATCGTTGATGCTGGTTGTTGTTGACTGCTTGTCAAACGGGTTGGAAATGCCCATGTCCGCGCAGCCCTGCAGCAGCAACATCAGGGCCAGAAGGCAGCAATATTTTTTCATTGTGGGTCTCCTTGGCTGGAAAAAGCTGTCTGGCCGCCCCCTGCCCTTGCAGGCGAAAGGGACGTGTCCACAGGCTTGCAGCCTAGCCTACTTTCTGCCGGATCGCAAACCGTGCCGCCGTAATCCCGCACCGGCCGCGCTGCCCGGCATGCAGGCTCTGGCGCGCCTGTCGCTGCAGAGCCGCTGGAGACCGGGAATGCGCCGGCCGGGCGCGCCATCGGTGCATGGATACCAGTTGAGGCGGGCGGCTCAAGACGTTGTTTCTCTGTGAGGAGGCGGGCTGGGGCGGGATGCTGGTTTGGGCTTGCTGAGGAGGACACCGCAGAGAGGCATGAGGTGGAAAGGCTGCCGCGACAGAAAGAGAGGGCATGGCTGAGACTTGCGATCAGAGGCTGCCTGCTGGCAGAGGCGGAGGGGCTGGTATGGCGTGACTCCCGGGAATGCTTCGTTTTTTCTTTCACATTAGATGCGTCTGTTGTACCAGTGCCGTTGCCTTTTATTCAGAACAGGCGTAGGCGGGTGACACAGCCCTCTCCAGCAAGAGACAAGGAATTGCCATGCCAACCCATAAGGCCCATCTTCTTCTGACGCTTGCCACGATGTTCTGGGGCATGCAGCCCATGTTCGTCAAATGGCTGATGCACAGCATGACGCCTGTCACGCTAACGCTGCTGCGGTATCTGTGCATCAGCGCCGTCATGTTTGTCATGCTGCTGTGGCATAAAGATGAACGCCCCATTTCCCGCCGGAACTGGCTCCTTATTGTGCTGATGGGGCTTTCGGGCATTGCGGTCAACAACATCGTGCAGTTCGGGGGGCTCAAGCTCTCCACTGTCACTAATTCCACCCTTATTGCGGCGGCTTCACCTACGGTCACGGCAACTCTGGCACTGCTGTTTCTCAAGGAGCGGCTGATTCCTCTTCAGTGGGCAGGCATCGTTATATCGTTTCTGGGTGCGTTGTTTCTGCTGGTCAAGGGGCGGCTGGACGTCCTTTTGAGCCTGTCGTTCAACCTGGGCGACATCTGTTTTGTCATTTCTCAGACAAGCTGGTCTGTTTACTCGCTGCTCAGTGTGCCTGTGCTGCGCGAAGTCTCCGCCATCCGGGCCGTGGCCTGGTCGGGCCTGATCGGAGCAGGGTTTACTGCCTTGTGGGGGGCCATCATGGGCGAGCTCATGCTGCCGCCTTTGACGCCGGAAGTGCTGGGTGCGTTTGCTTATGTCACTTTTGGCGGCGGCGTCTGTGCCATGCTTTGCTGGAATCTCGGTGTCCGGGCTGTCGGCGCGAGCGAAGCGTCCATTTTTCTCAATGTTCAGCTGGTGATGGGCCTGTTTTGCGGTGTGGCCTTTCTTGACGAGCCGTTTCAAATCCAGCAGGGCTGCGGCAGCCTGGCCATCCTTTGTGGCGTGTTCTTGCTGACCAACAGCCATAAGATTCAAGTCTGGCGTGACACACGTCCTTCAAAGCGCTCACTGCTGCAGCTTGTCCGGCACCCGCTGCACCATCTTCGCCACCGCCGGTAGGACGTTTTCCGGGAGAGAACAGCGGACTTGTGCGGATGGTTGTGCGGGTGCCCCGCAGAACCTCTGACCAGCCTGCTGCGTACGAGAAAATGGAGGCCGGATGCCTGGCCGGCAATGACCCTGTTGTGAGCCGTGCAACGCCCGTGGCCTGGCATGCCTTTGTGGCGTCGCAGGCTTCATTCTTCTGTAATCGTTTTGAGCGTCGCACCTGTGCTGGGGCTGTCCGCCGGCGTTGCGGTCTGTGCCAGACGGGCGTTTGAAGACGCCGGCAACAAAGCTCTCTGTAGCCGTTCCCTCAAGCGTGTAGAGGCCAGAGCGCCGCATGCTGACGTGGAAAATATCGTCTGTTGTGGAATGCCCGGCAGGGCATGATGTATCCGCCGGCGCTGCGTTCTGCTTGTATCGTACAAGCCAGGTACGGGCACATAAAAAACCGGTTCGGGGATGCCCGGACCGGCTTTTGTGTCTTTTGGGAGAGCCCTGTCAGCAAGGGAATACAGGGCAAAAACACTCGTTCTGTACGCCGTGTTACTCTGCCTGCATGGAAGGCGGCATTACGCCCCGGGCGATCTTTCTGGCCCGGTAGGCAATGTGTTCCAGCGCGCTGAGCACTTCGATGAACACCAGGCCGGTTTCGGCGTCGCAGGTGCCCGCGTTGAGCCGTTCCATATGCTTGTCGCGCAGGCGGCCTTCTTCCTGTCGGATGGCTTCCGCCTCGTGCTCGACGTCTGCATCGAGCGCATAATTGCCCTGATCCAGGATCTGAATGGCTTTTTCCGTGCAGCTCTTGACACGCGCATACAACGCCTGGAGTTCCTTCATGGCCTCGGGGGAGAAGTCCCGGCTGCGGTTTTGGCGGTAGTCATAGAATTCCAGCATGCGCACACCCGTGTCGCCGATGCGTTCCATGTCGCCGGAGCACACCAGCAGGGCGTGCAGCTGGTTGCTTGCGCCTTCAGGAATACGCGCCTTGAAGATGTCGTCAGCGTAGGCAAGGATAGCCTTGTGCATGTCATCCATACGGTTCTCAAGCGACTGGATGACTTCGCGGCGGCTGAGATCGCCATGGAAGAACAGTCCCTCCACAGCGTCGAGCTGGCGGCGCATGACGCCTCCCATGTGCACGCACTGGTTGCGCACGGCGTCGACCGCCATAACCGGCGTTACGCTGATGAGCTTGGGATCGAGGTACTGGAGATCTTCCACGACATCGAGTTCGCGATCGGGAATGATCCGCCGGATCAGAGCAGCAAAGGGCTGCACAAAGGGCAGAAAGAGCATCGTGTTGCAGATGTTGAACAGCGAGTGAGCGTTGGCGATCTGATGGCCGACGGTGGAGGCTGTAGACTGGATAAATCCGATATACAGGGGCATCAGTGGCAGGAAGATGCTCACGCCGATCACGTTGAACAGCACATGCGCTGCGCAGGCCTGTTTGGCCGCCCGGCTGGCGCCGATGGAGGCCAGAACGGCAGTGATGGTGGTGCCGATGTTGTCACCCAGGACGATGGGAATGGCCGCTTCAAGCGGGAGCAGGCCCTGCATGCCCAGAGCGATGGTCAGGCCCACTGTGGCCGAACTGGACTGGACAAGAAGCGTGAGCACGGTCCCTGCAAGCACACCCAGGAGTGGTTCGTGGGCCAGGGCCAGGAACAGTTCTTTCTGATCGCGCAGGACGCTTGTGGCGTCCTCCATGGTCTGCATCCCCACAAATAAGAGGCCGAACCCGATCAGAACCGAACCGAAGTTTTTCCAGCGCGGCTTTTTGCTGAGGAACATGAACAGCACGCCGACCAGGATGAAGATGTAGACATAGTCCTTGATCTTGATGGCCAGGATCTGGCCGGTCACCGTGGTACCGATGTTGGCGCCCATGATGACCCCGATGGCCTGAGTCAGCGTCATGAAACCGGCTTCCACGAAGCTGACGGTCATGACGGTTGTCGCCGAACTGCTCTGGATGAGCATTGTGGCCAGCGTGCCGACCAGGACGCCCAGTACGGGGGTGCGCGTCAGCATGGCAAGGAGACGACGCAGCCGATCCCCGGCCATGAGTTGCAGGGAGTCACTGATAAGCCGGATGGCGTACAAGAAGATCCCCACGCCTCCCAGCAGCTGTATAATCCTCACAATCGACATGGATGCTCCTAGAAAGTCGTTGCGCCGCACGCCAGCCGCCCTGTTCGGCAGGGGACTTCGGACATGAAACAGGGGCACTGCCGCAGGATGTGCCGCCGCATGCCCCGACCGGCTGTTTCTCTTTGATTTTTTGCAACTACAGCCTGTTTAATTGGAAAGTTACTTCGATAAATAGCCTCTATTGCGTTTGTAATCAAGCAAAAAATCATTTTCACACGGCCTCTTCCGGGTGCGAGGCCGGTGCAGTGTCTGTAACTTCACTGGATTGTCGCCACAGTTTGTGCTAGAGCAGGTTCGCAATGAAGTTGCTGTGGCGGTTGCAGGCCAGGCGTCTGCCGACGGCCGGCCGTGCCGTTCTGCCGGATTCCGGCGACAGAAAGCCGGCAGGCCCCTGTCAGAACGTGCATGACAGACTCCATTGCTGAGTATAACGGAATGCTCACCCGGGATTTTCCTCCCTTATTTCGGAATCCGCATGCTTTCCTGAAAGGACAAACCATGAATAAAGTCATCACCCGATTCGCCCCGAGTCCTACGGGACATCTTCATATCGGCGGTGCGCGCACCGCGCTGTTCTGCTGGCTGCTTGCCAGGCACTATGGCGGCGAATTCCGCCTGCGCATTGAAGACACCGACCTCGAGCGCTCCAAGCAGGAGTATACCGATTCCATCCTGGCCTCCATGCGCTGGCTCGGCCTCGACTGGGACGGCGAGCTGGCTTACCAGACTCAGCGCACCGCCCTGTATAACGCGGCGGTTGATCGCCTGCTGGAAACCGGAAAGGCCTACTGGTGCTCCTGCACGCCGGAGGAAGTCGAGGCCATGCGCGAGGCGGCCCGCGCGCGCGGCGACAAGCCCCGCTATGACGGCCGCTGCCGTGACAAGCATCTGGGCCCGGCCCCCGGTTCGGTCGTGCGCCTCAACGTGGCGGCGGTCATGCCTGATGGCGGGCGCATCGTGTTTGACGACATGGTCAAGGGGCATATCGCCGTCGACGTGGACGAACTGGACGACATGATCCTGCGCCGTTCCGACGGCATGCCCACCTACAACATGGCCGTAGTGGTGGATGACCACGACATGGGCGTTACGCATGTCATCCGTGGCGACGATCATGTCTCCAACACGCCCAAGCAGATTCTGCTGTACAAGGCGCTGGGCTGGGATTTGCCCGTGTTCGGCCATGTCCCGATGATCCTCGGGCCTGACCGGCAGAAGCTGTCCAAACGGCATGGCGCCCGTGCTGTGGTTGAATATCAAAAGGACGGCCTGCTGCCCGCGGCCCTGGTCAACTGCCTGGTCCGCCTGGGCTGGTCGCATGGCGATCAGGAACTGTTCACCATGGATGAGCTTATCGAGTTCTTCGATGGTACCAACCTCAACAGCTCTGCAGCCGCCTTCGACTTTGAAAAGCTCAACTGGTTCAACGCGCACTATCTCCATGAGACCCCGGTTGAGGAGCTGGTCCGCCTTGTGGAGCCCTTTGTTGTCCGCAAGGGGCTGGACGTCACGGCTGAGGCGCTTGTGCCGATGGTGGCCCTGTACCGCGAACGCGCCAATACGCTGCTTGATCTGGCTGACGACATGGCCCGCATGCTTTGTCCCACTGAGGCCGTGGTCTATGACGAAAAGGCGGCAGCCAAGGCGCTGACCGACGAAGGCCGCGCCCAGCTGCGCGCCTTGCATGACGTGTTTGCAGCCCTGCCCGATTTTGACCCGGCCACCCTCGATACGGCCCTGAACAGCTATGTGGCCGGCAACGGCCTGAAGTTCAAGCAGGTGGGCCCGCCGCTGCGCGTGGCTCTGCTGGGCAATCAGAGCGGTCCGCATCTGCCTGATCTTATGGCCGTCATGGGCCGTGAGCGCGTGCTCTCGCGCCTTGAGCGGGCCGGCCGCGCCTGAACAACGCTTCCCGGAGCGGCTGGCCGCTCCGGGTCTTCCGTCCTTTTTTCACCAGATCCCGCAAAGTCTATCCGCTTGGCGGCCAACATTTTCATGGAGAGTCCCATGCGCTGGAGCCAGTGCTATATTCCCACCCTCAAGGAAGCCCCGGGCGATGCGGAAGTCATCAGCCACAAACTGCTGCTGCGTGCCGGCATGCTCAGAAAGCTTACCGCCGGCATCTACACCTGGCTGCCGCTCGGCCTGCGCACGCTGAACAAAACTGCCAACATCATCCGGGAGGAAATGAACCGCGCCGGTGCGCAGGAAATCCTCATGCCTTCGGTGCAGCCCGGCGATCTGTGGCGCGAATCGGGGCGCTGGAGCAAATACGGCAAGGAACTGCTCCGGTTCCGCGACCGTCACGACAGGGACTACTGCCTGGGGCCCACCCATGAGGAGGTCATCACCGATCTGCTGCGCGGGGAAGTGCGCTCCTACCGGCAGCTGCCAATGAATCTTTATCAGATCCAGACCAAGTTCCGCGATGAAATCAGACCCCGCTTCGGCCTCATGCGCGGTCGCGAATTTTTGATGAAGGACGCCTACT
Organism: uncultured Desulfovibrionaceae bacterium; assembly: GCA_944325325.1. Classification (GTDB taxonomy): domain Bacteria; phylum Desulfobacterota; class Desulfovibrionia; order Desulfovibrionales; family Desulfovibrionaceae; genus Avidesulfovibrio. The sequence goes on from CALUZP010000010.1 coordinate 19,159, forward strand.
CCTTCGACCGGGACGACGCCGGTGCGGACGAAAGCTACCGCAAGATGTTTGAAGCCTACAAGCGCATCTTTTCGCGGATGAAGCTCAAGTTCCGGCCGGTGGAGGCGGATTCCGGCTCCATTGGCGGGAACTTCTCGCACGAGTTCATGGTGCTTGCCGAAACCGGTGAAGACACCATCGCCTATTGCAATCACTGCGACTGGGCCTCTAACGTGGAACGTGCGGCCGTGCGCCTGCCGGAGCCCGCGGAGCCGGCCGACTGCCCCGCCATGGAAGACGTGCATACGCCCGACAAGCACACCATTGAAGAAGTCTGCGCTTTTCTTAGTGTGCCGCCTGCACGCCTCATCAAGACGCTGCTGTTTGCCGCTGACGGCAAGCCGGTGGCCGTGCTGCTGCGTGGCGATCGCGAACTGAACGAAGTCAAGCTGAAGAATCTCCTCGACGCTGACGAAATCGTCTTTGCCACGCCGGAGCAGGTCCAGGCCTGGACTGGCGCGGCCACCGGCTTTGCCGGGCCTGTGGGCCTGCGCGAACACTGTCCCGGCCTGCGCCTGCTGGCCGACAATGAGCTGCGCGGTACCTCGGATATGATCGCCGGGGCCAATAAGGACGATACGCATACGCTGCACGTCCGGCTTGACCGTGATCTGCCCCGGGCCCCGGAATGGGCTGACCTGCGCCAGATCACTGCCGACGATCCCTGCCCCCGCTGTGGCGGGACGATCAGCCTGGCCAAGGGGATCGAAGTCGGCCATGTATTCAAGCTGGGAACCAAGTATTCCGAGGCCATGCACGCCGTCTTCCTCGATGAGCAGGGGCAGGAGCAGGTCATGATCATGGGCTGCTACGGCATCGGTGTTTCCCGCGTGGTGGCCGCGTGCATCGAACAGTGCAACGACGCCGACGGTATCGTGTTCCCTCCGGCGCTGGCGCCCTATCAGGCACTGATCGTCAATCTCGATCCCAGGAAAGAGGAGACCTCGGCCAGGGCTGACGAACTCTGCGCCTTCCTTGAGGGTGAAGGTCTGGACGTCCTGCTCGATGACCGCGAGGAGCGCCCCGGCGTCAAGTTCAAGGACGCGGATCTGCTGGGCATGCCTTTCCAGCTGGTGATTGGCGGAAAAGGGCTGGCCAGGGGAATCGTGGAAGCCAAGGATCGCCGGACTGGCGTCAAGACCGAGCTGCCGCTAGAGGGCTTTGCCGAAGCCTTCCGCGCCTGGCGGCAGGAAGTGCTGCGCGGCTGGGGATATTAAGCGCTGTGCGGTATGGCTCTGGCGGCTGATCCCGCCAGGGCAGCCGCTCCTTGTGCCTGGCGCGGAACACGCTTCTGCTGTCCGGAAGGGCGCAGGGTGAAAGACCGGCCCGGCGACAGAGCGCATGCCCCTTGTCAGGGGCTTTCAGGTCCTTTCCTCTTTATTAACCGGCCGGTACGGGCAGGCGTCTGTCTTTCAGGCATAAGAAACAGGACTTGCCTTTGGCCCTGGCACAGTGTGGCCCTGTGAGGCCGCTGGAGGATACCGGGTCAGTCAGGATTGCAGTCAGCACACAAAGCCGGTACAGCGGCCTGCACCGGTTCAGGAGCGTGTCCGATTCCTGTGCGTGCAGGGGAGCTGGTTGTCGTAGAGGTTGCGCGTCTGGCTCTCGCATCCCTGGACAGTCTGGCCCCAGGTTTTGCGCCGTCCGCCCGGTGAAACAGAAGAGCGGCAGGCCTGCGCGGCTTTTGTTCGCTGCAGGACGTTTCGCCGGCGTATCAGATCCTGCACCGGGCAGGGCGCCGTCCGTTCCATTTCCGTATGCCCATCACTGACTATGATGCAGCGCCCTGCAACGTCGATCGGTAGCACTGCCGCTATCCCTCCGTCTGTTCCGGA
>CALUZP010000011.1 GCA_944325325.1 uncultured Desulfovibrionaceae bacterium
TACTACTATCTGGATCGGAGCGATCCGCGCCTGCAGCCCGGCGGCATGATCAGCGTCGGCGGCAGTAAAATCATGAGCGACGGCTCCATCCAGGGCTTTACGGCCTATCTGTCGCGGCCCTACCATACGCCGTTCAAGGGTGATGCCGGCTTCCGCGGCTATCCGGCCTATCCGCGTGAAGAACTGTTTAAAATCATTGAGGATGCGCATAGACAGGGGCAGCTTATCATCCACACCAACGGCGACGGGGCCATCGACGACGCGTTGGACGCCCTTGAAGCCGCGCAGGCCAGGTACCCGCGCAGCGATTGCCGGCACATCATCATCCATGCGCAGACCATCCGCGACGACCAGCTCGACCGCCTCGACAAGGCCGGGTTTACGCCGACGTTCTTTGTTCCCCATGTCTATTACTGGGGCGACCGGCATCGCGACATCTTCCTCGGCCCTGATCGTGCCGCCCGCATGAACCCGATTCGTTCGGCCATGGATCGCGGTCTCGTCTGCACCTCCCACTGCGACACGCCCATTACCCCGGTGCGCCCGTTCCTTTCCATCTGGGCCTGCGTCAACCGTCTGACCTCGTCAGGCAGGGTGCTCGGCCCTGAAGAGCGCATCCCGGTGATGGCCGCCCTGCGCGCGCACACCATCAATTCCGCCTGGCAGCACTTCGAGGAGCAGGACAAGGGATCGCTCGAAGCCGGCAAGCTCGCCGATCTCATCGTGCTTGACACTAATCCGCTGGAATGCGCGCACGAAGCTCTGAAGGACATCCGCGTGCTCGAGACTATGGTCGGCGGCAGGACCGTGTTCCGCCGCTGACCCGGAAAGGGCCGGGCTCTGGAGGAAAGGAGTTCACCTCTGAAACAAGGAGGCGCTTCCTTTCCCCGTGCCCCAGCCGTCCTTCTGCAAAATAGGGCAGGGACTGGGGGCGTGGGTTTCCTCCGCGGCCTGTGGCCATTCACGCGCCATGCCACGTCTGAGAGCGTTTTGCCATTGAACAAGGCAGAACGCGAGGCGCCAGCACCGCGCCTTCCGGCCAAAAGTGAGTGGAAAAACCGCGTGTTTCCCGCGAAACGACCGGCCGTATGGTTGGAAACACAAAGCGTTTCAACCTGAAAGGTTCTGAAAGGGGGGCTGCAGGCAGACTGCGCCATGGGCGGCAGAGCCCATTTTTCACCGTTCCGGCCCTTGACGGTCAGACTGGGGGAGCGCAATATCGTCCGGCACATCGTGCCGCCCACTGTAAAATCAACATGCAGCCTGTGCCTGTGACGGATATCGGCTGCAGGAGCCCCGCCCATGCGATTGTTTTTGTCCACACTGCTTTGCCTGACGCTGTTTTCTCTCAATTCCATCCTTTGCCGCATGGCTCTGGTTACCTACGGCATGGATGCCATCCTGTATACGGCCATCCGTTGCTTTTCGGCCGTGGCCATGCTCGCGCTGCTCTGCCTGGTGCATGTGATCAGACCCAAAGGCGCGCAAAGCAGCATCTGGCGTGACGTCTGGCAGGAAAGTTCATGGCCCGGTGCGTTCTTCCTTTTCATGTACATGTTCTGGTTCTCCATCACTTATATTGCCATGCCTTCGGCCGCCGGCACGCTGATCCTGAACAGCTGCGTTCAGTTCAGCATGCTTGGCTGGGGGCTCTGCCAGGGGATCTATCTGACCAGACAGCAGCTTGTGGGGCTGATCGCCGCCTTTGCAGGGCTGGTGTTCCTCATGATGCCGGGCCTCTCCACACCGCCCCTGTGGAGCGCCTTCACCATGGCCATCGCCGGCCTGTCCTGGGGAGCCTACACCGTGTGCGGCCGTTCAGCCTCTTCCGCGGCTCTGGCTACAGCCGGCAACTTCATGCGCTCTGCCGTCATTATGGCCGTGGTGCTCATTGTGGCGCCGCTCTTCCACACGTTTTCGCTGGATGTCCCCGGGCCCGCGCTGGCCTGCGCTCTGGCCGCGGGTGCGCTGGCCTCGGCGTTCAGCTATATCCTGTGGTACCTGGTCGTGCCCAAATACAGCCTGGTGGCCATCTCCATCATCCAGCTGGCCATCCCGATCATTACGGCCGTGCTGGGAGCCATGTTCCTGTCTGAAGCCATCACGCTCCGCCTTGTGATCTGCACGGTTGTCATCCTCGGCGGCATTGCCCTGGCCGTCAGCGCCAAACGGCACGATTGAACGGCGTCTCTCTGAAATCTCAACCGGCAGTAATGTCCGGCGTATCCCAAAAGACGAGATATGCCGGACGTTTTCGCGTACTGCAATATGAAACGTTTAAAGGAGCAATAAAGATTGGCAGTTTATAATTCCAGTGTATTCAATAAACTCCACTGCGTTTAATAATCAACTATGACCGCATAACTGTAAAAAATATTGATTTCAAACTGTATAAAAATTTTTATAAACATATTATTGTAGATAATTATTAATGTTTTGATAAAAAATAAATATATAATTTTTTGAAAAAATATTATTTTAAATTTTAACATTAAAAAATATATAAATATTGATATTGAACACTTATATTTTTAATAAAGTTCATTGTACTATAAACAAATAAATTAATGAAACATCATCTTAATCTTCATCAAATAAAGCCTCGAAATCTCATTCTATATACAGGAGACTGCTTTATGGAGACCATACGTTTTGGATTCAAAAAGGCCTTATTAAGTATACTGATGATGGGGTTATGCATTGCCTGCATAGGATGTTCCACTAAAAGTAGCTTGGAATGGCTTGAGCCTTCTATAAAAATTGCACCTACCGACAAGTTTGAAATTGGTGAAGTGACAGATCAGTCAGGGTTTGTCCCCGCCGAGAGCGAACTCGAGCCAGCTGAAGCCATGAAAAAAGCCTTAGTGACTGCAATGCAAAGAGAAAATTTGCTCGGAAATGAATTCAAAATAGATACTACGGTATTAGCGTATAGTCCTGGTAATGCGTTTTCTCGTTGGCTAGTTCCGGGTATGGGGGCGACTCATTTAAAAACCATCAGTTATATTTATGGGAAGGATGGAAATAAGGTGGCAGAGCTACCTGTTGAGCGTAAAATTTCTGCTGGCGGAGGGTTCACTATTGGTGCCTGGCGAGAAGTATTTTCTGAAGTTGCTGAAGAGATTGTTGAAGTAATTCAGGAAAAATTTTTGAAAATAAAGCAAAAGAAGTCAGCTCCGGCACATAAAGATACTTCGGAAAGCTAGTCTTTACCGTAACGGACAGCAATTTGTTAGTCATTAAAGTTAGATAAGATGCAGAATCTGCGAGTTGAGTTATGTATAGAAGCTGAATGTATATAATAATTATATGATATTATTTATTTTTTATAATAATTTGTCTGAATATACCAACATTTTATTGGTATACCTACAGGTCACTATAGGGGACAATAGAGGATAGGCGATAAAAAAAGTGAAGCCTCACAAGACGTTGTAGACTTTATGAGGCTTCTATAGAGCTAAGTTGGCGGAGACGTATAGGAGTCGAACCTACCTCAGACCTTTCAGCCTGACACTGGTTTTGAAGACCAGGCGCCACACCGGTGACGACACGTCTCCGCATGGGCTTTTCTGTTATCAGAGAGCCTGGCCCTCTGGCAAGCGCCTGAGGCAGGCCCTGTCATGCAGGCCGTTTTATCCGGCCGGAGGCCTGGAGCGTTGAGAGGGCTGTCATGCCGTGTGGCGGGAGAATAGTTGATCCGGATGCAGGAGGCAGGGCGGCCATGCCCGTCAGGCAGGCTGCCGCCAGGCTATCCCCGTACGGCTGCACGCGGTGCACCCAGGTCACAGCGTCGTGCGCATGACCTGCAAGTCTGACATACGTTGTGCGTCGCACGCAGCGGGCAACCGACCCTCCTCATGAACGCTGGCCCCAGGCAGAATGCCGTGCACTGCATGCAGCGGGGCGAAAGGCCGCCTTCCCGGAGATGCAGGAAGCCGGTATGGACTTGCGGAGTCGGCCTGCATGGCCGGGTAACAGGGACTGCGGGGACGGTGTGCGGGGCCTGGAGCGTCCCCCGTGGCAGAAAGGAGAGTCTTTTCCACCGGAGAAAGGGTTTGCGGTATGACAATGGGCAGAGGCGGACATCCTGTTGCGGGAAGATCCTGCCGGGCTGGTCTTTGCCACGCGGCGTTCAGGCGCCGGGGCGCGTCTGGCGGGCGGCTTCCTCGGCCTTGCGGATGGCGCGCATGCGGCGTTCGATGGCCATGACTGTCTGATGCTTGGTCAGTGTCCACTCGGGGGCAAGCAGCTCATCGGCCGTGGGGTCGGCCACCACGCGGTGGACGATGATGTCCGGGCGCAGCAGGCAGAGAGCTTCGACCACGAGATCCACATAGGTTTCCCGGCTCAGGGGGACAAAGCTGCCGGAGAGGAATTCGCCGGCGAGCGGGGTGTTCCTGCAGACGTAGACGTTATGGAATTTGATGCCCTGCACGGGCAGGTCGTTGACGATCCGGACGGCTTCGAGCATGTCTTCGGGGCGTTCGCCAGGCAGGCCGGCCATGAGGTGCACACAGACCGAGAGCCCCGCGCGGGCGGCGAGCTCGATGGCCCGGACGGATGCGCTGGCGTCGTGGCCCCGGTTGATGCGCTGCAGGGTGGCGTTATTGAAGGTCTGCACACCCAGTTCAAGCCAGTTTTCACGGCATGGCATGGCGGCAAGGAGTGCGGCCTTGCGTTCGTCGAGGCAGTCGGGGCGGGTGCCTACGGAAATGCCGGCCAGCCCTGGCAGGGGGGCCAACGTCTGGAGGAGTCTGGCCAGCCGTTCGGCTGGCCCGTAGGTGTTGGAAAACGACTGCAGGTAGGCCACGAACAGATCCGTGCCTGCCGAGGCCATGAAGTGCGCCCGCCAGTAATCCCACTGGGCGGGGATGTCCATGCCGGCCAGGCCCAGTCCGGAGCCCGAGCCTGTGGCGTTGCAGAACGTGCAGCCTCTGGTGGAGAGCGTCCCGTCGCGGTTTGGGCAGGTGGAGCCGGCGTCCAGAGGAATCTTCTGCACGCGCCGGCCAAAGATCCGCCGCCAGTGGGCCGAGAGTGAATTCCAAAGAATCACAATAAATTACCTGAAAAAACAAATCGTTTTGAAGAGTTGACAGGGCTGCTCTTTTCCATGATACTAGGGGGTGAATCTTTTCTATCCTTCCGACCCCAAGTGAGCAAGCATACATGGCAAAGATTTTGGATTTTGTGCTGGGCATGTTTTCCACTGACCTGGCCATTGATCTGGGCACAGCCAACACCTGTGTCTATGTGAAGGGGCAGGGCATTGTCCTGCGGGAGCCTTCCGTTGTTGCCGTCAAGAAGGACTTTCGCGGCAACAGCGTCGTTCTGGCCGTGGGGCAGGACGCCAAGCGGATGCTGGGGCGCACGCCCGGCAATATCCAGGCCATCAGGCCCATGAAGGACGGTGTCATCGCCGACTTTGAAGTCACCGAAGCCATGCTTCGGCATTTTATTTCCAAAGTCCACAATTCCCGCAGGCTTGTGCGGCCGCGGATCATGATCTGCGTGCCGACCGGCATCACGCAGGTGGAAAAGCGCGCCGTGAAGGAATCGGCGCAAAGCGCCGGAGCCCGAGAAGTGTATCTTATCGAGGAGCCCATGGCCGCGGCCATCGGTGCAAACCTCCCCATTCAGGAGCCGACCTCCAACATGGTTGTGGACATCGGCGGCGGCACCACGGAAGTGGCGGTCATTTCCCTGTCGGGCATTGTGTATTCGCGATCGGTGCGCGTGGGCGGCGACAAGATGGACGAGTCCATCATGACTCACGTCAAGCGCAAGTACAACATGCTGATCGGCGAATCGTCCGCCGAGGAAATCAAGATCAAGATCGCGTCGGCCTATCCCATGGATCCCGAACAGCAGATTGAAGTCAAGGGCCGCGATCTGGTTACAGGCATCCCTCAGAACATCATGATCACCTCGGAGGAAATCCGCAAGGCCATTTCCGAACAGGTCGACCAGATCGTGCAGGCCGTACGCACGGCCCTTGAGCAGACGCCGCCCGAACTGGCGGCAGACATTGTGGATCGCGGGATTGTGCTGACCGGCGGTGGTGCGCTTCTGCGCGGGCTTGATCAGCTTCTGCGCGAAGAGACGTCCCTGCCGATTTCGGTGGTGGACGATCCGCTTTCTGCCGTGGTGCTCGGTACCGGCCGCGCGCTGGACAACCTCCACGTGCTCAGCGACGTCTGCGTCGAATAGGCTGCCGCATCAGGCCTCCCTCTGGAGGGATGGCCGATGCGCCTTCGGCCCTCTTCCTGTCGTGTACGGGCCTTGCGCCCTGCACGACTGGCCGGGTGCCTCGCTGAGTGGAGGCAGACGCCGCCCGGATGCGGCGCTGGATCGTCCGCCTGCTGTGGCGTCTTTGACAGCCTTTTTCAGCCTGCCTTGCAAAGGCCGTCAGGCCGGCTTCCTTCGGGGGGGCCTCACGGCCCGTGGCATCCTCCTTCCGGCCGCGCATCCCCTTTGAGTCTACGGATGGCCCATGATACCCAAACGCCTGCTGTTTCTCATCGCCTGCATCCTGCTCTCCTTTCTGGGCCTCTATACCTGGAACCAGCGCACAAGCGCGTTGGATCGGGTTGCCACGGCCACGGGCCTGGAGGTGGCCGGCACGGTGCTCAAGGCCATCCATGGCGCGCAGGACACGGTGACCGGCATCTGGAAGAAGTATGTCCATCTGGTGGACGTCCAGGCCGAAAACGAACGGCTGAAGGCCGAAAACGAACGGCTCCGCGCGCTGTTGACGCTGGCGGCCGAAGACAATGCCGAGCTTGTGCGTCTGCGCGAACTTTTGCGGCTGCCTCCGCCGGAGGGCTGGCAGACACTGGGCTGCCGGGTGCTTGGCCGCCGCATGGGCCCGAGCTCGCCTCTGATTGCCGTCACCATCGGGCGCGGGTACCTGACGGGCGCGGAGCCCCAGACACCGGCAGTCACGCCTGACGGTGTGGCGGGCGTTGTCTACAGGGCCGGGCCCTATACAGCGACCGTCCTGCTGCTGACTGACCCGGGCATGCGGATTTCCGTCGTCAGCCAGAAAAGCCGCACACAGGGCATTCTTGCCGGTACGGGGGGCTTCAGACCTCTGGAAATGCTGTTTGTGCCGCACAACGCCGGCCTTGAAAACGGCGAACTCCTGGTGACCTCCGGTCTGGACGGCGTGTTCCCCAAGGGTGTGCCCATTGCCCGGCTTACCTCCATCAGTCCCTCGTCACAGACGTCGTTTTTGTCGGTCTGGGCCGAACCGCTGGCCGATCTGAGCAAGCTTGAAGACTTGCTGCTGCTTGTGCGCATGCCAGGGACGTCGTGGGCGAGCCTTATTGATCCGCCCGCATCGGCCGCCAGTCCCTCAGGTGTGGTTCCAGAAGAGGCAGACGCCGCAGCCGGAGCGGCGAGGTAGCCATGGCATCGCGCAACGTGGTCTGGTGGGTGCTGTTTCTGACGGCCGGTATCTGGCTGCAAATGGTGCTGCCCGGCGTGGACATGCTGATCCCCGGACTGATCCTCGCCATGCAGGAGCGCCGCCCCATGCAGCTGGCCTGTGTTTTTCTGATTACGGTGCTCATCCAGGAGGGGCTTGGCACGCTGGCCTTTGGCGCGTGCGTGCTGTGGTACCTTTCCGTGATGCTGCTGATGGTCATCGGGCACTGGCTGTTTTCGACCCGCAACCTGTTTTTCATGATCCTGCTGGGGGTGGCGTCCGGGGTGACCCGTTATGCCGTCACCCAGCTGATGGTTTCCCTGCAAAACGCTGCGCTGGACAACGCCGTGCTGCTGGAAGAATGCGGCATGCAGGCCGTGGCCATCCCTGTATTCTGGAAACTGGCGGAACTGAGCCGCCGCTGGGGACTGCTGCATGGCCATTCAGCTTGAGCACGACGATTATCAGCCGCCGCGCGCCGGGCTGATGCTGCTGCAGTGCATGGTGCTTGCGCTGTTCTGCGTTTTCGTGATGCGCTTCTGGTACCTGCAGATCCACAAGGGGGCGGAGTTTGCGCGCCAGTCCGTGGAAAACCGCATGCGCTATGAACGGGTCTATGCGTCGCGGGGGCTCATCCGCGATGCCAACGGCCAGCTCCTGGCCGACAACCGTCCAGCGTTTGCGCTGTCGCTCAAGGCGGAAAACTGCGCGGATCTGTCGGCAACCCTGGCGCAGATCAGCGCCTGGAGCGGCGTGCCCCTGGCCCAGCTGACCACCAAGTACCGGCAGGACAGCGTGCGCGGCAAACCCTTTGAGCCCATTATCATCCTCAATGACCTGTCCTATGAACAGATGGCGCGCATCGAAGCCCAGCTCATCCACTGGCCCGAGCTGGAAATTGTCACACGCTACAAGCGGTTCTATCCCTATCGCGATGTGTTTGCGCATATCCTCGGCTATGTGGCCGAAGCCAACGAACGCGAGCTGAAAAACGACGACTGGCTGGCCCTGGGTGACAACGTCGGCAAGCAGGGACTGGAAAACGTTCTGGAAAAGACCCTGCGCGGTGAAAAAGGCTGCAACAGCCTTGAGGTGGACGCCCTGGGCCGCGTCATGGGCAAACAGCCCATTGAGGAGCCCCAGAACGGCGAAAGCGCCACACTGCATATCGACGCCGACCTGCAGCGCCAGATTTTTGAGATCCTCGGCAAGCAGACCGGCAGTGTGGTGGTCATGGATCCCAAAACGGGCGCCATCCGCGCGCTGGTCACCACACCGGCCTATGACAACAACCTCTTTGTCAGCGGGCTTTCCGTGCAGGACTGGGCGGCCATCCGCGACAATCCGTATCACCCTCTGCAAAACCGGGCCATCCAGAGCGTCTATCCCCCGGGCTCCATCTGGAAGCTCATGATGGTGGGACTGTTTCTTGAGGAAGGCGTGTCGCCTGAGACAACCATATTCTGCCCCGGGCAGATCAAGGTGGGCAACCAGACGTTCCGCTGCTGGAAGCGCGGCGGCCACGGCGCTGTCGACATGGCCAGATCGCTCAAGGATTCGTGCGACGTATACTACTATGTGCTCGGCGAACGGTTCGGCATCAACAAAATTGAGGATTACGCCAAGCGCTGCGGCTTTGGCCGGCTGACAGGCATCGATCTGCCGCACGAAAAGGCAGGGCTCGTCCCTTCCCGTTCGTGGAAGACCCGCCGCACCGGCGAACCCTGGTACCGGGGCGAAACGGTCAACGTGTCCATCGGGCAGGGCTACACCCTGGTCACCCCTGTCCAGATGGCGGTGTTCGTCAGTTCGCTGCTGAACGGCGGCAAGCTCCTCAAGCCTCAGCTGCTGGCCGGCAGGCCGGTGGAAGTCCGCGGGCAGACCCCCATGAGCGACGCCGCGCGCAAGCTCGTGCGCGAAGCCATGATCGAAACGGCCAGCGTGGGCACGGCGCGCGTTGTCCGGCGCTCTGACGCCATCATGGGCGGCAAGACAGGCACGGCCCAGGTCGTCAAAATCCGCATGGTTGGCGACCGCCGACAGCGCACGGAAGAAATGGAGCACTTCGAGCGCGATCACGCCTGGATTGCCACCTGGGGCAAAAAAGGCGATGAAGAGGTCGTGGTCATCGTCATGCTCGAACACGCCGGCGGCGGGGCGTCGCAGGCCGGTCCCGTGGCGCGCAAGGTCTATGACTGCCTGTTTGGTGTTGATCCTGAAGAATACAACCCCGGCGTCACCAAACGTCAGCCGCAGGTGCGTGTCGAATCTGCTCGCAGGCGCTGATCCGGAACAGACCGCCTCCCTGAAGGCGCTGGCGGCCCCCCGGCGGAAGGCCCCTGCCGCGTTTCCCCGGCTCCTTCTGCAACGCGGCGCTGCCGCGGGATCCCCGGGACGGAGGCGCATTCCTTTACCGCTGAACCGTATCGGAGGAACAACAATGACGCTCTCCTATCCCCGGGTCATGGAACTGCCGGCTCTCCTGGAGTGGCTTGCCCCACAGCGCGCCGCCGGCAGGAAAGTCGTCTTCACCAACGGCTGCTATGACATCATTCATCCCGGCCATGTGGACCTGCTGGAGCGCGCCCGCGCGCTGGGCGACGTGCTCGTGCTCGGGCTCAACAGCGACGATTCCGTGCGCCGCCAGAACAAGGGGCCGGAACGTCCGGTCAACCCGTACCCTGCCCGGGCCTTCGTCCTTGCGCATCTGGCCAGCGTGGACGCGGTGACCGGCTTTGACGAGGACACTCCGGAAAACCTCATCCGGGCCATCCTGCCTGACGTGCTCGTCAAGGGCGGCGACTGGACGCCCGATCGCATCGTGGGCCGCGACATCGTTGAAGCCCGCGGCGGGCAGGTCGTCAGTCTGCCGCTGCTGCCAGGTTACTCCACCACCGCCATCGTCAACAGACTCCTGGGGCGCTGAACGGCGCTGCGGGACGTTTTTTCGAGGGGAAGGCGGAAACCCTTTTCCAAAAGGGTTCTCCGCCTTCCCCCCGGGCCCCCCATCCACCTTCCTAAAAATTGTATCATGGCCTGGTGGCAGGCGCGCCGCGCGGGCCTGTGGACCGTGACAGCCGGTTGCGGACACGGGCTGTGCGCTTTTGCAGGCAGGGCCGTCACATCGTTATAGTATGTTATGACGCAGGGGGTACGGCTGCCGGCATCCAGTATCCTGCATGCCGTTGAGGCAGCGGGAAGAGCGGGCAAGGGAAAAGACGGGCTGACAGTACTGCCGGGTCTGTTTGCGGCGGCGTTGCCGGAGTGCGGTGGACGGACGTCCCATGCTCCCGGGCGACGTTGCGTTGAGGATCTGCCCTGTCTGTTGTGCGCAGGCTTTTTTGTGTCTTGCCTTCCAGTCCATGCTGCTTCCTGAAGCGTTTCTGGTGCGGGGCAGGCAGCCGTTCCGGAGTGCCGTTCTGCCTCGCCGGTAAACGTTTTAGGAAGGGGTAAGGGGGGCGCGGGGGGACAGGGGAAAGCCCTTTTTCAAAAGGGTTTCCCCTGTCCCCCCGCCTTATGCTCCGCCTGTCCTTTTTTCTCAGCTGCGGGGTTTGGCCCTGCGGGTGGGGCTGGCGGCAAGGGGATCCTCAGGCCAGGGGTGGCGCGGATAGCGGCCGCGCATTTCAGCGCGCACGGCAGGGTAGGCGTTGCGCCAGAATCCGGCCAGATCCGAGGTGATCTGCAGGGGGCGGCCGGCGGGGGAGAGCAGGTGCAGGCGCACGGGGATGCGCCCTCCGGCTACGCGGGGCTGTTCGGTCTGGCCGAAAAGTTCCTGAAGTTTGACGGCCAGGACGGGGGAGTCAGGCTGATCCGGCAGTGTCTGGCAGGTCAGCAGTTCCCGGGGGTAGGCCAGGCGGATCCGCGAGCCTGTGGGCACGGTGAGGTGTGTGGGGGCAAGCCGTTCGAGGCGGGCGGTCAGCTCGTGCTGCTGCGGCGGGGGCAAGAGCCCGTGCAGTGCCGCCTGGAGGGGGATCCGGTCGAACTGGCTGCGGCGGGTGATGCCGGTGAGGAAGGGAGCCAGCCAGTCGTCGAGGGTGGTCAGCAGGGTGGCGTCCCGGGTGTCCGGCCAGAGTCCGGGGTCAAGGCAGCGCAGGAACAGCACCCGTGTCCGCCATTCCAGCAGTTCTTCAGTCCAGGGCAGGCAGGTCAGGCCCAGACTGCGCACGCCCGCCAGCACGGCGCTGGCCAGAACCTCGGGATCGGGCGCTGCCAGCGGACGTGTTTCCAGCACCAGCGGGCCGAGCCGGAGCTGCTGGCAGGCTTCCACGGCTTCTTCCCGCGGGTTCCAGGACACTTCGGCCGTGCGTTTACAGCGTGGGCCGAACAGCAGGTCAATGTCCGCCCGCTCCAGGGGAGCGGCCTGAAAGACACGCACAGAGGCGGCTGCGCCGTCCACTTCGCCGATGGCCAGAAAGGGCGAGCCGGCCAGAGGATCTGCCGGATCGAGCGTGGCGCCCTTGCCGTTGGCCATCAGGTACTGCCCGCGTGCGGCGCCGGGCCGCCGCATGGCCACGCGTTCGGGATATGCCGCGGCCAGGGCAAGGCCGGCCAGCTCCAGCCCTTCGCGCAGGGGGAGCTGCTGCGGGCCCGGGCCTGCGTGCCTGACCAGCGTCTTTTGCAGGCGGGAAGCCAGGGCGTTGAGACGGTGATGGGGTGTGCTGGCCAGGCGGGCCAGGCGTGTCCGGATGTCGGCGGAGCGGGCAGCCTCCTCACCGCGCAGCACGTCGCGTTCGCCAGCCATGGCGGCCAGCAGGCAGGCAGGTTCGGCCAGCCCTTCCTGAAAGGCAGACAGCAGCATGTGCGCCAGCCGGGGATGCAGGGGCAGCGCGGCCATGGCCATGCCGTGAGGGGTAGGGCGGAGCCTGTGGGGCGGTCGGGACTCTGGTTCCAGAGCCCCCAGATCGCACAAGAGCTGTGTGGCCTGGTTGAAGGCCTCCTGCGGAGGGGTGTCAAGCCAGCGCAGCGCGGCAGGGTCGTCAATGCCCCACAGGGCCAGTTCAAGGCGCAGGTCGGCCAGGTCGGCTTCAAGGATTTCCGGACGGGGGAAGGCGCGCAGGCTCTGCTCCTCTTCCTTTGCCCAGAGCCGCCAGCAGACGCCGGGTTCCATCCTGCCTGCGCGGCCGCGCCGCTGCTCGGCGCTGGCGAGGGAGACGCGCCCGGTGACGAGGCGGCTCATGCCGGTAGCCGGATCGAAGCGGGCGCTTCGAGAAAGCCCGCAGTCAATGACCACGCGCACGCCTTCAATAGTCAGGCTCGACTCTGCGATGGAGGTGGCCAGCACCACTTTGCGTATGCCGGGCGGGGCAGGCCGTATGGCCTCGTCCTGAGCGGCCGGCGGGAGATCCCCGTACAGCGGCTGGACGCGGACGCCTGGCGGGGGCGGATCAAGCAGAGCTGCCACAGCGCGGATTTCACCGGCACCGGGC
>CALUZP010000012.1 GCA_944325325.1 uncultured Desulfovibrionaceae bacterium
CCCGTGCACTTTGAAGAGGGCGCGGTGCTCAAGCAGTGGATCGACGATTTTCTGCCTGAAGCCAAGCAGCTTGTGGAATTGTACAATCAGCAGAAAGCTGATTAGTGCAATGTGCTGACAGAAAGGGCCGGCCGCGGGGCCGGCCCCTTGCCGCCGCGATCTGACAGACGCGCGGCAGACTTTCAGAGGTGTGCTTTCATGGAGTCCATGTTTTCGGTATTTCTTTCGAGCCTGTCGTTTGTCTTCCACCCGACGACGCTCATCATCATGATCATCGGGCTGGTCGTCGGCATCATTGGCGGCATGATCCCCGGCATTACCACGGTTACAGCCATCGCGCTGTTCATCCCCTTTACCTTCAGCATGCCGCCGACTCTGGCGCTGGCAGCGCTGGGGGCGGTATACTGCGGCGCCATGTACGGCGGGGCCAACGCCGCCATTCTGATCAACACGCCAGGCGCGCCAGGTTCCATTGCCACTGCGCTTGACGGGTACCCCATGACACTGAAGGGCCGCGCGCCGGAAGCGCTGTTCATGGCGCTGCTGGCCTCGTGCTTTGGCGGTTTTGTCGGCGCAGTGATGCTGCTGGCCTTTTTCGAGCCGCTGGCTTCACTGGCGTTGAATTTTGGTTCCGAGGCCTTTTTCTGGATGGCCATCTTCGGCCTGTCCACGCTGGCGGCCATGTCGCCCGGCATGGTGACACGCAGTCTGTTTGGCGGTGTGCTGGGCCTGGGGCTGAGCACCATCGGCCTTGATCCGTCTGAAGGGATCCCGCGCTTCACGTTCGACTATTTCGATCTGTTGCAGGGGTTTGACATGATTGTGCTCATGACCAGCCTGTTTTCCTTCTCGCAGATGCTGCTGCTTCTGGAAAGCCGGGATGAGTACATCGCCAAATACAAGCCGCAGCCTGGCGCCTTCATGGCCTCGGTCAAGACGCTGTTCGTGCGCAACAAGCTTCTGGCCAGCATTTCTTCCATTGCCGGCGCGTTCATCGGCGGACTGCCGGGAGCCGGCGGCAGTGTGGCTGCCATCATCACCTACAATGAAGCCAAGCGCTGGGACAAGAATCCCGACCGCTACGGTTCGGGTATCCCGGAAGGCGTCATGGTGCCTGAAAGCGCCAACAACGCCAGTGTAGGCGGCGCGCTCGTGCCGCTGCTGTCCCTGGGCATTCCCGGCAGCGCTGCGGCTGCCGTGCTGATGGGTGGCCTGCTGGCTCAGGGGCTGGCTCCGGGACCCCAGCTCATGGAAATGCACCCGGATATCGCCTACGGCTTCATCTACAGCCTGATTTTTGCCAACATCCTCATGCTGCCTGTGGGCTATGTCCTGGCCAGAGGCTGCACCAAGATTCTTGATGTCCCCAAGCTGTACGTCATCCCGGCCATCATCACGCTGTCAATCATCGGCTCCTATTCGCTGCGCAACAGCATGTTCGACGTGCTGGTGCTGATCGTGGCGGGCGGCGTTTCCTACCTGCTGCTCAAGGCCAAAATCCAGCCGGCCTGTGTGGCACTGGGCGTGGTGCTTGGACCCATCGTCGAAGAAAACCTGATCAATACCCTGGTGCGGGCGCGCTCCGACAGTTCGCCCCTTGACCTGTTCGTGTTCTCGCCTCTGTCCATGACATTCATCGTGCTGAGCGTTGTGGCGCTGGTCCTGCCCACGGTCATGCAGCGGATGAAGAAGGGCGGGCAGGTGCAGGCTGCCGCTTCGTCCCATTTTTCCCTGGCCTGCCTTGGCCGGTACGACTTCTGGGTTGTGGTGGTGCTGACCGCCGTCAGTGTGTTCTTCCTCTGGCAGAGCCAGCTGCTGAATGGCGAAGCCGGCATTTTCCCGACGGTCGTTTTCGGACTGATGATCCTGCTTGGCCTGATGGTGCTTGCCATGGACTTCTTTGACAGCGCTCCCAGAAAGCCACTCTGGAGCTCGCCGGCGGCGCTGGGCAACGTGGCCATGTATTTTGTGCTGTCCATGGCGACCTATGCCCTCATTGAGTTCCTTGGCTTCTACAGCGCGCTTTTCCTGTGCGTTGTGGCCATGATTCTGTTTGGGCTGCGCTATATCCGGCACGAAGGGCTGACGGCGCGCAACCTGGCCAAGGCCGTGGTGATTGCGGCGCTCATCATCCTGGTTGAGTGGCTCTGTTTTGGCCTGCTGGTGCAGGTGCCTGCACCGACAGGGCTGTTCATCTGACCCGGGGGGCGGGCCCGGATGACGGAGCCCGCCTGACGGGATGGCAATCAGGGAGTCGGCAATGACGGAAGAGTGGATGGAATGCCTCCCCGAACTGGGATGGCTTGAGGACAGGGAGCTGCGCGAGCGCTGTGCAGAGGCCTTTGCACAGGCTTGCCAGGAAGGCGGCTGGACGCCGGCGGATCTGGATTTGATTCCCATGACGCTGGGGTTTGCCCATGCCCCGAGCCTGCGCACGCATATTCGCGCAGTGGCCTGTCTTGCGCGCCAGACATACGAGACGCTCAGGATGATCCATCAGGGCGACGCGCGCCTGCTGCCGGATTACCCGACGCTGCTGGCCGGAGCGCTGCTGCATGACGTGGGCAAACTCCTTGAATACGCGCGCACGCCGGAAGGCGGCTATGTGTTTTCAACAAAGGGGCTTCTGTTGCGCCATCCGTTTTCCGGGGCCATTGTGGCTGCACGCTGCGGTCTGCCTGACAAGGTCGTGCACATCGTCGCCACCCACGCACGGGAAGGCGATGGCAGCCCCAGAACGGTTGAAGCGCAGATTGTCAAGAAAGTGGATTTGCTCCATTTTGAAAGTGTACGGCAGTTGCTGGCAGACGCCGGATGCAACGCCTGAGGGAGCCTTTCAGGAGTGCAGGCAGGCTGTGCCGGGCAACGTCTTCCCGATGGAAGCGTTGAGCGATCCGTACCGGTTCCAGCCGTTGGCCGAGGTGTTGTGCCGAGGCAGATATGACTGCCGCAGCAGGCGCAGGCCCGTTTGAAAAAACATGCACTCCTCCCGCGTTTCCGTGGCCGTGCCATCAGGGCCGCTGCGGGCGGAACGGGCAGATGGAGCACAAAGCCCCTGCCGCATTGCGGCGGGGGCTTTTTAGGTAACGTCCCGTCTTTGAAGGCAGGGTGTTGCCACCTCCCAAACGCCGCCCTTTCGGGCGACGAGGTCACGGCCTGAGCCCTGGCGTGCGGGGAGCCGGTTTGGCAGACTGCCTTTCCTGTCGGCAGCGTCTGGCTTTTCCGGCTTCTGCCGCACAGCCTTCGGCATCCTGGACTTGAAGACATCCTGTGTCCCCTTACGGACTGGCCCTGCCCTGCGCCAGCGCAGGAGGGCGCCGGGTGTCGCGGGTCTGGAGGCAGGAGGCGCAGTGCCCCGGCCAGGCATTGCACGCCGGCGGGTGCACAAGCGTCAGCTGCCAGGCGCGGCTGTACCGCCTGAATGCCAGGGACAGGCAGACCGGGAGAAACAGAACGGGGGAAAGAGGAGGCCCTTTGGGCGTTCGCTCTTTCCCCCGTCCGGGATATTTTGTTTGGGATACCGGGCTAGTTGTCGTAGAAGGAGCGCAGCACCTGGCTGCGGACAGGATGGCGGAGCTTGCGCAGAGCCTTGGCCTCAATCTGGCGGATGGGCTCACGGGTAACGTTGAAGAGCTTGCCCACTTCTTCCAGCGTGTGATCGGACTTTTCACCAATGCCGAAGCGCTTGCGCAGCACCTGTTCCTCACGGGGGGTCAGATCGGCAAGCACGGAAGCAATCTGCTCGGAGAGCTTGGTGTTGACCACTTCTTCGGCAGGGGCCACTGCCTTCTTGTCCTCGATGAAGTCGCCGAGGCTGGAATCTTCCTCGTCACCGATGGGGGTTTCGAGGGAAATGGGTTCCTTGGCGATTTTGAGCACCTTTTTGACCTTTTCTACCGGGTATTCCATCCGTTCAGCGATTTCTTCCGGCGTCGGGTCGCGGCCCAGCTCCTGCACGAGATAGCGCGAGGTGCGGATAAGTTTGTTGATGGTTTCGATCATGTGCACCGGAATGCGGATGGTGCGGGCCTGATCGGCGATGGCGCGAGTGATGGCCTGGCGGATCCACCAGGTGGCATAGGTGGAGAACTTGTAGCCGCGCTGGTATTCAAACTTGTCCACGGCCTTCATGAGGCCGATGTTGCCTTCCTGGATCAGGTCAAGGAACTGCAGG
>CALUZP010000013.1 GCA_944325325.1 uncultured Desulfovibrionaceae bacterium
TTTCGGCATGAAGATCGACGGTTTTGATAAGAAATACCAGGAATGGAAGAGGAAACAGCACCATGAGGCATAACAATTCCGGCAAGAAGCTCGGCAGGACTCCGTCCCATCGCAAGGCGCTGTTCTGCAACATGGCCAAGGCCCTCATCACCTACGGGAAAATTCGTACCACGGAAGTGAAGGCCAAGGAACTCCGCCGGGTGGTGGAACCTCTGATCACCCTTGCTTTGCGCAACGATCTGCATGCCCGCCGGCTTGCCTACCAGCAGCTTGGCGACCATGCCATGGTCAAGCGCCTTTTTGACGAAGTGGCCCCCGTGTTTGCCGGCGTCCCCGGCGGATACACCCGGATCACCCGTCTGGCCCTTCCCCGCAAGGGAGACTGTGCCCCTATGGCGATTATCGAACTTGTTACCCCTGCCAAGCAGGAAGCGCCCGCCAAGGCCGAATAGCAAGCTTTGATTCCGGCGCTTGTGCGCCTCGCCTGCGTCGGGTTCCGCCGCACGAAGAAGACTGGCAGGCTCATCAGTTGATGATGAGCCTGCTTTTTTTATTGCCCTGCCACCGGATCCACCGGCAGGCTCCGGCCCGTCCCTCCCATGACGCACGCGCGTGTGGGCGGAAACCCGTACAGCACGGACGCCGCCGGTTCCGGCCACATGATGCACGCGCGCGTGGGGAAAACGCGTTGCGTCTGGCCACTCCGCTGGCCGTTTTGTGGTGCACGCGCGCGTGGGGGGAAACGTGATACGGCGTGCGCGTACAGGAAGCGTCCACAGCCTGGGCTGTGCGTGCGGGCAGCTGCTGTGTGTGCCTGTGCCGCGCGTGCGGGCAGCTACCGGCGCACAACAACGGCCTGTGCCGCCCGGGCTGCGGACAACACAAGGGAGGCCGGTGTTTCCTGCCGGGCGCTGTGCCTGCGTTCTCTGCATCCAGGCCACCTGCATCCAGGTTATCTGCATACGGCCACTTGTGTGCCGTCGCCTGCATCCGGCCGCCTGCTGCAGGCTGTCTGTCATCGTGGGCCTGCTGCCAGCCCGTCTGGCGGCTGCCGCAGAGAGCATGCCTGCGGCGCGGTTCGGCCTCTGCCCGCAACCAGGCGGCTTCTGCCGTACCGCGCCGGACATGCTTGCTGGCGTGCAGTTCTGCCTGCAGCCAGGCAGCCTTGCCGGAAGGGCACCTGAGCGGCTGCCGGAAGCGCAGCCCGGATCCTTAGAGCCTGTTCAGTGCAAAAACGCTTGGGGTTTCAAACCATACGGCCTGCCGCTTCGCGCAAACACTGCGGTTTTTTCGTTTCATTCCGGCCGGGCGGCGTGGTGCTGCCGTCGCGCGTGCTGTCTTTGTCACCGACAGACCGCTTGCCTGTGCTGCTGCGGGATGCTGAGCGGCCGCCGGAGACAGGGCGTGCAGCAGGGCGTGTAGCCCCGGGAGCGGGAGCCTGGGACCAGACGGCAACCAACAGGCTTCCAGGCGGCTGTCACGGGGAACGGCGTACGGGTGGACGTGGTTTTTTCTGCTGCAGGCGCGTTGTCCGGCGGGTGGTTTCGCCTGGCTTGGCGAATGTTGCGGAATAGGCTATACAGGGGATGCCGGACAACTGGCGGCGGCGTGTGTGCGGCGCGGCCGTGCGGTGCGGGCCTGCCAGGGAGCACGCAGGGCACAGCCTTCTGCTCCGGGTTTGCTGCCGCAGCGTGACGGGTGCGTCCGGCCTGTGCGGGGACGGGGGCCTTGCTCCGCTTGCCGGGCCGTTTGCCTGATACTGAAGACTGGAGGTTTTGGCTGATGAAAAGACTGCTGCCTGTCGCAGTGATCCTGAGCCTTGCACTTACAGGGTGCATGGGGGCGGCCCAGCACAGGGCTGCGGTGCGTGATGACACGGCGGACAAGGTTTCCGTGGCCGCCGTGCAGCGGGAAATCCGTGTAGGCATGTCTGGCGCGGATGTGGTTGCCGTGCTTGGTTCGCCCAACATGATCACGACGGATTTGGAACGGCGCGAGACGTGGGTCTACGACAAGATCGTCACAGAGCGGGTGTATTCGACATCCAACGGCGGCCTGGGGCTGATGCTCGGAGGGCTTATCGGCGGTTCTGACGGCGGCGCCGCCGGAGGGCTGGGCAGCAGCGGATCCTACGGGGCCGGTGCCATGAGCACGAGCCAGCGCACGCTGACCATCATCATCAAGTTTGACCATGCCAACCGGGTCAGAGATTTCAGCTACCGTCAGTCCAGTTTCTAGGGCGTGGCAGACAGAAAAGGCTCTGGCGCGTGGGCCTGGCCGGGGTGGTCTGCCGGCTGTGCGAATGCGGACGCCTGTCGCCTGATGGTTGACAGGCAGCCCCTCACTGCCGGCTGTGCAAACGCGGGCACCCTGGCAGGACGCTGCAAAGACGGCTGTCTGTTGCGGCGGATTCTGCCGTGAACGGGTTGCCGTGCGGGCGCGTGGCGAGGTCGTGTGAGCGTAGCGGGGAGACGGCAGACGCCTTCTTGCAGACAATTCCGCTGAACCTTAGGCCAGGCAGGCACGCGGCACGCGAGCGGCCTGTTGGGCTGGAGAGCAGGGTTCTGGGCGGGAGTTGAGGCAAACGAGCGAAGGAAGGAAGCGAATGCAGCACAGACTGCGGGACAACCTGGCTTTAGCTGAAGGAGCGCGGCCATGCGGCGGTTGATACTGATTTTGGGCCTGGTTGCGGTGTTGGCGGGCTGCCAGTCCGGCGTTCCGTCAAACGCCCTTCTGCTGTCGCCGCAGAGTCTGGCGGATCGCCAGATGCAGACGCGGCGTTTTGAGACGTCAGACAGGATGGCCATGCTTGCCGCGGCGACAGCCGTGCTGCAGGATCTGGGCTTTACGCTGGAGCAGAGCGAGGCCTCGCTAGGGCTGATTGTCGGCTCAAAGACCCGGGACGCCACCAGCGGATCCCAGATTGCCGGGGCTGTGCTGATTGCAGCGCTCGGGGGCGGCAGCGTCCCCATTGATGCGATCCAGCAGATCCGCGTATCCATGGTGGTGCGCAGCATGCAGCCGGAGGGAGGGGCAAAGGCGTCAGGTGTAACGCCGCTCGATGAGCAGGACATTGCCGCCATACGGGCTAAGGTTGCCAGGGTGATCGCTGGCGAACTGCGAGCCTATCCTGCCGGGAAGCGTCAGCATGCCGCGGATCTGCTTGCCGGGGAAATGGCACAGAGCCTGAAGGATGGCGCTGCACGGCGGGTTCTGCTTGATGCGGACGGCGGCAGAGAGGCGATTGTCCGCGTGACGTTCCAGCGCATGATTATTGACACGGCCGGCCGCGTGACGCGGGCGGAGCAGATCAATGACCCGGCCATCTATCAGCAGTTCTATGACAAACTGGCTCAGGCCGTCTTTCTGGAGGCGCACGAACTATGAAAAAGAGCTTGCTTTTGATTGTCCTCTGTCTGGTACTTGGCAGCGCGGGGTGTGCTGTCCAGGCGCATCAGGGCGTGCTTGATGCCGGTGGCGAATCGCAGCTGAAGCTCCGGCAGATGCAGACACGCTACTTTGATACGACGGACAAGCAGAAAATCATGGAATGCGTGCTGGCCACACTGCAGGATCTGGGGTTTGTGATTGACAGCGCCTCCTATGAACTGGGAACGGTGAGCGCGACCAAGCTCTCGGGGTATCAGATCAAGATGACCGTCAATGCGGTTCCGCGCGGGAAAACGCAGATGACGGTACGCGCCAATGCTCAGTACCAGATGTACCCGATTCAGGATCCGCAGCCGTATCAGCAGTTTTTTGACGCGCTTTCCAAGAGTCTGTTCCTGCAGGCGAATCTGGACGAATAGCTTCCGGCGGCCGGTTCCGCACCGGGCAGGAGGGATTCCCTGCTGCCCGGGTTTTTTCTGTCCTGCCGGCCTGCTTGCCGAAGGGTTTCTGAGCAGGGTGCATGCGACGGATGAGGAAGGCGGAAGGGCGGCGCATTCCGGCGTGGCGGTCGTGGCCGCATGCCGGTGACGGGCGCAGCGGTGACGGGCGCACAGGCTGCCGCCTCCGGTGTGCGCTGGCATTCGGCAGGGGGAGGCGCGGTTGCGTGCAAGGGGCAGGGCCGGCGCGTCAGGCCGGCGGCTGTGCGGTGTGCAGTGCCTGACCGGGATGCGTGGCAACAGGCAATGCCGGGGCAGGCCGGGCCATGGATGACAGATTGTCAGGGCAGGGACACCCCCTGCCGGGCTGTGCCGGCGGTGCGCGAAAACGCCGGGACAGCCTTTTTTCAGGGACTATGCCAGTCCGCCGCGCGGTTGCGGGCTGTTGGAAGGAGACGCGTCATCGCAACACAACCTGTGGGCAACACAAGCGGGTTGAAACCCAGTCAGCTTAAGGCGCTGAACCGTCTGGGGCAGCGCAGGTACCCCGCGCAGGGTGGGTATTCCATTGAGCAGGCACGTGAGCTGTGCGCACTTTCGCGGGTGCTCGGGCGGCAGATAGGACTGCTCATCGATCGTCAGGGCAAGGTGGAAACCGTCATTCTGGGTGAACCAGGCAGCATTCTCATTCCGGCGCTGGCGCGCGGGCGCAGCGGTGCAGGCCGGTTACGCGGCGTCCGTCTGCTGCATACGCATCTGACGCAGGATCCGCTGACGCAGGAAGATTTGATGGACCTGCTGTTTTTACGGCTGGACAGCGTAGGGGTTCTTACCGTCAACGAGTGGGGCGATCCGGTCAGTTTTCAGAGTGCGCACCTGCTGCCTGGCGAAGGCGCTCAGCCCTACCGCGTGCACGAGCTGTTGCCCTGGGATCGTGTGGAGCGCGATTTCACGGCAGAGGCCGAGGCGCTGGAAGAAGAACTGGGGCGCGTTGCCTCCGAGGCGGAGGCTGTGGGCGAGGTGTCGGGCGGCAGTGCGCCGAGGGCGGTTCTGGTGTCGGTGGCGCCGCTGCCGCGCGCGGTTCAGGAACGCCATCTGGCTGAACTGGCCGAGCTGGCCAGAACAGCCGGGGTGGTTGTCACCGGGACACTGATCCAGCGTGTGGCTGAAGTGCATTCACGGCACATTCTTGGCCGCGGCAAACTGGCAGAACTGGAAGTTCTGGCCCTGCAGGGCCAGGCCGGCATGATCATCTTTGACGGAGAACTGACACCGGCGCAGCTGACCAGCCTGACCAGCCTGACCGAACGCAAGGTGCTGGATCGTACCCAGCTGATTCTGGATATTTTTGCGACACGGGCCAGCACCAGGGCCGGACGCCTGCAGGTTGAAATGGCCCAGCTCAAGTACACCCTGCCGCGTCTGGTCGGCAGAAACCGCGCCATGGACCGCCTGATGGGTGGCATTGGCGGGCGCGGGCCCGGTGAAACCAAGCTTGAAACAGACCGTCGGCGGATTCGTGAGCGCATGGGCCGCATCCGGCGCGAGCTTGAGGCGCTGCGGCGGCAGCGGTCGTTTGTCAGGGCCCGGCGCGCCCGTCAGGGGCTGCCCGTGGTGGCGCTGGTCGGCTACACCAACACCGGCAAATCCACCCTGCTCAATGCGCTGACGCAATCCGACGTGCTGGCAGAGAACAAGCTTTTTGCCACGCTCGATCCCACGACACGCCGCCTGCGCTTTCCCCGGGAACACGAACTGGTTCTGACGGACACCGTGGGGTTTATCCGCAACCTGCCCAAAGAGCTGACCGAAGCGTTCCAGGCCACCCTGGAAGAGCTGGAAGGGGCAGATTTGTTCCTGCATGTTGTCGACGCCTCGCATCCCGAAATCGATCAGCAGATTGAGGCGGTGGAGACAGTCCTTGCCGATATGGGCCTGCAAGGGGTGCCACGGGTTGTGGTGCTGAACAAATGGGATGCTGTGCCGGAAAACGCCATTCCTGCCTTGCCTGACGCCGGTGACGCCGGTACGCCGGATTTTTCGCCGTTGACGAGGGACGTGTTGCGGGCCCGCTGGCCTGAAGCGCTGTGCCTGTCGGCCAGGACGGGGGAAGGGCTTGCCGGACTTTCACAATGGCTGCTGCGCTGGCTTGAACGACGTGCCGCGTCCTGGTCTGGCACGCCTGAAGCGAATGGAGACGCTTAGAGCGTTTTGCCCTTGAAAGGGCAGAACACAAGGCGGCAGCACGGCGCCGCCCGGCCGGACGTGAGCAGAAACACCGCGGTGTCTGCGCGAAACGGCAGGCCGTGTGGCCGGAAACGCCACGCGTTGCAGGCTGAAAAGGCGCTGGAACAAAAAGCGGCGGCCCGGCTGCCGGAAAAGACGTCCAGCCGGCCCCTGCGGGCAAGAAAGGAGCTTTTTTCGCCGGTTCCCGCAGGCTTGTCATGCCGGCAGGGGGCGGAGGCTGCTGTACTGCGCTGCCTCTGCCGTACGCCGGTATCGCCGGTTCCCCCCGGCGGGCAGGCCAGAGACGGAAAGCCCCTGACGGCCTGGGCTGCGGCCGTGTTCGGGTGGCAGCGGCCCCGGAAGACGCTTGCCGGCAGCCGGCGCCGCGCACCGGCCGTGCTGCCCTGGAAGGTGACGGAGGAGGCGTACGCACAAAAATTATTGCTAATGATAATTTTTATCATTTACACATAACGTCAGTTATGTCATAGTGCCCTTGCAGAGACCACCTGGCTGAACATCGTTCACTGCGCCACGCTGTGGTGCGCAAACGAGGGAGAAGGCACATGACTGACAGAGATGATCGTCTGACAACCAGTGCCGGTGCGCCGGTAGCCGACAACAATCATGCCCTGACAGCCGGTCCGCGCGGGCCCATGCTGATGCAGGATGTCTGGTTTCAGGAAAAACTGGCCCATTTCGACCGTGAGGTCATTCCGGAACGGCGCATGCACGCCAAGGGCTCCGGAGCGTACGGAACCTTCACGGTGACGCACGACGTCACCCGGTATACCAAAGCGTCACTGTTTGCCGGGGTAGGCAAGCAAACAGAGGTTTTTGCCCGTTTTTCCACCGTGGCAGGCGAGCGCGGCGCGGCGGATGCCGAGCGCGACATCCGCGGGTTTGCCGTCAAGTTTTACACGGATCAGGGCAACTGGGACATGGTGGGCAACAACACGCCGGTCTTTTTCCTGCGGGATCCGCTCAAATTTCCTGATTTGAATCATGTGGTCAAGCGCAATCCGCGCACAAACATGCACAGCGCTGCAGACAACTGGGATTTCTGGACGCTGCTGCCCGAGGCGCTGCATCAGGTCACGGTGCTTATGAGTGATCGTGGCATTCCGGCTTCCTACAGGCATATGCACGGGTTCGGCAGCCATACATACAGCCTCATCAATGCCGAGAACAAGCGGTTCTGGGTCAAGTTCCATTTCAAAACCCAGCAGGGCATCAGGAATCTGACCGATGCCGAGGCGCAGGAGCTTATCGGGCGCGACCGGGACAGCCATCAGAGGGATCTGTACGAGCATATCGAACAGGGCGACTTCCCCCGCTGGACCCTGTATTTTCAGGTCATGCCCGAAGAAGAGGCCGAAACGCTCCCCTACCATCCGTTTGACCTGACCAAGGTCTGGTATCACAAGGATTATCCTCTGATCGAAGTGGGGGTACTGGAGCTGAACCGCAACCCCGAAAATTATTTTGCGGAAGTGGAGCAGGCCGCGTTCAACCCTGCCAACCTGGTTCCCGGCATAGGCGTTTCGCCTGACAAGATGCTGCAGGGGCGTCTGTTCTCCTATGGCGATGCCCAGCGCTACCGGCTGGGGGTCAACCACAACATGATCCCCGTCAACCGCCCGCGCTGCCCCTATCACAGTTTCCACCGGGACGGGGCCATGCGTGTGGACGGCAACTATGGCAGCTATACCAGCTATGAACCCAACAGCAGGGGGGCCTGGCAGGAGCAGCCGGACTTTGCCGAACCTCCGCTGAAAATCTGCGGCGACGCAGCCCGCTGGGACTATCCGTGCGATGACGCCGACTACTTCGAACAGCCCGGCAGGCTGTTCCGCCTGATGAGCCCTGAGCAGCAGCAGGCATTGTTTGAGAACACAGCCCGGGCTCTGGGCGGCGTGCCCCGGGAGATTCAGCTGCGCCACATCCGGCACTGCGCCAAGGCAGATCCGGCGTATGGCGCGGGCGTGGCCCGGGCTTGCGGCATTCCGGAAAGTGAGATCCAGAGCGTTTCAAACTGAACATGCGCTAAAGGCTGACGCCCTGTCCCTGCGGTCCCTGCGGGCTGCGGAAGACACAGGGAGGCCAGCCGGTTCAGATGCCAGGTCTTCTGCTTCCGGGGGATGATCCCCCGGGCACAGCATAAACAGGCATGACCACATTGTGGCCATGCCTGTTTGTGTTGCGGGCGCTGGGTGTTCTTCAGCAGCGCGGCCATCCCGGAAGCCGTGCCATGCCTGCGGTGCTGCTGCGGGGCGTCTTTTCCGTCAGCCTGGCTGGCGCCGGTTGCCTCCGTTCCTGAGGCCGCATGGGCAGGGAGAGCCGGGGACAGGCTGAAGGTGACCGCGGTGATTCTGACGGCTAGTCCTGCGGTGTGCCTGCAGGCAGCAGTTCGCGGAAGAAGCAGGAGCGGTGGCCTGTATGGCAGGCCGCGCCCACCTGATCGATAAGCAGCAGCACGGCGTCGCTGTCGCAATCCAGGCGGATGGCGCGCACTTTCTGGATATGTCCTGAGGTTGCGCCCTTGTGCCACAGTTCCTTGCGGCTGCGGCTGTAGTAGTGGGCTTCGCCGGTGGCCAGGGTGGCTTCCCAGGCCTGCTGGTTCATCCAGGCGAGCATGAGCACTTCACCGGTGTCGGCATCCTGGGCGATGGCGGCGATGAGGCCGTTTCCTTTTTGAAAGTCCGGAGTGAAGTCAGCGGGAGGCGTGAACATACGGAATCCTTTTTATCCTGCTTTGCTGGTGCAGTCTCTGGTTGAAGGGGTTCGGGCGGACACGGGCGGCTGCGTTCTGTTTCCGTACCGGCCTCTGGAAGGCCGGCCGGGGGGATGTTGCAGCCGGCGCGGGACGCCCTGCTGTGTTTTCGGGCGGTTCCGGTGCGGTGTGGCAGGGCCTGCTACGCTTCGGAGCGCTGTGGTACCTGGCGGTGGTGGGCCGCCAGAAAGGTGTCGAGCCGCTTTTCAAGTACACGGATGCGCGTCAGATAGCAAACGGCAGCCAGGCTCAGGCCCACGATGATCGCGATCCAAAAGCCCCTGGCTCCCTGGGCGGGGACAAGCCAGTCTGTGCGTCCCAGAGTCCAGCCCAGGGGCATGGAAATGATCCAGTAGCAGAAGAAGGTTACGGCAAAGATGGCCTTGGTGTCGTTGTAGCCGCGCAGAATGCCGATGGCCGTGGTCTGCAGGGCGTCGGTGATCTGGTAGCAGGAGGCCAGAACCAGCAGGGAGGCCGCCAGGTTGATGATGACCGGATCCGGGTTGTAGAGCATGGCGACCTGCCTGCACAGGCAGAAGGTCAGCAGGGCCGAAAGCACGCCGACAACCAGGGCGGTGCCCAGGGCCACCCGCGTGGCCAGAATGATTTTATGCGGAGAGTTCTTGCCGATGGCAAGGCCCACGCGGATGGTCGAGGCCATGCCGATGGACAGCGGCATGATGAAAATAAGCGTGCTGAAGTTCAGGGCCACCTGATGTCCGGCCACTTCGATGGCGCCCAGCGGGGCAAGCAGCAGGGCAATCAGGGCAAACATGGAGACTTCGCACAGCAGTGCCAGTGCGCCGGGCAGGCCGACCCTGAACAGCCGGAGCAGCACGGCCGGGCGGGGCAGCTCCAGGCGGGAGAAGGCCGTGCGGAATTCGGACATGCGCGAGGCAAAGACGATCATGACGCCCAGCATGGCCCAGTAGGTGATGGCCGTGGCAACACCGGCACCGATTCCTCCCAGTCTGGGGAATCCGAATTTCCCGAAAATGAAAAGATAGTTGAAGGGGATATTGACGACCAGGGCGGCAATGCTGGCCACCATGGCGGGCCGGACGCGCGAATAGCCTTCCATGGAGCAGCGCAGGGCAATGAACAGCAGGTAGGCCGGGCCCCCGCACATGACAGCATGCAGGTAGCCGCGTGAAATGTACGCCAGATCCTCGTCGAGGCCGAACAGCTCAAGATGGCCGGCCAGAACGCCTGTGACGGTGAGCAGAAGGACGGACATGCCCAGGGCAAGCCAGATGGACTGCCGCAGCGTCTGATAGATGGCTGTGTCATCGCCCTGTCCGCGCAGCTGGGCCACGGCAGGGGTTACGGCCAGAACCACGCCCTGGCCGAACAGGAGTGTCGGAACCCACAAAGAGGTGGAAAGCGCTACGCCCGCCATGTCCAGCGCACCGGCGCGCCCTGTCATGATCGTATCGGCCACCCCAAGGGAAACCTGGGCGATCTGGGCCATGAGCATGGGGAGGATCAGCACAATCTGGCTGCGGAATTCCTTGCAGATGTCTTCACGGGTCATGGGTGTATGTTCCAGCGCCACGGCATGGCCGTGCGCGTTTGTTTGAGTGTGCGGAACGCGCCGGGGGGCGCGGTCTTGCGCCGCCTGCACGGAGTCCGGCCCGCACAGGACAGGCGCTTGTCGGAATGTCGGGGAAACGCCGGCCGTGCGGCTGACGGCGGCAGTGAGAACGTTTTCAGGGCCGGCTGTCCTGCGCCAGAAGGGGCAGGCGGCAGTCCGCAGGGTGTCCCTTCAGCTGTGGCCCAGCAGGGCTCTGGCAGCCGGAGCGCGCCGGGGGACGTCCTGTCCGGCCGGCATGACGTGCATCATGCATGCCGTTCCGCCGGAGCGCGCCGGGGAAAGACCTCCCTGATACCTTTGCCGATGCTGTGGCGTGGATCCCGCCGGAGCGCGCCGGGGAAAGACGCTGTCCCCGGGCGCCGGATCCTGCTGTCCTGGCCCGGGGGCGCCTCTGCCGGGGAAGCCGCGTTACAGAAGCGCGCCGTCCCAGTTGAACAGCCCGGGCCGTGTTGTGGCGGGCAGGGTTTTGGGCGGCGAGTCCTCCAGCTGGGCAAAGAAGGCGTATCCCGCTGCCTCCAGTTCTGGGCGCTTGGCGCTGAAGTCCAGCGGCCAGGCGGGATAGACCCAGGTGTTCTGACCATACTTGCGCGTCCAGAAGGTTTCACCTTTGGGGCTTTGAAAGGGGTCGCCTGGGCGCAGTCCTTCCGGGGCGTGCCGGCCCATGCCCATGGGCCAGTAGCCTCCGAGGACAAATCCCAGCGGCAGCGGGCTCTGGGCGGGCAGGGCAAGAAAGTCCTCCCGGGTCAGCTCCGGACTGACAAACGCCGCCGAAAAGCCCAGCCGGGCCATGAGATCCAGCGCCAGCGCGTTGGCCAGATTGCAGAACGGGCCGGCAATGAGATCCGGCAGGGCGCTGCGGGAGCTTTCGGCAGCAAACAGGGCGACCTGCCACGGCGCGTTGCACACAAAGTGCCGGGCGCCGTTGCGCCGGGCTTCGAGCAGCGCGCGCCTGAAGCCGTCTTCCTCATTGGGCCAGATGACCGGCGGCAGCCACCAGACCATGTGCGGAGCCACCGTGCGCGAGATTTCGCGAACCGAGCGCGGCGTAAGCCAGAGTCCGATCAGGCTGTTGCGGCTGCGGCGGGTTTCGGTTCCGTGCGGCACCGAAGCGCGAACCAGCATGTCCGGGCGCCGGCGGGGGGTGACCGGGCGCGGCAGTCTGGGGGCAAAGTCCACCGCACTTGCCTTAACACCCTTGCAGGCATCCAGCCTGGCCTGCCACTGGGCAATCAGGCGCATAAGCTCCGGCTCGCGGCGATCGATGAGAAAAACAGGCGTACCGGCCCTGGGCGTCTTGTATTTGGGCAGCTTCAGCGTGAGCAGGCCGGCCTTGGGCACCCGGCGCGTGACGGGCAGGGTGGCGTGCCAGCGTTCGTCTTCGTAGCCGACCCGCAGGTAGTCGCCGGAAAGCAGTTCGATATACGGTTTGAAAGCGGGCCTGTCGTCTTCGCTGTGCTGAATTTTGCCCACAAGCAGGCCGGAGCTGGTTGGCGCATCGGCACGGGTGGGGGCGCTGTCGCGCTGGGGCAGAAAATGAGCGCGGGTGGTCTGCCGTCCGAGCGACATTTCAAGAATGCGCGCAGCCTCCCTGCGGGCTTTGGGATCGCTGCCCTCGTCACGCAGGATGCGGTAGGCCAGCACCGTATGGTAGACATAATGCGGCCCTTTTTTGCGCCCTTCGATTTTCCAGGACGCCAGGTGCGGCATATCCATGGTTGTGCGCGTCAGCACGTCCAGCGACAGATCAAGGCAGGAAAAGGCGCGTACAGCGTGTTTCTGCTGCTGGTACATGCGCCGGCACGGCTGCACGCAGCGGCCGCGCAGGCCGCTTTTGCCGCCCATGTAGCTGGACCAGTAGCACCGGCCGGAGACGCACCAGCACAGCGCACCGTGGATGAAAATTTCAAATTCAAGCCCGTCGGGGCACGCTGCGTCCATGGCGCGGATTTCATCGATGGACAGTTCCCGTGGCAGGATGACGCGCTGCACATCGAGTCCGGCAGCGCACTGCAGGGCCGCCTGATGGGTGATGTTGGCCAGAGTGGAGAGGAACAGCCCCCCCTTGTAACCGGCCTGGCGTGCCAGGGTGATGATGCCGGGATCCTGGATGATCAGTCCGTGCGGCGGCGCGTCGCGCGCGATGCGGGCCAGGAGCCTGCCGGCGGCGTCCAGATCGCCGGGTTTGACCAGGGTGTTGAAGGCAATATAGATGCGGCGGTGTTCGGCTTCGGCCAGCTCCAGCATCCGGGACAGTTCGGTTGTGCTGAAGTTGTCGGCCTGCATGCGGGCGGAAAAATGCTTCAGCCCCATGTAGACGGCGTCCGCTCCGGCAGCAAGAGCGGCAAGAAAGGACGGCATGTCGCCAGCCGGTGCCAGAATTTCGGGTTTGCGCGCAGGTGTGATCATGAACGTTCCGTCGAGCTCCCGGCCCGCGGAAGGGCCGGGAGACGTCAGGGTTAGGGATGTGTGCCGCCTCAGTCCGGGCAGCGGTTATTCAAACAGGGAAGCGCCGGTGATGAGCACCATATCGGTGGGCACGTCGGAATGCATGCCCAGGGTGCGGGTCTTGATCTTTTCGATTTTGTCCACAACATCCATGCCGTCAATCACCTTGCCGAACACGCAGTAGCCGTAGCCGTTGACATCGGGCGACGAGAAGTTGAGGAAATCGTTGTCCACCGTGTTGATGAAAAACTGAGCGGTGGCGCTGTGCGGATCGCTGGTGCGGGCCATGGCAATGGTTCCGCGATCGTTTTTGAGTCCGTTGCCGGCTTCGTTGCGGATGGGGGCGCGGGTGGGCTTGGTTTCCATTTTCATGGTCAGGCCGCCGCCCTGGATCATGAAGCCCTTGATGACGCGATGGAAAATGGTGTTGGCATAAAAGCCGTCCTTGACGTAATTCAGGAAGTTTTCCACCGTTTCCGGCGCCTGTTCGGGGAAAAGTTCAATCAGAATGTCTCCGGACGACGTTTCCAGAAGCACCGTGGGATTGGCCATTGCTTTCTCCTTATAGGCGGTTTGCCCGCCATGATTTTATGCTGTTCTGCCTGAAAAGGCCATGCGGGGCAAGTGTGTTGTAAAAGAAATAAATGTCAATATGTTAGTAGGAAAAAGAAGAAAGTCTTTTTTTGTCCCTGCGAGACTGGTATGGTGCAGCCATGAATGACGAGTCGCGTATTGCGCAGCTGCCTGAGCTGCTTCTTGACTGGTTTGCCCGCCACCGCAGGCCCCTGCCCTGGCGAGCGCACTATTCGCCCTATGCCACCTGGATTGCCGAAATCATGCTTCAGCAGACCCAGATGGATCGCGGGGTCGGCTATTTCAACCGCTGGATGGAGCGCTTTCCGACCATTGCGTCTGTGGCCCGGGCCGATGACGACGCGCTGCTCAAGGCCTGGGAGGGCCTTGGCTATTACCGGCGGGTGCGTCATCTCAAGGCTGCGGCCCAGGCTGTCATGACGCGGTTTGGCGGGGAGTTCCCCAGAGATCCGAAGGACATGCTTTCGCTGCCCGGCATTGGCGAGTATACGGCGGGCGCTATTGCCAGCACGGCGTTCAACCTGCCCGTGCCCTGCGTGGATGGCAATGTGGAGCGCGTGCTTTCACGGGTGTTTGACATTGACAGCCCGGTCAGGGTCGAGCCGGCGCGCTCCCGCATCCGGGAGCTGGCTGCCAGGCTGATTCCGGAAGGCCGGGCCCGCGAGTTCAATCAGGCCCTGATGGAGTTTGGCGCGCTTGTCTGCCGTAAAAAGCCGGACTGTGCCGCCTGTCCTGTGGCCGGCGTGCCGGGCCTCTGCCAGAGCCTGCACCTGGGGATCACGCGGGAGCGCCCTGTGCTGGGGCGGCCCGGCACCATCAAACCCATTGAGGTGGCCAACGGCGTGCTCATCCACAAGGGGCGGCTGTTTATCCAGCGTCGCGAGGAAGAGGGCGTCTGGGGCGGTCTCTGGGAGTTTCCGGGCGGCTGCATGGAGCCAGGGGAAACACCGGAAATGACCGTGGTGCGCGAGTGGCGCGAAGAAGTGGAATTTACGGTGGAGCCTGTAGCCTCGCTGGGCGTCATCCGGCACGGGTATACCACCTACCGGGTGACCATGCACTGCTTTGCCCTGCGTTTTACCAGCGACATGCCGCCGTGCGTACCGCCGCCCGCCCTGCATGAGGCCTGTGAATGGAAGTGGATTTTGCCCGAGCAGGTGGATCGCTATCCCATGCCTGCCCCGCACCGCAAGCTGGCCGATCGGCTGATGCAGGAAGGCTGGAACGCTGACCGATGGCCCGGCCTTCAGGGGCGCCTGGTCTGAAACGGCAGCGCGCAGCAGACCGGCCTGCTGCGCGGGGATGCGTGGCCGGGCTGCGCTGCAGGGAACACGGCCGGGCGCATACCGACGTTTCCTTCCCGCAATGGTCAAAAGCCTGCGCTGCAGGGAATACGGAGCCTTTGCCACCGGACGGTGTCCTGCCGGGTGGTCTTCTGCCGCACCGTCTTTCTGTCTTCATGCAGAAAGGGCAGGCCGCGCTCCGGTGCAGGGGAGGGCAGCATAAAGGGCCGTTTCCTGGGAAACGGCCCTTTATGCTGCGGGAATGCACGGTGAGAGCGCTGCCGAAGGCGCGCCGTGCAGGCGTTTTCCCGGCAGGGAGCAGGCGCGTTGCCGCGCCGCCTGAGGGTGCTGTTCTTTCTTCCCGTATCCTCCGGCAGGCGGGATGTTGCGCCGGCCGGGGGAACGGACAGGGCGGCGTCAGGCCCAGACGAGCGCGGTCCAGTCGCCGGAGACCGTGTGGACAGGCTGTCCCAGGGCGGCGTAGGCTTCGGCTACGGCGTCGGCCTGGATTGTCAGGATGCCGGACAGAATGAGCGCGCCGCCCGGCTTGAGGCGGGCCATGACATCGGGGGCCATTTCGCGCAACGGCCCGGCCAGGATGTTGGCAATGACCAGATCAAAGGTTTCAGTACCGGCGGCCTCGACGCTGCCGGCGCGGACTTCAAAGCCTTCGGCCTTGTTGATGACGCGGTTTTCGCGCGCGTTGTCCACGGCCAGCGGGTCGATGTCCGAGCCGATGCCGGTCAGTCCTGAAAGCGCGCAGCCGATGCCGAGGATACCTGTTCCCGTGCCCAGGTCAAAAAAGCGCATTTCGGCTTTCAGGCGGCCGGCGTCGAGCAGGGAGGAGATGGCTTCGAGGCAGAGCACCGTTGTGTTGTGGTGCCCTGTGCCAAAGGCGCATTTGGGTTCGATGACGATGGGAATGGCGTTTGCCGGTGCAGACGCCAGCAGCCAGGGCGGAAGGACGATGAACCGGCCGCAGGGAACCGGGGTGAAGAAGTCCTTCCAGGCGGCCTGCCAGTCACAGTGCGGGACAGTGCTTTTTTCTATGGCTGCCCTGGGGGCTGCGGCCTGAATGCCGGCGCACACGGCGTCCACGACGTCCATGTTTTCACAGTGCACGCGGTAGCGGGTTTCGCCTGTGGGCAGGGAGTCTTCCTGCCAGCCGTAGGTTACAAGCGGGACAAGCACGCTGAGCACGGCGTCTTCGTCTTCTTCGTCGGCAACGATGTCAATCCGGATCATGTCCGCCATGACGGGGTTCTCCTGTGTCTGGAAAGGTCTTGAGAAGGGGGGGCCTGCCGGCACACGCTGGTCAGGCCCGGCTGCCCGGGCCATGTTTCTTCTTTCCGGCGTGCAGCGGGCGCGTAAGACGCACTGTCCTGCGCAGGGCGGCGTGGTTTTTGAGCCTGCCTGCCGGCTGCCCTGGCAATGGACACTGCCCTGCGCAGGGCGGCGCTGCTGCAGCGTTGCCGGAGCGGTTTTCGTGCAACGGTGTGCTGGCAAGCATACGGAAAGCCGGCAGACAGTTCAAGGCCGGCGCGCCCGCCGTCTCAGAAGCCTGGCAGCCGGGTGGCGTCCTGACGCCTGCACGGCGGGGAAGTGTGCCGGGCAGGGTGTATTGCGCTTGACGATCGGCATAAAGTAGAGGATGCTTTCGCCATCAATGATGGTAGGGCGTGTTGCGCAGCAGCGCCTCGGCGCGGTAGAGCTGTTCAAAAAGGACGACCCGCGCCAGCTCGTGCGGCAGCGTGATGGGGCCGAACGCCAGCGTGTGCCGGGCCCTGCGCCGGACAGTGTCGTCATAGCCGTAGGCGCCGCCCACAATGAAGCAGGGAACCCGGTTGGCGTCTTCGGAGAGCGCGGCCAGCAGCTGCGCAAATTCGCGCGAGGAAAGGCTCCTGCCCCGCTCGTCCAGGCAGACAGGAATGTCAGCCGGGGAAAGCGCGGCAAGGATGTCCCGGCTTTCCTGAGCGATGCGCTCTGCGGGTGACAGTGCGGGGTCGGCGTCGCGCAGGCAGGTTTCGGTGAGACTGCGCCAGCGGAGGATGCGCGTCCGGTAATGCTCGGCGGCGTCTTTCCAGAACGGCGTGCGCAGGCGTCCTACGGCCAGGATTCGTAAAGGTCTGAGTGTCACGCGTGAACTCCAGGCATCATGCGCGGCGTGCCCGCGCGGCATAGTGAGGGGTTGAGATCATGAGCACGTCCAATCTGCAGAAAGGCGAACTTCCCCTGATTTCGTTCGAGCTGGCAGTAGAGCTGATGAAGGCTTCCCGGCCGGTAATTTTTCCTACTGAGACGCTGTTCGGGCTGGGGAGCCGCGCGCTGGATGCCGACGCGTCCGCCCGGGTCTTCCGGGCCAAGCACCGTTCGACGGTCCGGCCGCTGCCGCTGATTCTGGGGGACTGGGATCAGCTTGAGCAGGTTGCCAAGGTGCCGCCGTTCATGATGCCGCTGCTCAGAAAATTCTGGCCCGGGCCGTTGTCGGTGCTGTTTCCGGCGCGGCTCAGGGTGCCTGAGGTGCTGACAGGCGGCACAGGCCGCGTGGCGGTGCGCCTTTCCTCGCATCCTGTGGCGGCGGCGCTGGCCCGGGCTGTGGGCGAACCCATTACCGCAAGCAGCGCCAACATCAGCGGACGGCCTGCGGCAAGGCTGGCGTCAGAGCTTGATCCTGAACTGTTCGCGGAAATCGGCGGGGTGCTGGACATGCCGCCGCTGCCTGGCGGCGGACTGCCGTCAACACTGATTGAAATGGACGACCGGCACGAGCTCATCGTGCGCAGGGACGGAGCCATTTCCCGCGAGCAGCTGCTTGAAGCCGGCTTTCCGCTTGCTGCGGAAGGGCATGTGCCCCGCTAGTCCGCGCGGTTGCAGCCTAGCGGTTCTCTGCGCCGATGGCAAGCGCAGGCACAGGCCGCAGCGCTCCGGACAATGGCCGCCGGACAGCCTGGCGCGAGCGCAGAACCGCACACGCCGGCCGGACGCGGCCGGGCGGGGGAAGTGGCTGGCGCCTTCAGCCTGCGGGAGTGTCCGCAGGGGGCCAGTCCGGGCAGGCCGCAGCGCTCCGGACAGCGGCCGCGGAGGCGTCCGTCAGGCAGCGCCGGGAGCCGCTTTGACATTGGCAGCCTTGTAAATTATATTGGCCTACTTCATTGAACAAAACCCCTTCCGTGAGGCCAGGCTCTGGAGAGGGGTCTGTCATATTTGATGTGCAACCTGGTTGCAACTGCATAACACACCCGTACAGAACAAAGGGGGAGCCGTGGCAACAATTACCTGCAAGGCGTTGACTTTTGATGATGTACTGCTCATGCCAGGCTATTCCGAAGTGACGCCCGACATGGTGGATGTCAAGGCGTGGCTGACGCCTGACATCTCACTCAACATTCCGCTGATTTCAGCGGCCATGGATACGGTGACCGAGGCCGCCATGGCCATTTCCATGGCCCGTGCCGGCGGTATCGGCATCGTGCACAAGAATATGTCCGTTGAGCGGCAGGCCCTTGAAATCAGCAAGGTCAAGAAGTCAGAAAGCGGCATGATTCTTGACCCGATTACCGTGCATCCCGAAGACACCGTGGCCAAGGCCATGGAGCTGATGCAGACCTATCGCGTGTCCGGCCTGCCGGTGG
Source organism: uncultured Desulfovibrionaceae bacterium (assembly GCA_944325325.1). Classification (GTDB taxonomy): domain Bacteria; phylum Desulfobacterota; class Desulfovibrionia; order Desulfovibrionales; family Desulfovibrionaceae; genus Avidesulfovibrio. Next base: position 18,375 of record CALUZP010000013.1, read on the forward strand.
TGGACGAACGCAAGGCGCTGGTCGGCATTCTGACCAACCGTGACGTCCGCTTTGTGGAAAATCTTGAAGGGACGCTGGTCCGCGAGGTGATGACGCACGAAAACCTGGTGACGGTCTCGCCGGGCATCACCCTGCAGGAGGCCAAGCGCCATCTGCACGCGCACCGGATCGAAAAGCTGCTTGTGGTTGACGACAACGGCCAGCTGGCGGGCCTTCTGACCATGAAGGACATCGACAAGGTGCAGAAGTACCCGTCGGCCTGCAAGGATTCCAAGGGACGCCTGCGCGTCGGCGGTGCCATCGGTGTGGGCCGCGATTCGCTCCCCCGGGCTGAAGCGCTGCTGGCAGCCGGTGCGGATGTGCTGGTGCTTGACTCTGCCCATGGTCATTCGCTGAATATCATCAAGGCGGTGCGCGCTGTGCGCGAGGCCTTCCCCGACTGCCAGCTTGTGGCCGGCAACGTGGCCACCTACGAGGCCACCAAGGAACTGTTTGCGGCCGGTGCCAACACGGTCAAGGTCGGCATTGGCCCCGGCTCCATCTGCACCACCCGCGTGGTGGCCGGTGTGGGCGTACCGCAGGTTACGGCCATCATGGAATGCGCCAGGGCCGCGCGCGAGGTGGGCGGCACCATCATCGGTGACGGCGGCATCAAGTTCTCCGGCGATGTGGTCAAGGCGCTGGCCGTGGGTGCGCATTCGGTGATGATCGGCAGCCTTCTTGCCGGTACGGACGAAAGCCCGGGTGAGACCATCCTGTACCAGGGCCGCACCTATAAGATTTACCGCGGCATGGGCTCCATCGACGCCATGAAGGACGGCAGCTCTGACCGTTATTTCCAGGAAAGGTCCAAGAAGCTGGTGCCGGAAGGCATTGTCGGCAGGGTTCCCTACCGCGGGGCGGCGTCTGAAACCCTGTACCAGCTTGTGGGCGGCATCCGCTCCGGCATGGGCTACTGTGGCGCGGCCAACCTGGAGGAACTGTACGAAAAAGCCCGGCTGGTGGAGATTTCGGCGGCAGGCCTGCGCGAAAGCCATGTCCACGACGTCATCATCACCAAGGAAGCCCCCAACTACCGCGTTGACAACGCATAAGGCCCTGTCCTGAAAGGGCGGGCTCTGGCGGCCCGGGGGAACGCCGCTGCCCGTCAGGGGCGCGCAGGGGATCCACCCCTGCACGCCAGGCGCTCAGACAAGCGCGCGTCGTTCAAGCGTGCGTCGTTTGCCGCAAGGCGCTGGCAGGCCCTGCACTGCCTGGAACATTCAACATGGCATTGGGTATAGCGGGAAGCGCTTCCCCAAAGCAAGGACACCTTCATGGCGAGTAAAGTCATTATCATCGACTACGGCTCTCAGGTTACCCAGCTGATTGCCCGCCGGGTGCGCGAAGCCGGCGTGTACTCGGAAATCCATCCCTGTGTGGTGACGGCAGAAGCTGTCCGGGCCATGCAGCCCTCCGCAATCATTCTGTCCGGCGGGCCCGCCAGCGTTGGCGAAAAGGACGCGCCAACCCTGGATCCGGGGCTTCTGGAACTGGGCGTGCCCGTGCTTGGCATCTGCTACGGCATGCAGCTTCTGGCCCGCTATCTGGGCGGCCAGCTGGAGCAGTCGCATGTGCGCGAATACGGGCCGGCCGATCTGACCATGCTGGGCGACTGTCCGCTGTGGAAGGGGCTCGACACAAGCCGCACCTCCCGCGTGTGGATGTCGCATGGCGACACGGTCAAGACCCCGCCGCCGGGGTTTGTCGTGGCTGCGCGTACGGCCACGCTTGATGTGGCGGCCTTTGCGCCGGCGGATTCCGGAACCCGGCAGATTTATGCCGTGCAGTTCCATCCTGAAGTGCATCATACGGCTGACGGTGCGGCCATGCTGCGCAACTTCCTGTTTGAAGTGGCCCACATTACGCCGGACTGGAGCATGTCGTCGTTTGTGGATCGGGTGATCCGCGAGGTGGCCGAAACCGTTGGCGACAAGCAGGTGGTCTGCGCGCTGTCCGGTGGTGTGGACTCCACCGTCGTGGCCGTGCTGCTCAACAAGGCCATCGGCAAGCAGCTGCACTGCATTTTTGTGGATAACGGCGTGCTGCGCGCCGGAGAGGGCGAAGAAGTCGTCAAGTATCTGCGCGACAACTTTGATCTCAACCTGAAGTTCGTGCAGGCCCAGGATCGTTTCCTTGATCTGCTGAAGGGCGTGGACGATCCGGAAAAGAAGCGCAAGATCATCGGACACACCTTCATCGACGTGTTTGAAGAAGAAGCCAGGGCCATCGGCAAGGTGGATTTTCTGGCCCAGGGGACGCTCTATCCGGACGTCATCGAATCGGTGTCCTACAAGGGGCCCAGTGCGGTGATCAAGAGCCATCACAACGTGGGCGGCCTGCCGGAAAAGATGAACATGAAGCTCATCGAGCCGTTGCGCGAGCTGTTCAAGGATGAAGTCCGCCAGGTAGGCAAGGAGCTGGGGCTGCCTGACTCCATCATCTGGCGTCATCCGTTCCCCGGCCCGGGTCTGGCGATTCGCGTCATCGGCGAGGTGACCCGTGAACGCCTGGACATCCTGCGCAAGGCGGATCTGATTGTGCAGGCCGAGCTGCGTGCGTCGGGCTGGTACCGCAAGGTCTGGCAGGGGTTTGCCGTGCTGCTGCCGCTGAAGACCGTTGGTGTGATGGGCGACGGCCGCAGCTACGAGCATGTGATCGCCCTGCGTGTGGTTGACAGTGTGGACGCCATGACCGCTGACTGGACACGGCTCCCCTATGAGGTGCTGGAGCGCATTTCCGCGCGCATCATCAACGAGGTCAAGGGCGTCAACAGGGTCGTGTACGACATTTCGCCCAAGCCCCCGAGCACGATCGAGTGGGAGTAGGCAGACGGCGCATAACGCGCATGACCCTCGCGGAGCTGCCGGCAGCTCCGCGGCGGCTCTGGGATCGCGAGGACGAGGTGTGCAATGTTCGGGATAGGTGGAACGGAACTGCTGGTCATTCTGGTTGTGGCCCTGGTGGTGCTCGGCCCTTCGAGCCTGCCCAAGCTGGCACGGACACTGGGACGTGCCATGGGAGAATTCCGGCGTGTCTCGACGGAATTCCAGCGGACAATCAATCTTGAGGCCGCCGAGGAAGAAGAAAAGGAACGGGCCAGAAAAGCCGCAGAGGTCAAAGCCCAGGCAACTGCCGCAGCGGCAAAGTCTGAAAACCCCGGTGATGGAGACAGAGCATGAGTGCGGAAGAGTCCAGGTCTTCCAGGTCTGAGGCCCCGCAGTCCGGGGATCTTCACGGCGATGCTGCCGCCGGATCCTGCCCGTCTGAACGCCGTGCGGACAGCCGGCCGCAGGACGCCGCTGCAGGACCTGCTGCCGCTGACACGCACGGGGCGGTGCAGGCGGATGGCAATGGCTCTGACAGCGGGCCTGCCGGTACGGATGGCACGGATGGCACGGTGGTGCCGCCGGACAGTGCACAGGCGGCGGATGCCACGGCAAGCTCTGCCGGCGATGCCGCCGGCCCGGGGAACGGGGGCGGCAAGGACGGCGGTGCGCTGGCCGCATCGGCAGAGGACGCCGCGCCTGCGGTTTCGTCAGGGGCTGGTGTGGCCAGAGGGGCCGGCTGGTCCAGGGATGAAGAGGACATGCCCGAGGACGAAAAGCCCATGAGCTTCACAGAACACCTTGGCGAGCTGCGCATGCGGATTGTCAGGATGCTGATCGGGGCTGCCGTGGGCTTTTTGCTGTGCTACGGGGTGGCGGAAGATCTGTTCCGCTATCTGTCGCTGCCGCTGGTCAAGGTCATGCCGCCGGACACGCGGTTCATCTATACCAGCGTTCCTGAAGGGTTCTTTGTCTATCTGAAGGTTGCGCTTGTTGCCGGTGTGTTTGTGGCGTCGCCGTATATTTTTTATCAGCTCTGGGCGTTCATTGCGCCGGGGCTGTACCGGGAGGAGCGCCGGCACATTGTGCCGCTGGCGTTCTGTTCGGCGTTTTTTTTCCTTTTGGGCGCGGCGTTCTGCTACTGGGGTGTCTTTCCCTTCGCCTTTACATTCTTCATGAGCTATTCCACAGGGATGATTGTGGCCATGCCGTCCCTGAACGAATACCTCGGTTTTTCGCTCAAGATGCTTCTGGCCTTCGGGCTGATTTTTGAAATGCCGCTGTTTGCCTTTTTCCTGTCGCGCCTGCGGGTGATTACACCGGCCTGGATGCGCAAGGTCCGCCGCTATGCCATTCTGGCAATTTTCATCGTGGCGGCCATCCTGACGCCGCCGGATGTCTTTTCGCAATTACTCATGGCCGGCCCGATGATTATTCTTTATGAAGTGAGCATCTATGTGGCGGCCATGGCCAGGCCCCGCAGCGAAAAGGCCGCAGCCGAATCCGGCAAGGCCGGCTCTTCCAACGCGTGAGGTTGTTGTGGAACGCAGTGCCCGCACAGGCCGCAGGACGGCTGAAACTGAAATTGAACTGCTGTTGAATCTGGATCCTGAACAGCCGGTTATTGAGGTCTCCACAGGGTTCGGGATGCTCGATCACATGCTGACGCTTACGGCGTTCTGGGGAGGCTTTTCGCTTTCCCTGCGCTGCAGGGGCGATCTTGATGTGGATGCGCATCATACGGCTGAAGACACGGCCCTTTGCCTTGGCCAGGCTCTGGCCCAGGCGCTTGGCGATCGCAAGGGCATTGCCAGGGTCGGCTACGGCCGTGTGCCCATGGACGAGGCCCTGGCAGAGGTGACGGTGGACATTTCCGGCCGTCCCTGGCTCGAGTGGCGGGGGGACGAACTGTTGCCGCCGGTGCTGGCCGGCGAGGAGCGCGACGTGTGGCGGGAGGTGTACAAGGCCCTTGCCTCTGCGGCGCGCATGAACGTGCATGTGCAGTTTCTGTACGGCAAAAACGGGCATCACCTTCTGGAATCGGCAGCCAAGGGCCTTGGCCTGGCGCTGGCGGCCGCTGTGCGGCAGAACGGGAAAACGGTGCGGAGCACCAAAGGGAGTCTTGACTGATGCGTCACCAGGCGTTTGCCAGATATGTATGGCCGCTGTGCCTTGTTCTGATGGTCGCGCTGGCGGGGTGTGCTTCCAGGGCCCAGCGTGCTTCGGCGCCGCTTGC
>CALUZP010000014.1 GCA_944325325.1 uncultured Desulfovibrionaceae bacterium
TAAGGCAAAGATAGCAGAGTACATCAGGCATCAACTGGCCGAGGATAAGCTCGGAGAACAGCTGAGCATCCCGTACACCGGAAGCCCGTTTACGGGCCGCCGGTAACAGAAGTGCAGATGTCAGATCGTATAAGCGCCTGCTGGGGCGCAGCTGGCAAGAGAGCCTTGCAGGCGCACAAGAGGAACCACCGGCTATGCCGGTGGGGCCCCTTATGTTATAACATAGCTACCGAAGCAGAAAGAAGGAGAGATAGACATGGATACGCTCCGGTTTGCTACATTTGTGGCAAACCTTCCGTAAGGCGTCTTTTGGACAGACAGTTCTGCCTCAAAGGCACCTTTTGTCATATCTACATCCATCCTGTGGAATTCGGCATGATTTCGCTTATTGCAGCAGGCATCCGTCAAGCCGTGCCGGATGCAGCTTAGATCCAGGTCACGCCGGCAGGTTCTCTGTATGGGATGCGCGTGTAATCAATGGCTGGCATTCCTGCCATGAGTCCTGCATACATGACATGGCCTTCAGGAAGCTGCAGCGCGGAAAGAGGCTTGAGCCGCGCTGCATTGATGACCATGCCTGACCAGCAGGTCCCCACGCCAAAGGAGTGCAGAGCCAGCTCCATGTACGAAATAGCGGCGCTGCAGTCTGCCTCGGCCCAGCGCCATGGTGCGGCGTGGGCTACGATCAAGCAGGGAGCCCCGCGCAGAATGACATCTTCACCCTGACGTACTCGGGACAAAATTTTTTGATAGCGGCTGTCTGTGGAGCAGGCCAGAGCTTCGGCAGCTTGTTCGAGCACAGGCAAGAGTTTTTCCCTTCCATTGAGGATAGTCCAGTGAACTTCCCGCGCGTTGCGCGCGGTGGGTGCGTAACTCGCTAGACGCAAAGCTTTTTCAAGAAGTGTGCGTTCAATGGGTTCTGGCTTGTATAGCCTGATGGAACGCCGGGCGGTGAAAAGGGCGGCTCTGGCTTCGTCGTCGAGTCTGCTGGCAGGTATGGGAAGCAGATCGCCGCTGCTGCGGCCATCAAGCGTAATGGCTTGACTAGGGCATACAGCCGCACAGTGACCACAGTGCATGCAGTTTTTCCGGCGCTCATCCATCACCACCGGAACGCCGGAACCCGGCTGGAACACATTGCAAATACAGACAGCAACACACCGATGGCATTGGATACAGCGCGAAGCGTCAATGCTGACAGACATGAAGGAGCTCCTTGCAGGTTAAATGGATTTCAGACAGTACGGCGCTGCCGTACACCATGCACAATGTTCGCCTTCCTGTGGGCGGAATGAGGGGCAGAGTGCCATGTGCAGGGCGACAAACCGTAAGATCAGGGGAATGGTTGTTTCAATAGACCGGGCTGTTCGTTTCTTGTCCAGCTGCCTGGCAAACAGAGGGGATTCAGCACCGGTAGTTTTTAATTCGATAAATGCTGCATTGTCTCCTTGGTTCCACTGCTGCCTTAGCAGAAAAAGGTATGCGGGCAGTTGAAGACTCGGGAATAACTTGGCGAGCTGGGGAAGTGGATCGTGCGCTTCTTGATCGATACGCTCTCTGAATTCTTCAGATGTGGCGTTTAGCAAAGCGGACAGTTCTTCAAACAGGGCTTCATTTTCCCATACGTTCTGGCTGGGAATCCGGACAGAGCCCGTCTTGTAATCAAGAATACAGATATGGCGTTCGTCTGCCTCATGCCGTTCATCCACGCGATCCAGTCTGCCTTTCAGTTTGATATGCAGGGAAGAGCCAGTTACCAGAGGGGCCTCCAATGTCTGCTCCAAGGCAAGAACGCGCAACTGTGCGGGCTGATTGCCCAGAAACAGACGGAGCCTTTTCGGACCGGCAGTGCGCAGGACGGCGAGACTTTCCGGTGGCAGGTTTTCTGGAAGCGCGCTGGCTTCGAGCTTTTGGAAAAACAGGCGGACAAGCTCGTCAGGATTCAAATCTTCGCGTGTAATTTCTTGATTGAGGAACGGAGCGTAATAGGCTTGCAATGTGTCATGCAGGAGTGTGCCGACACCGGCGGGATCGTCGGTCTCCAGTACTGTTTGAAGTGGTGCAAGGCCGCACAGATAGCCGTACCAGAATTTTACGGGGCATGTCAGATAATCGTTCAGTGCTGAAGGGGAAAGCGGCTTCTGTAAAAAACGGCTGACGGTCTGTCTGATGCCGTCGGTACGGAAAATAGCGGCGCGCTCCTGTGGAACAGGTCGAAGATGGAGAGCTGGCGTTCGGATTGTTCCCTCACCGGGCAGCAGCAGGCGGCCTTGTTTTTTTTCTTCTTGCCAGATGAGTTCTTCGACAAAACGGCTTTTTTGTTTGCGTCCTTCGGAAAAGGAGCCGCTTTCTACTCCCTCCTGCCAGTAGAGCCAGGCTTGCCTGGATCCGGCAAGAAGCCGGAAAAGCGTATACGCTGCGAGTCGATCCCGGTTTTCCGTATCGGGAAGGCCGAGGGCTCCCCGCAGGCTGTCGGGCAGTAGTGGGGAAGTGGTGGCGCTGCCTGGCAATCGATCTTCAGTTGTATCGATGACAAAAACATGCTGAAAATGAAGTAGCCGTGTCTCGAGCATGCCAATAACCTGGATGCCTGTAAGAGGATCTGCCTCAAAGGGGATGCGTTCGGCGGCAATAAGTTCTTTGAGGATGGATGAGGCAAGGGGCCATGGCAGAGACGTATCAGCCATCAGCGTGGTGCGCAATGCCGGGATAATTCGTTGGGCAAGCCGAAAAAGCCCTTCAGCTTCAAGGGGAAACCTCGACCAGATGTCGTTTCCTTCCTTTGCCAGCAGCTGACAGAGCTCCCACAGGCAGTGGGCAAGATCGGCTGTTGTTTCTACACGCTGCCAGTTCATGATGGTGACGTCAAGAACGCGTTCCAGCAGATCTGCCACGGCAGGGGAGCTCTCGGAAAGGGCAAGGCCCTGCCTGGCAACCGTATGGGGATCCACCATACGGCTGCCGGATCGAAGCTGTCTCTCCATGCATTGCAGGACTTCCCTCAAGGATGTGCCGGCAGCGGCGAGCATTCTCAGACAGGGGTGGCGGACAAGTTCGGTAAGGCGTTTCCAATGGACAGTGCCTGTTGCCGTACTGGTGGCGCGCAACTGTAAAATAGCGTCAAGCAGACGGGCAAGCAGGGTCCGTTCCAGGGGATAGCCCAGAGAGATATTGCAGTCGGAGGCTGGAAGATGATGCAGGGCAGGCAATAGTGCGCTGGCGTGGGTAAGTACGACGGCGAGGCTATCGGATGCCGTTTTTGACTTTGCCATATACTGCAGATCGCGTTGCATGGCTTCAAGCTGAGAATGCAGATCATGCCCACTGAAGAAATGGATCTCAGGCGGTGCTTCATCGACAACAGCATTTGCCAGGCGGCAGGTCGCTTTCCAGCGGGCAAGCCAGCGGGCAAGCATGTCGCAGCCATGGTGACAGGGCACTGAATGGCCCTGTTCCAAGGCAGGATCTCCATGAATACATATAGTTGCCCCGTGTTCCCACAGATAGCGGAACAGGCGATCTTCACTGCCGTTCAGGGCTGAGAAGCCGGCAAGAAACAAGGGATGTTCCAGCAGCGGAGCGGTTAGGGGCGTCTCTGAGTTCAGGGATTCGGATACCGTAAAGGCATCCAGGCCTGCCGTAGTTAAAAAGTTGGTCACAAGACTTTCACGATACAGGGCAAACAGCTGGCCTAGCGTTCCCAGCAGTGCTGCGGCAAAGGGGGCAACCTCCCCTTCCGCGTGGTGCAGGTCCGAAGGTGTAAGTCCATTAGCAAGGCATTCTTCAAGCACCGTGGCAAGGTGAACACCCCATGGGAAAAAGGTTGCCTGGTTCATAGACGACAGAGCTGCGCAAAGGGTGCTGTTCTTTAAGCTGACCTGTTTGACAGCCTGCCACAACAAGGCAACCTGATCCAGAAGGCTGGCCTCACGCAGAACAGAGCCTGGCTGACGGGCGTGCAGAGTGGTAAAAAATTCGTTGATTGTAAACATGCGCGGCAGGATAACGGCCTTACCCGCAGCTTGTGGAAAGTTATTCGGACGAAAGAGATCAGTGAGGTACCGCTTGGGGCGATCATGGGGAAAGACAACAATCGCGCTGCCGGGATTGCCGCCCGTGGCTGTAACCAGCTGATCACGCAATGCCGGCAAAAAAGGTGTCTGCCACGGGATAAGTATAAAAGGAGAACCCGGCACGGATTATTTCTCCGTGACAGCGCGTCGTTCGCGCAGTTTTTCCTTAAAGGTTTTTACGGCCTTTTTCTCTTCGGGTGTCTTGGCCTGTTCCTTGAGTTTGCGGGAAAGTTCGGTAGCTCTGTGCATGTCATTCTTGTATAGAGCACTGTAGGCAAGATGAAGCCAGCCATCAAAAGGTTGCTGACTTTTGCCAAGCGACACGCCTAGATACTGGTGGACTTCAGAGTCAGTTGGGTAAATCTGCAAAATGGACCGATAGAGCTTTTGTGCTTCACTATGTCTTCCATCATCATCAAGCAGGCGTGCATGGAAAAACAGCGCCATGAAATCCCGGGGATTGAGCTTTAATGCAGCAAGGAGCAGGGATTCGGCCTGAGGATCTCCGATGGAATAATAGAATATGCCTGCTTCGCGTAGAATCAGTGATTCGCGGGGAGCGGCGGTGATGGCTTTTCCGAACAGTTTTTTGGCTTCACTGATCTGATGCCTGCGTGAGGCAAGCATGGCTTGACCCATCAGCGAAAGGGGCTCGTTTGGCGTCTTGGAAAAATATTGGGCTGCCTGGGCCGGCGTTCCGTATCTGCCCCAGAGCAGAGTCTTGGCTCTGTTAAAGGCGGCGTCATGTTCCTTGCGATTGCGAATTTTGGCAGGCAGGGCCTGTACCCTGGCGTTGATTTCATTGACGCGGGTACCCACATCAGGGTGCGTGGACAGATACTCAGGGACAGAAATGCCTGACAGCCATTGCTGCTTGCGGATTTTTTCAAAGGAGCCGACAAGCCCTCGAGGATTGAACCCCGCAGCAACAAGGTATTGCAGGCCGATTTGGTCGGCTTCTGTTTCATCAAGTCGACTGTAGTTAAGCATGGCGCTTTGCCCGGCAGCCATGCTTCCGACGGCCAGCGCACCGCCGCCATGGCCTCCCATGAACGCCCCTGCCAGGGCACCAAGAACACTGGCCAGCGTAGTGTAACGAGAGCGGTCAATTCGATGTGCAATATGGCGCTGAGTGACATGCGCCAGTTCGTGGGCCAGAACGCCAGCGAGTTCTGACTCATGATCAAGCTGCATGATCAGACCGGTATGTACAAAGACATATCCTCCAGGCACAGCAAAAGCGTTCATACTGTTGTGCAGTAGAACATCAGTCTTGAAGTCAAAGGGTTGAGGAGGCAGGACGGCAACCAGTTTGTCAACCAGCGCACGTACATAGAATTTGACTTCAGGATCTTCGACCAGTGGCATCTGTGTCTTGACCATCAAATCAAACTTGCGTCCGAGTTCAAGTTCGTCCTTGATGCCAAAGTCGTCGAAAAAGCCCGCAAGGGCAGGCTGGTGCCAGGCCGTGCCACCCAGCACCAGCAGTGAAATCAGAATGGAGCAAAAGCAGGTAAGGGCGCGTGAGCGCTTCAGCTTAAATCCCATTGTTGTCCTTCTGGCGTATCACGCACTTCAACACCCATGGCGGCAAGTTCCTCGCGCAGTGCATCGGCCTGTGTAAAGTTCTTGGCCTGGCGCGCTGCGACTCTTGCTTCAAGCAAGGCATGGGCCTTTGGCAGGTCAAGTCCCCTGCGGAGGACCCGAACAGCACGCAATTGCTCAAGGAACTTTTCCGGATCAGTACCAAACACACCAAGGATTTGTGACCAGATGCCTACCAGCTGCTGGATGCGCAGCAAAATGTCGCGTCCGGCTTCTGCTGTGCGCAGTTTCTTGTCTTCAAGCACACGTCCGGCCAGATGGATGGCACTGAAAATATGCCCAATAGCCGCAGCTGTGTTGCAGTCGTCGTCCAGCGCTGCAAGGAACTCAGCCTTGACGTTGTCGGCCTCGGCCAGCAGCGCTTGTCCATCAGGGCCCTTTTTCCACTGGTCGCGGGCAAGTGTGTGCTGCACTTCACGCAGGGTTTCGTAAATGCGTTTTTGCGCTCGCTCGGTCTCATCCATACTGTCAAAAGAGAAGTCGATAGGGCTGCGGTAGTGCTTGCCTAAAAGGAAAAATCGCAACGTCTCTGGCAGATAGTTTTTGAGAATATCACGGATTGTCTTGAAGTTGCCCAGCGACTTCGACATCTTTTCCGAATTGACCTGCACAAACCCGTTATGAATCCACATGGTGGCCAGAGCCTTGCCGAAAGCCGCCTCCGTTTGTGCGATTTCGTTTTCGTGATGCGGGAAGATGAGGTCAAGCCCCCCGCCATGAATGTCCAGCGGAAGTGGCAGGTATTTGGCGCTCATGGCAGAGCATTCGATATGCCAGCCTGGGCGGCCTTCACCCCAGGGGCTGGTCCAGTGTGGTTCCCCTGGTTTGGCGGCTTTCCAGAGCGCAAAATCAAGCGGATCCTCCTTTTCTTCTCCCGGCGCTACACGGGCTCCAGAGCGCAGCTCGTCAGGATCGCGACCTGAAAGCCTGCCGTATGCGGGGAATGACCGGACACGAAAATAGACGTCGCCTGTAGGGGTTGCATAAGCGTGTCCGCCCGCAATGAGCTTCTCGATCATCTGGATCATATCAGGGATATGCTCGGTCGCCTTGGGCTCAATGCTTGGCCGCAGCACACCGAGCCTGTCCATATCTTCATGGAAGGCAGCCATGTACTGGCGTGAAACTTCTTCACTCGTGCGTCCTTCCTGGTTGGCCCTGGCAATAATCTTGTCGTCGACGTCGGTAAAGTTGCGGATACAGGTGACGTCCAGTCCCAGATAGCGTAGATAGCGTACCAGAACATCAAAGCTCACTGCTGAGCGCGCGTGTCCTATATGGCTGAAATCATAGGCTGTAATGCCGCATACATACATATCGACCTTACCGGGCCGGTGGGGAACGAGCGTTTCTTTTTTCCTGGTGAGGGTATTATAAAGCTGCATAGCGCAAAACCTGTGCTGTTAGTTAACACCATTGTCAAACATTTGGATTCGGCGCAGGTGGCGCCCGCCTTCAAACTCCGACGCAAGGAAAATTTCGGCCATGGCCAGAGCCACACCAGGGCCTGTAACGCGTTCGCCAAGGCAGAGTACATTGGCGTTGTTGTGCTGGCGGCAGGCCCTGGCCTGAAATTCGCAGCCGCACAGGGCTGCGCGGATGCCAGGCATACGATTGGCTGCCATACTCATTCCGATCCCCGTGCCGCAAATCAGAATGCCAAAGCTACCGGGATTACTCAGCACGCTGTCACATACGGCCCGGGCCGCGAGCGGATAGTCGCTGCTTTCACCAGGAACCGGGCCGAATGTTTTGATAGCATGCCCCTGGGCAGTGAGCTTTTCAGCCAGAAGTTCCCGCAGGCTGATGCCGGCGTGGTCAGAGCCTATATAAATGTTAGCCATGGGCTGCATCCTTATTTCAGGCTCCCGGAGGCGCCTTCGTTAGTGAAAAATTCAGGGAAGCGCACGCGCAGGGGCTGGAGCCAGGCAAGATGTGCCGTATGCCGTGCCCGGGACAGTGCCTGCAGATCGGTTTCAACAAATTGAAGTGACGCATTAAGTTTTTCTCTGTTCAGACCGGCCGTCAGCGTCTCTGTCGAAATCTGTTGTTGCAGACGAATCTTCTGGCTGCGCAGGAGCTTTTGCTGCCGTCTGAAGGGGCGATCACGGCCACAGATCCAGAGAAGTTCTTTGCCAAGCACCCACCAGCCAAAATAGACATTTCTCAGCATGGCGCAAGCCCTGCTGTAAAGAGAACCTTGCTGCATGGAAGTTTTCTCCAATGGCATCTCCTATGGTAAAATAGAAAGACAACCCTAGCTGTCTGTGGCGTTACTGCCGGGCTGGTGCCAAGGCCCGCCATGCAGTTCCTCTTGGAATGCGCAGCTCAAGCTGTTTGTCAGTATAAGGCGCTGAAGGCGTTTCATTCGTTTTGATGACCAGTATGGCAAACTGTCCGTCCTTATGGCGAGCTTTCAGACGATCCGGTTGATTCGGCGTGATTGAATAAGCCATCTCCATGATCCACCCACTGGCTGGATCTTCCCAAAAGATAGGCCTTGCTTCGTTGTCGAGGATAATCTTGCCCGGGAGAAAGCCCTGCTTATTGACAAGAGGCACTTCCGCCAGCCCCTTGGAAGTACGACCGGCACGTCCCCAATCCGGAATAAAAAGTGAGTCAAAACGGCCGAGGAGTAAGGCGGCCATGTCCGTCAAGTCAAGGGGAAGGTGAACGCCGAGGGCTTCAAGCGCCCGGCGGGAGTCTTCCCCGGAGGCAAGCAGCGCGCAGTTGTCCTGCGGCAGAAACAGGACTAGCTCCTGAGCGTCTTCCCTGGCATTGGCAATGGTAGCACCAATACCTGCCATAACATCAAGACGGATGGGGCCGTGTTGCGCGTCGTTTCCCCAAAGCAGTGCCGTAATTCGGCGCGATTCTGTTTTGCCGTCTTGTTCCTGGCCGGCACGCAGGGCAAGGTTAATCCGCCAGGGCAGGCCTGTATTCATCGCTGTCTCCCTTTGAGTGTAGCGGGAGGTCAGATCGGCGAGTTGAGCGTCGGTCAGCGGAGGAAGTTGCGGCTGACGGGCGCAGGCCGTCATGCAAAGGCATGCAGCACAAAGCATAATGGCACGGCCGGGAAATGAACGGAAAAGGTGCTTCATATCAATGTGTCCGTAGTGCATCAAGTTTTTGCTGGAAGCGTGCACGAGCGTCCGGCGTTAGAGTCATGGCCTGTTGCCAGGCCTTTCTGGCTTCACCGGGCAGTCCCATGGCTTTGGCGATCTCGCCGTAATGATCCCAGATTTCAGCCTCTTCATCACCGCCAGGCATCTGAACCGTTGCCTGGATATTGCGCCATGCTTCGGAGAGCTGCCCCGCCTTGAACTGAGCCCAGGCCAGGGAATCCAGGATGTGAGCACTGTCTGGAGCCAGCTCAACAGCGCGGTGCAGAAGCTTGAGTGCCTTGTCGAGCGTTGCTTTACGACGTTCGGGTGAAGCGGTATCCGGCAGATTTTCAACCAGATTGTAGCCGAGAAAATTCATGGCCTGATAATGCAAAGGATCGAGGACCAGAATACGTTCCATCAGATCCAAGGCTTCACCTTTTCGTTTTAGTTCTTCAAGCAGAGTTCCTTTGACGAAAAGAACTTCCACATCTTCTGGATTGTTATGCAGATAGGTGTCAAGAGCTTTTAGTGCTTCCTCTCGCCGTCCTTGGATATGGAAAATCTGCAGCTGCATGAGCGGAAAAATGTTCTCTTCAGGATAGAGCACACTGCCTTTTTGTAATGTCGCCAGGGCATCTTCTTCCTTGCCGGCTTTAATAAGAATGTTGGCTTTGAGCAGAAATGCCTTGTCGGCCAGCAGCCCGTCTGGCAGGATGTTGGAAAGGGCCTCAAGGGCGCCATTGAGATCCTTGTGAGCTTCGTATTTGATTGCCGCCAGATACAGCCAGGCTTCTTCAGGCACATTTTCATTTTGAATAAGGCCGTTGATCAGGGTTTCTGCTTCGGTATATCGTTCGTGCTCCAGAAAGCGGGTCATGGCGGCAAACACGAAGGCCGGCGAATCTTCCGATACGCTGCACAGCCGCAAGGCACTACGCGGACGGTTGCTTGCCAGTTCCAACTCGATCAGGCGCAGGCGCAGACCGGCGTTGTCCGGATGCTGCCGGACAAGCTTGCGGCAAAGCTCCCGTGCCTGTGACGGTTTGCCGGACTGTTCCAGAACGTCAACCATCGCCATGCTTGCGTTGAGGGAGTCAGGTTGTTCCTTCAGAAGAAGTTTGAGTTGTGCGAGAGCCTCGGGATAGCGCTTGAGATTTGCCAGGGCCTGAGCATGAGCCAGCCGAATGTGCGGGGAGTGGAGCCGTTCAGGCAGGCCGGCGAACAGATCAGCCGCATCCTGCCAGCGCTGGATGCGCAGCAGAAGCAGTCCCAGCTCCTGCTTGGCTTCGTCAGCGTCCGGTCGGCGGGCTAGAAACTGTTCAAGCAGAGCAACGGCCAGATCCAGCCGTCCCTCTTCCACGCAGCATTCTGCCAGAAGAATATGCAGAGGGAGAGAGTCCGGAGCCTTGTCGACCGCACGTTCCAGCAGTGCCTTGGCTGCTCCCAGTTCCCGGTTGAACATCAACCAGCTTGCCGCTTCAGTCAGGGTTGGCGAGGTTGGATCAATGTCAAGGCAGAGTTCGCCAGCCGTGAAAATACCGAAACTTTTTTCATCGCGAATGGACTGGTCAAGGAGCAGAGCGGCGTAAATGAGTGTAGCCTCAGGCGTCAATCCCCAGGTAGTTTCAGCTCCAGGAGTCTGCACGGGCTGCGTCGCGGAAGAGCAGCCTGGCAGCGGAAGCAGTGATGCGCAGGCAAAGACTGCCGGTATGGC
>CALUZP010000015.1 GCA_944325325.1 uncultured Desulfovibrionaceae bacterium
CTCACCTCCCCCCAAACTTCATGTTTGGGGAAGGTGGCGGGGGGGCACGGGGGGAAGTAGGGCATCCCCTTTCCAAAGGGGTTCCCTTCTTCCCCGCGTCATATGCTTCTCTTCCTGTCTGCGGGCACGACAAAAGAGCCCGTTCACGCTGCGGGGCCTGCGCGCGCCGGAGCGGGTGCAGGGCGCCCTGAGTGCGGGGCGTTGCGGGGGGATGACCCTTTTGTCTGGAGCGGTGCTGCCTGTGCGGGTAGGCCGGGGGGCCTGCGCCGGGGCTGGCGGGCCGGCCTGCTGTGCGGTGTGCGGGCGGCGCGCCGGGGCAGGACGTCCGCCCTACTTCATGCGGTAGGTGATCCGTCCGCGGGTCAGATCATAGGGGGAAAGTTCGACCTTCACGCGGTCTCCGGGCAGGATACGGATATAGAACTTGCGCATTTTGCCGGAAATGTGTGCAAGGACGCTGTGCCCGTTTTCGAGTTCCACCTGGAACATCGCGTTGGGCAGCGCCTCCTGCACCACGCCGTCGACTTTAATGGAGCCTTCTTTTGCCATGGGGGCCTCCTGTGCCACTGGCGGCAGGGAGGCGCTCCGGCAGGGAGGCCTCCGCGTATTGCCGTCTGTTAAAAACATGAATTTTGGTCAATTGCACAAAATCCGCCTGGTGTCAATGTCGTGGCGGGGTTCCGGGCAGGGTGGAAGGCCGCAGCAGCAGCCACAGTCCGGCCAGCATGAGCGGCACGCACAGGAGCTGTCCCATGGTCAGCCAGCCCCAGGCCAGGTAACCGAGCTGGACGTCAGGCTGGCGGACGAATTCGACCAGCGAGCGGAAGATGGCGTACAGCAGGGCGAACAGGCCGGCCACGCGGCCCACAGGCCGCGGTTTGGAGCTGTAGAGCCAGACGACGACAAAAAGCACGATGCCCTCAAGGAAGGCCTCGTACAGCTGCGAGGGGTGGCGCATGGGCAGGCCTTCGGCCAGGGCCATGCCCCAGGGCATGTCTGTCACGCCGCCCCACAGTTCACCGTTGATAAAGTTGCCGATACGGCCGCAGAACAGGCCCGGCGGTATCAGTGGTGCACAGAAGTCGACCACCTGGAGCATGGGACGTTTATGGCGGCGGCTCCACCACCAGCAGGCGATGAGTACGCCGCACAGGCCGCCATGGAAGGACATTCCGCCGTTCCAGAGCTGGAAAATGAGTGCGGGATGTGCGGCAAACGACGGCAGATCATAGAAGAGCACATACCCCAGGCGCGCGCCCACGATGACGCCCAGCATGATCCACGTCACCAGATCGTCGACGTCGGCCGGTTTCCAGAGCGAGCCGGGACGCGACGCGCGCCAGCGGGCCAGGCCCCAGCCCAGGCAGAACCCCACCAGGTACATCAGTCCGTACCAGTGGATCTGCATGCTGCCGATGGAAAAGGCCACGGGATTGATATGGGGATAGAGCATTGTCACCTCATTTGCCGGCCTGGCCGGCATGGACGGCATGCAGCAGCACTGCCAGCACCTCTTCAATGGTGCTCGCCGAGGTATCTACAAGCAGCGCGTCGGAAGCCGGGCGCAGCGGTGCGACAGGCCGGTTGCGGTCGAGCTGGTCTCGTTCGCGGATTTGCGCGGCGACCGTGGCCAGATCGGCTTCCACACCCCGGGCCTTCAGTTCGGCACAACGGCGTGCTGCCCGGACTTCGGGATCGGCGTCCAGGAAGAATTTGTACCGGGCGCCGGGAAACACTTCCGTGCCCATGTCCCGGCCTTCCGCCACCAGGGGCGACTGCGCGCCAAGGCGGCGCTGAGCCTGCTTGAGGCATTCGCGCACAACGGGACTGGTCCCCAGCTGAGCGGCGGCGCGGCCGACCTCTTCGGTACGGATTTCGTCACCGACCGGAGTGCCGTTGCAAAAGAGCTGCGTCGTCTCGCCCGAGCCGTGCAGGGCAAAATCCAGCGCTGCACAGCGGGCGCGCAGCGTATCGTCCGGCAGGGCCGCGGCCTCCTGACCAAGCCGCAGGGCCAGCGTACGGAACATGGCGCCGGTATCCAGATAGGGCCAGCCGAGAGCACTGGCCACACGCCGGGCCAGTGTGCTTTTGCCTACACCGGCCGGGCCGTCAAGCGTCACAATGGGCAACTTGTCCACGTTCAATCCTTTTAACGTTGTTCACCGTCGTTACGGCCGGACGGACAGACAGGACACCGCGTCATGACTGACCGTTGCAGCCAGAGGCACCGGGCGACACATCCGGCCGTTGCCTCCAGAGGCTCCGCCCGTCACAACTGTCCGTCACGAGAGCCGGGCGGCGCGGCTGACCGTCACAGCCGGGGAAGCCGGGCGGCGTGGAGGCCGTCATATCCGGCCGCTGCAGGCGACTGTCACGGACAACCATCACATCCGGCCATTGCAGATGGCCATCACGGACGGCCGCCGGATCAGGCCTGCGCTCCGGGCAGGGCTCCGGCCAGCGCGTCAAGGAACAGGCTGTTTTCTTCTGCGGTGCCGACACTGACGCGGATGTGATCCGGCAGTCCGTAGCTGGCCAGCCCGCGGACAATGACGCCCTGCCGCAGCAGCTTGTCGTTGACGGCGGCGGCGTCGTTCATGGCCGGATGGCTGAAGCAGATGAAGTTGGCGTCGCTTGGCGTCACGGTGCAGCCCAGCGCGGTCAGGCCGGCTTCCAGCTGGCGGCGGCCTTCTTCCACCACGCGCAGTGTTTCGGCGTGGAAAGCGTCGTCGTTGATGGCCACGATGCCCGCTTCTTCGGCCAGCAGGCTGACAGAGAACGGCAGCCGCACCCGCCACAGATAGGAAGCCAGATCCCCGGGCAGGATGCCATAGCCCAGGCGGACGCCGGCCATGCTCCGGCTCTTGGAGAACGTGCGCACCACCGCCACGTTGGGATGCTCATCAAGCACGGGGATCATGGTGAATGCCGCTTCCCCGCCCCGTTCGGCGCGCACAAAATCGATATAGGCCTCGTCCACTACCAGCATGCAGTGCTCGGGCAGCGCTCCGGCCAGGCGGGCAAGGCTTTCGCGGGAGGCGGCGCGGCCGGAGGGGTTGTCGGGCGAGGTCACGAACACCATGGCGGTATTCTTGTCAACGAGCCTGAGCAGCGCGTCGAAATCCATGGTAAAATCCGGGTTCAGCGGCGTCTGCCGCAGTTCCACCCCGGCAAAACGCGCCTGGGTGGTATAAATGCCGAAACAGGGCTTGAAGGCCACCACATTGTGCACACCGGGCCGGGCGCACACGCGGAACAGCAGATCGATCACCTCGTCGGAACCGTCGCTGGTGATCACCCGCGCCGGATCCACGCCGTGATGGGCGGCAATGGCCTGCACCAGACGGGGATTGCCCGCCTGCGGATAACGGAACGCCAGGGCGGCCTGCTCGCGCAGAACCTCCTGCACCCGCGGCGAACAGCCGAGAGGGTTTTCGTTGCTGGCGAGCTTGATCACCCGCTCAAGGCCAAACGCTTCCTTGATTTCCGCAATGGAACGGCCCGCCACATAAGGCTCGAACTGGCGGACCACAGGGCTGATATAGGGCGTAAACGACGACGTGCCGGACATGCGAACGACTCCTTGCTGCAAAACGATTGCCGAAACGCAACATGTACTCCAACCGGCCTTGGATCTCAAGCCGGAAGGAGCTTCCCCGCAGGCCGGGAGATGACTTCACCGACGCGGGCATTGAGCGCGGCAATCTGGGAGCTTCTCCGCAGGCCGGGGGATGACCCTGCAGGCACAGGATGGCGAGGAATAGACAATAGAAGCTCCCCGCAGGCCGGAGAGAACCGCTGCTGCCCCTGCGTGGGGTATGGCGCCTGCTCCCTGCTGCCCGCGGATCCCGGGCATCCGGCACCCCTGACGCAAACGCCGGGCGGCTCCCTCGTGACAGGACGGAACGCCCCCGCTGTCAACAAGAAATCTCTGCGCAGGGCAGGGAGACTCTCCCTCAGGCCGGGACGTTCCGCTGTCTCAGGAAGCGTTGCAAACACTGACGGAGCGGATCCCCCGCAGGCCGGGGATGTCCTTTACGGGTACCCTGCCATGAGCCGGCCCCTTCCGGCCCTCCCGGCAGCCCCCGGAGCACCGCCGGACGCATCATAACAGAAAAGGGAAAAGGGCTGTCACCCCGCTGGCTGCGGCATTCCATTCTCAAGTCTGCCAAGAAGAATGGCGAACGCGCTGTTCCCTTGCAGGCCGGGGGAGCTCTCCAGACGGGCACGACTGCCCGCTCAAGTCTGGAGCTGCTCCCCCACAGCTCGGGGCGTTCCGGTATTGGGCTTACCAGGCAGCGCAGCCGGATCGCTGCTTCCCCGCGGGCCGGGACGTCCCTCGGGCCCGGCGGATCCGGCACAGGACGGCCCGGCGAACCCGGCACAGGCGGGGGAGCTTCTGAACGGGATCTGCAAGGCGCTGCAAGACGCTGCACGGAAGGCTCCGGGGACAGCCCCGCGGATGGCTTCTCACCGCGCCGATATTGCGAAGCTTTCCTGACTGTGCTACAGCGCTGATACATATCTCTTTTTACGGAGGGTTGCCATGTCTGCCAGGGCTTCTGATTTTTCGCTCATTCTCAAACTGCTTGCCGGTATTGTCATTGGTTCTCTTGTGGGCATGTATCTTGGCGGCAACACGGAAAGTCCGCTGCATTCCGTCATGGATGCCGTCGTTTCCCTGCGCTACATTTTTGGACAGATCATCTTTTTCCTCGTGCCGCTTGTGATTGTGGGGTTCATTACCCCGGCCATCGTGAGTCTGGGGCAGAACGCGAGCAAAATCCTGTTCATCGCCGTGACGCTGGCCTACCTTTCCTCCATTGGAGCGGCCTTTTTCTCCACCATTTCCGGCTATACGCTCATTCCGCACCTTTCCATCGCCACGTCGGCCGAACCGCTGCGCTCGCTGCCGGAAATCGTGTTCCGTCTCGACATTCCGCCGCTGTTCAGCGTGATGAGCGCGCTGGTCCTGGCACTTCTGTTCGGCGTGGCCATTACCTGGACCAAGTCGGAAACCATGACCAAGCTCTTTGCTGAACTCGAACGCGTCGTGAGCGCGCTGGTCACCCGCGTGATGATCCCCATCCTGCCGTTTTTCGTGGGCCTGTCCTTCCTCGGTCTGGCCTACGAGGGCCTGCTCAGCCTGCATCTGCCCGTGTTCATTTCCATGGTGCTCATCGTCATCGTAGGGCACTTCATCTGGCTGGCCGTGCTGTACGGTATCGGCGGCATGCTCTCCGGCCGCAATCCGTGGGAAGTCTTGCGCCACTACGCGCCCGCCTATCTCACCGCCGTGGGCACCATGTCCAGCGCGGCCACGCTGCCTGTAGCGCTGGAATGCGCCCGCAAGTCCCGCGTGCTCAGCAAGAGCCTTGTGGAATTCATGATTCCGCTGGGCGCCACGGTGCATCTGTGCGGCTCCGTGCTTACTGAAACCTTCTTCTGCATGACGCTGCATCTGATGCTTTACGGAACCCTGCCAAGCGTGGGCGTGATGATTCTTTTCTGTCTGCTGCTTGGCATCTTCGCCGTGGGCGCGCCGGGTGTGCCGGGTGGCACCGTGGTGGCCTCCCTCGGCATTGTCACCGGCGTTCTCGGCTTTGACCAGAACGGCGTAGCCCTGCTCATTGCCATCTTTGCCCTGCAAGACAGCTTCGGCACCGCCTGCAACATCACGGGCGACGGCGCGCTGACGCTCATGCTGGAAGGCCTTTTCAACCGCAATGAACAGCTCGATAAACTCCAGCACAGCTCCACTGGAGAAAAGGCATGAACGAAGCCAAACGTAACGCCGTTCTTTCCCTGCTGCACCGGGAAGTTGTTCCCGCCCTGGGCTGCACGGAACCTATCGCCGTGGCGCTTACCGCGGCAAAGGCCGCTGAAGAGCTGGGCGTTACCCCCGAAAAGCTGGATGTGGCCGTCAGCGCCAACCTGCTCAAAAACGGCATGGGCGTCATGGTGCCCGGCACGGGCGAAATGGGCCTTGGCGTGGCCGCGGCCGCGGGCGCGCTGGGCGGCAAAAGCGCCCTGGGGCTGGAGTGTCTTCGGGATCTCACGGAAGAAACGGCCGCCGCAGCCCGCGACATGCTGGCAAAGGAAGCCGTGATTCTGCACCTTGCGGACAACAACGAGCTGCTTTACTGCCTTGTCACGGCCTTTGCCGGCAACGAAAACGCCGCAGCCGAACTGGCAGGCAGCCACGACAACATCACCCGCGTGTGGAAAAACGGCCGGCTCACCTTTGAAAAACCGCACGCCTCCCAGGCCGCCGGCGACGACACCCCCTGGCCACTGACGCTGGCGGCCATCTATGAGTTTGCCATCACCGCCCCGCTGGAAGACATCAGCTTCATCATGGAGGCGGCCCGCATGAACCGCCGCGTGGCCGAAGAAGGCCTGCGCAGGCAGTACGGCCTTGGCGTGGGCAAAATGATGGACACCCAGATCCGCAACCATATGCTGGCCGACGATCTGCCCACCTTTGCCACCAAACTCACCGCCGCCGCAGCCGACGCACGCATGGCCGGCGTCATGCTGCCCGTGATGAGCAACTCCGGCAGCGGCAACCAGGGCATCACCTGCACCATGCCCGTGGTCGCCTGCGCCATCCGCATGCAGTCCGACGACGAAAAACTGACCCGCGCGCTCATCATAAGCCACCTCACGTCCATCCACATCAAACACCACCTCGGACGCCTCTCCGCACACTGCGGCGCCATGGTCGCGGCCACGGCCTCGGCCTGCGGCATCGCCCTGCTGCTCTGCGGCGGACTCAAAGACATGGAACGCACCGTCCGAAACATGGTGGGCAACGTGTCCGGCATGATCTGCGACGGCGCAAAAAGCAGCTGCGCCCTCAAGGTGGCCACCGCCGTAACCGCCGGTATCCAGGCCGTGCTGCTGGCGCTCGGCGGCACCGTGGTCCCCGGCAACGAAGGCATTGTCGACGACGACATCGAAGCCTGCATCGCCAACCTGGGCCGCCTCGGCTCCACCGGCATGAAAGAGGCCGACAAGGTCATCCTCGACATCATGCTGCACAAGGCCTGACACACCCCGGCCCGCAAAAGCCGGACAGGCCCCCGACTGTACAAGTCCCCGGCTGCACAGGCCCCTGGCGTTCGTCCGGGGGCCTGTGCTGTTTCCGGCCGGAAAAACGTCGGAGCCTTTGCCGTTTGCAACGCCGCGCGTTTCCAATCATGCGCATACGGCCTGTCGTTTCGTGGAAAAAACGCGATGTTCCCGCTCACGCCTGGCCGGACGGCGCTGGGCTGCCGCCTCGCGTTCTGCCTTTTTCAACGGCAAGACGCTCTGGCTGAAGCCGCCCGCGCCGCCCGGCGCCTGCCCGCCCTCTTCACGCCCCGGACACCTGAAAGTACAGCCCCCTGAAGCCGTGTCCCGGCCTGCCGGTCAGTGTCATGAGCGCAGGCCTGTCCTGCATTGCCTGAAGCCGTGTCCCCTGACCTGCCCGGCTGCCTGCATCCCCACGGGCCTGCATTTCCCTGGCACCTGCAGC
>CALUZP010000016.1 GCA_944325325.1 uncultured Desulfovibrionaceae bacterium
CTGGTAAATCACATTTTGCAGTTCACGAATATTTCCCGGCCAGTCATACAGCATAAACGCCTTCATCAGCTCCGAGTCAAGATGCTGCGGGTGAGGACTGGGATAGGCGCGCAAAAAATGATTGACCAGCAGCGGAATGTCGGCCTTGCGCTCCCGCAGAGGAGGCAAATAGATCGGGATGACATGGATGCGATAATAGAAATCCTGCCGCATATCTCCGGACTTGACCCGAGCGGCCAGATCACGGTTTGTCGCTGCAATGATCCGCACGTTGGGTCTGTGCTCGTGCAAACCACCTACAGGGGTAAACCCGCCATGCTCAATGGCCCGCAACAACTTGACCTGGCCTGCCAGACTGATCTCGCCCAGCTCGTCGAGGAACAATGTTCCCCCGTCTGCCTGGTCCAGACAGCCTTTTTTGTCAGTTGTCGCCCCGGTGAATGCCCCCTTTTTATAGCCGAACATCTCACTCTCGAACAGCGCTTCAGGAATAGCGCCGCAGTTGACGGCCACAAATGGTCCTTCTGACCGTGAACTACAGGCATGAACAGCCCTGGCCGCCAATTCTTTGCCCGTGCCGGATTCACCATAAATTACCACATTATCATCTACAGCGGCAGCTTTGGCCAGCAAGTCAAGTACGGAGGCGATTTTAGGAGATTCACCGACAATATCGCACTGCTGGCGCAGCTGAAGCCGTTTGCGCAGGCTCTGATTCTCCTCAAGAATAGTGCGCTCCTGCCGCTGCTTCTCCGTCACATCGCAGATAAAGCCCTCCAGGCATGGTCCGGCAGGCGTCTGTGCGGCAGAGCCCTGATCACTGACCCATTTTTCTTCGCCCCAGGCAGTGATGATGCGATAGGTCAGCTCAAAACGCCCCGTTCCCTGCAGCACGTCACCCAAAGCCTGCGCAACGTGATTGCGATCGTCAGGGTGAATGAGGCTGTCGAGCTCCATGGTCATGACCTTTTCTGGAGGATAACCCGTCAACCGGGTACAACCTCTGCTGACAAACAGCAGGGGGCGACCGGTTTCGCAACGGCCTCGGTACACGAGTCCGGGGAGGTTGTCCATCAGGTTGCCAAGCTGCCGGCTCGTCTCGTCAAGCGCCATACGGATACTGGCATTGCGATTTTCGAGGCGCTCGCGCAATCGTTTGATCGTGATATGCGTCCGCACGCGGGCCAGCACCTCATCGGCGTGAAAAGGCTTGGTGATATAATCTACGCCGCCTTCCTGAAATCCCCGGTGTTTTTGCTCTGGATCCTCCATCACTGACAAAAAGATAACGGGCACGCCAGCCGTCACCGGATTCTCATGCAGGCGGCGACAAATTTCAAATCCGTCAGGGCCTGGGGGCATCAGTACGTCCATCAGGATTAAATCGGGCGGAGACGCCTGCGCAAGCTCCATGGCCCGCAGTCCGTTTCGGGCAACGACCAGCGCGAATTCTTTGCCAAGCGTCTGCACCAAAACATCCAGATTGACGGCATCGTCATCAACGACCAAGACCCTGGGTTTATCATCACTCATGACTGGCCACCCTCCTGTGCCGCCGTTTCCGTCGCCGATAACAGCGCTCGCGCCTGCTCATAGTCATAGTCGGCGATCAAAACGGAAAGCTTTTTGCCCTGCCCGTGCCGGCAATGGCCACCACAGTTGCACGCGTTGGCTTTGGCACACCCCTGAAGCAACTCCTTCAACGCCTTGCCTATAGGCTCCGGGGCGGACATATCCAATGCTTCAAGCAGTGCCCGGCAGCTCTCCGGCGACGGAGCAAAGCGGCACCGCTCAAGCTCACTGGCAGCAGCCTGCGGCTTCTGCACACCAGCTGGCAGAACAAGCCTCACAGTGTCGGCATTGACAGCCCGAAGCACCTCGGCAAGAGCACTGGATACGGCATTAAGAAGTTCTTCAGGAAAGGGCGGCAATTCAGAGTTGACCTTCTGCAGCCGGGCGTCTGCCTCAAGCTCCACTTTCATGGCCGCCTGTCTGAGTTCCATAGCACCCAGATTGGCCGATGCTCCCTTAAGCGCGTGAGCCCTGTCACGCAACTCCCGCAGGTTCTCTCTGCCAGGCAATGCTGCCGACTTGCGCATCAGCGAAGCGTCCAGGCCGTGATTGCGCGCAAAGCTGTGTAAAATATGCCGGAACCGCGCTGGCGTCAGACCGGTTTGCCGCACAACATCCAGAGAAAAACACTCTGCCAGTTCCCAGAAGTCACCACATCCAGCCTTGTCCGAGCCTTGCTGTGCTGGTGTCAGTGCATGGCAGTGATCCGGCATGACACCGCGGATAATCTCGAACAGCAACGCCTGCTTGAAAGGTTTGGACAGGTATGCATTCATGCCCGCCGCAAGACAGCGCTGCCGGTCAGCCTGCATGGCATGCGCGGTAATGGCAATGACCGGGATGTTTATGCCACGCTTGCGGATGGCTTCAATTGTGGTATAGCCGTCCATACCAGGCATCTGGATATCCAGGAACATAAGATTGAACGATTCCTTTTCCAACAGCTCCAAAGCTTCATTGCCGTTTTCGGCCATGCGCAGCACCATGCCTGTATCTTCAAGCAATGCCGACATAATCTCTCGGTTAACCGGATTGTCTTCAGTCACAAGCGCCCGAATGCCAGAAAAATCAGGAATGGCGTTGGATCCCCGCTCTGACAGCGTACTGCCCAGATTTTCTGCCCCCAACAGACTGCAGACCATCTGACGCAACCTTTCCAGCGTTGCTGCGCGCAGCACTTCGATGCGGCAGTTAAACCGTTTACGGGCTTCAGTGGCTACAACCTCTTCACGCAGGCCTCCCAGCAGCAGCACTGGCAGCTGCGGAAAATGCCGTTCCAAACGCTCAATCATTGACAGCGTAACTTCCGCAAAGTCCTCACCTGCCACACGGTCGATCATGGCCAGGGCCGGAGGTTCTATGCCATCAAGCGCCTTCAGGTCCTGTTGCAACCTGTGTCTGCCCAGCGTGTTCACCTGAATGCCAAGGGCCTCAAGCGAGCGGGCCATGACGCGCATACTCAGTTCCGACTCGCTGACAAATATCCCGCGCAGTCCGGCAAGCGATACGCTGCCCATCGCTTCGACGCGTGTCTGCAACTCAAGAGGAACAGAAAAGGCAAATGTGCTGCCCTGCCCCGGCTCAGATTCAACCCAGATTTCCCCTCCCATGCTCTCCACGATATGCCGCGCAATGCTGAGACCAAGCCCTGTCCCGCTGCGTGGACGAGTCAGCGACATATCCACCTGACTGAACGGCTTGAATAGACGGTGCAAATGCTCTGCAGCAATGCCAGGCCCCGTGTCATGCACAAAAAAATGCAGAGGGAACCTGCCCGTGCGCTCTACAGCCTGTGATAGTTGTCCAGAGCGGATCTGCAAATGAATTCTGCCACCTGGCGGAGTAAATTTAATGGCATTAGCCAACAGATTAACCAGCACCTGCTGCAGTCGCCCTGCATCGCCTATAAGCGCAGAAGGCGTTTCAGGAGACACATCGATCACGCACACCAGTTCCCGCGCGCGCGGTCCATGCACCGTCATGTCGCACAC
>CALUZP010000017.1 GCA_944325325.1 uncultured Desulfovibrionaceae bacterium
GCGACCGGTATGCTCATCTGGGGGGTACGGTCATCGGCCTGACGGGAACTGCCGGCAAGACCACCACCAAGGAAATCTTGTCTACGGTGCTTTCCATTGCCGGAACCGTGTCGCGCACCTCCGGCAACTTCAACAACAGCCTCGGGCTGCCCCTTTCCCTGCTCAATGCGGATCCGGCAGCCAGCTGGTGGGTCATGGAACTGGGCATCAGCCATCCCGGTGACATGGACGAACTGGGCAGCCTGCTGCAACCTGATGTGGGCCTTGTGCTCAACGCCGGCGCCGGCCATGCCGAAGGACTTGGCGATCGTGGCGTGGCCTGGCATAAGGCGTCGCTATTCCGGTATCTGCGCGAAGACGGCACGGCGATCGTCAGCGCCGACTATCCGGATCTGCTTCGTGAGGCAACCGCTCTGCGCCACAATCTGGTACTGTTTTCCTGTGCGGGACAGAATGTGCCATATCAGGCCACGTACCTTGGAACGGATGCCGGACGCGGCATTTACCGCATCCGGCTGGACAGCGGCACAATCACGGTAAAAACTCTTTTCCAGGGCGCTTTTGCTGCGGAGAATCTGCTTGCGGCCGCAACGACCGCCCACAGGCTCGGACTTTCCGGCGCGGCCATCGCTGAAGGACTGGAAACCGCAGTGCCTCCGGCACAGCGGTTTGTCCGCCTTACGGCAGGCAACTGGCTTGTAATTGACGATTCGTACAACGCCAATCCCCTGTCGATGGCCAGAATGCTTGGCGCGGCCTCCGAAACAGCCGCCGGCCGGGCCTTATGCTGCGTGCTCGGGGCCATGTACGAACTTGGCGGAATCGCTGGTGAAGAACACCGCAGGCTCGGCCTGCGCCTTGCCGCACTGAACCCTGCCGCCCTGTTCTGGACCGGCGACTATGCCGACGCGCTGCAAAAAGGCCTGCACCAGGGCGGCTATACAGGCCCGTTCTTTCACCTGACCTCACCGGACGCATTCTGTGACACACTGGAAGAAACAATCCCTCAGGGCGGCGTAGTGCTGTTCAAAGGGTCTCGCTCCAATCACCTTGAAAACTATGTGACGCGTTTTTTGGATCGCGCGAGACATTGCGATGCTGTATAATCTTCTCTATCCCTGGAGTATCGAGTTCGGCGTGCTCAACGTCTTTCGGTACATCACTTTTCGCTCTGTCTGGGCGCTCATCACGGCCCTGGTCATCAGCATTCTGCTGGGTCCGGCGGTCATCCGTCTGCTGCGCCGCATCCACTGCGGCCAGCAGATCTGCGAGGACGTCAAGGCGCATCAGTCCAAGGCTGGCACACCTACCATGGGTGGCGTGCTGATCATCCTGGCCGTCTTTGTCAGTGTCCTCTTGTGGGCGGATCTGAGCAGCTCCTATATCTGGCTGACCATGCTTGTTTATGTAGGATTTGGTGTCGTGGGATTTGCCGACGACTATCTCAAGGTTTCCCGCCATCAAAACAAGGGACTGAGTCCGCGCGGCAAGCTCCTGGGCCAGTTGATCATTTCGGGCATCGCCATCAGTTTTCTGGTCAACGATCAGGCCTATGCCACCTACCTGGCATTCCCCTTTTTCAAAAATCTGCACCCTGAGCTGGGCATGCTGTACATCCCCTTTGCCATGCTGGTGCTTATCGGGTCATCCAACGCCGTCAATCTGACCGACGGCCTTGACGGCTTGGCCATTGTGCCCACTGTTGTCGCCACAGTCGTATTCTGCATCTTTATCTATGTAACCGGCCATTCTCTCTTTGCTCAGTATCTGCAGATCCACTACATCCCCGGTGTCGGCGAGGTAGCTGTCTTCTGTGGTGCGCTCATCGGCGCGGGCATGGGCTTTTTGTGGTTCAATGCGTATCCGGCTCAGATTTTCATGGGCGACGTGGGCTCGCTCAGCCTGGGCGGCGTGCTGGGCTTTCTGGCCGTGCTCTGCAAGCAGGAACTGATGCTTGTCATTGTCGGAGGACTGTTTGTCGTGGAAACGCTTTCCGTCATCCTCCAGGTCGGTTACTTCAAACTGTCGCATGGCAAACGGATCTTCCGCATGGCACCTCTGCATCACCACTT
Source organism: uncultured Desulfovibrionaceae bacterium (assembly GCA_944325325.1). Classification (GTDB taxonomy): domain Bacteria; phylum Desulfobacterota; class Desulfovibrionia; order Desulfovibrionales; family Desulfovibrionaceae; genus Avidesulfovibrio. Next base: position 2,073 of record CALUZP010000017.1, read on the forward strand.
TGAACTCAAGGGCATTCCGGAATCAAAAATCATCATCCGGTTCTGGATCGTCTCAGCCATGCTCGGGCTCATTGCCCTTTCCGCGCTCAAACTGCGCTAGGAGCCATACCGATATGTCTATTGACTTTGCCGTTGTTGTGGGAGCCGGAGTTTCCGGGCAGGCCGCCGCGCGCCTTCTGGCGCGCAACGGCGCCCGTGTGCGGCTGCTTGAACGAAACGCCGGACGCATCCCGACTGGCTTTGCTGCCTGGGCCAAAGAACATGGCGTCGAAATCCGATGTGGTGAGCACCAGCCGGAAGATTTTGCCGGCGCTGATGTTGTGATCCCCAGCCCCGGCGTTGCTGCCTCCTCCATACGCAAAATGCTGCCGGCAACACGCGCGCCAGAGATTATGGCAGAGACCGAACTCGCCTGGCGTGAACTGCACGGCGAACGTGTGATCGGCATCACGGGCACCAGCGGCAAAACGACAACCACCAGCCTCTGCTCCGCCATGCTGCTCGCGGGCGGCTTGCGCGTCTTCACAGGCGGCAACATCGGCACGCCGCTTTCCGAATATGTGCTTGCCAGAGACGCCGGGCAGCCGGCCGTGGACGCCGTTGTCCTTGAGCTGTCAAGCTTTCAGCTGCAAACCTGTTCCCTCTTGCGGCCCGATGTGGGCGTGCTGCTCAATATCAGTGAAAATCATCTCGACTATCATGCCGACATGCAGGAGTACATCGACGCCAAGATGCACCTGTTTGCCAGGCAGACCCCCGCTGACACCGCCATCCTGCACAAGGGACTGGAACCGCTGGCCGAGGCGTACCATCTGGCAGCCCGCCGGGTCTACTTCGATACATCCGACCGGTTTACCCATATGCGGTTGCTTGGCGAACACAACAAAGCCAACGCTGAAGCGGCACTACTGGCCTGCCGGGCATTGGGCATCGATGAAGCTGTCGCCGTCCGGGCTGCTGAAACGTTTGAACCCCTCGAACATCGTCTTGAACGTGTGGCCGAGCACCATGGCGTGCTGTTTGTCAACGATTCCAAGGCAACGACCGTCGAAGCGCTGCGCGTGGCCTTGAACGCTTTCGACAGGCCCATTCTCCTGCTTGCCGGCGGCAAGTTCAAGGGAGGCGACCTTGACGGACTGCGTCCGCTCATCCAGCAAAAGGTACGCCATGTCGCGCTGTTCGGCGCGAGTCGTCAGATTTTTGAAAAAGCCTGGAACGACATCGTTCCTATTTCGTACGACACAACCCTTGAGGCAGCCATGTTGCGCCTTGCCGGCAACGGCGGCATTGCCCAGCCGGGCGATGTGGTGCTCCTGGCACCAGCTACATCCAGTTTTGACCAATATACCGACTATCTGCACCGGGGTCGTGATTTCAAACGCATTGTCAAGGAACTGCTGGCATGACGCTTTCCCGTCGCAATATTCCCCGCGCCGCTGACGCCAGGAAACCCGTTTCCGGGTCCTTTGACTGGTGGCTGGCGATCATTGTGCTCCTTCTGCTGTGCCTTGGGCTGCTGATGGTCTTTTCGGCAAGCGGCGCGGTGGCTGAGCGCATGTACAGCGACAAGTATCACTTTTTTAAGCGCCAGTGCCTGTTTGTGTTTATGGGCTGCGTATCGGCCTTTATCGTCGCGTTCCTGCCGCGAAATTTTCTATATAAGCTCCAGTATCCGATACTGTTTGCCGTCTTCATTTTGCTTGTTCTGGCGATTTCGCCACTGGGATTGAAGATCAAAGGCGCTTCCCGCTGGATTTCGCTCGGCGTCTTCTCTCTGCAACCGCTGGAATTTGCCAAGATCGCCCTGGCCTTGTATCTGGCCTATTTCATGAGCGCCAAGCAGGAGCTTGTCAAAACTTTCAGCAAAGGCGTGCTGCCGCCGTTTCTGGTAACTATCACTCTTTGTGCCCTGCTGCTGCTGCAGCCCGACTTCGGCGGCGCCGTGCTGCTTGCGGCTATTCTGCTGCTGATGTGCTGGGTGGGCGGCACACGCTTTGTCTATCTGTTCATCGCCATCGGCCTGGGTCTGGCCAGCGTCGTTGCGCTCATTCTGCACTCCCCCTACCGCCTGCGCCGGCTTACCGCATTCCTTGATCCATTCAAGGACGCCCAGGACACCGGGTATCAGCTTGTCCAGTCGCTCTACGCACTGGGCTCTGGCGGCCTTTTCGGTTCCGGTCTGGGGGGGGGCGTGCAGAAAATGCTCTATCTGCCTGAGGCGCACACCGACTTCATCATGTCCGTTATTGGCGAGGAGCTGGGCTTTCTGGGAATTTCGGTGACGCTCATGCTGTTTTCACTGCTGTTTGTGCGCTGTGCCAAAATCATCATGAGTCAGACTGATCTGCGCGACAAGCTTTCCGCCTTTGGCATTACAGCGGTCCTCGCCCTCGGCGCACTGTTTAATCTGGCCGTGGTGCTGGGCATGGCCCCTCCCAAAGGCGTTGCAATGCCTTTTTTGAGCTATGGAGGCAGCAGTATGCTTGCCTCAATGATCTGTGTCGGACTGCTGCTTAACTTTTCCAGGACAGCGAGGGATCTCTGATGACAGCTGTACGCATCATCCTGACCACTGGCGGCACCGGTGGGCATATTTTTCCGGCTCTGGCCGTAGCGGAACAGCTTCGTCTGCAGGCGCCCGATGTCAGGCTGTTGTTTATTGGATCGCAATACGGCCCTGAGGCCCGTCTGGCCCGTGAGGCCGACCTTGACTTTGTGGGACTTGCCGTGCGTGGTGTACTGGGACGAGGCCTGCGCGCCGCCGGTGCCCTGGTCGCCATGGTCCGCGCTATCATGACCGCGAGAGGCATTCTGAAAGAGTTCAGGCCGGACGCGGTGGCCGGATTTGGCTCCTATGCCTCCATGCCGGCGCTGACTGCGGCATGCCTGGCCGGTACGCCTATTGCCATCCATGAACAGAATGCCATCTCTGGCTTGAGCAACCGGCTGATGGCCCGCAAAGCCCGTACAATCTTTCTTGCCCTGCCCGATCAGCTTGGACAATTCCCTGCCGATCGCACACGCCTTGTCGGCAATCCCGTACGCGGTGCTATTGCGGCACTGTACAGTACAGAACAGGCAGCCAGGCCAGAAAACCACCGCCCATGCCTGCTGGTCATGGGGGGCAGCCAGGGAGCACGCGCCATCAACTCGGCCGTTCTGGCCGCTCTCCCGAGGCTGAAAGATGTCCGTATCCATCACCAGACAGGCACCACCGATTTTGAACGTGTCAGGGCCGGCTATCAGGCGCACGGGTTCACGGCTGAGGACGCAGAAGTGACACCGTTCATCAATGATATGGCCCGGGCCTATGCCGAAGCTGATCTGGTTCTGTGCCGCTCCGGAGCCACGACAGTGGCTGAGCTGGCGCTTGCCGGCAAGCCGTCTGTGCTGGTGCCATTCCCGTTTGCCACCCATGATCACCAGACCGGCAACGCCAAAGCCCTTGAACAGGCCGGCGCCGCCTGCCTGATTCCGGAACGTGACGTGGTTTCGCACGATCTCGCCGGTACTGTCCTTGAAATTTTGCACGATCCAGCCCGCTGTCTGGCCATGGGACATGCCGCCCATACCTGTGCCAGACCGTATGCGGCCAGGGACGTGGCCCGTGGCCTGCTTGAACTGGCAGCAGCAAAAGGAGATTTTCATGCGTAACCGGCTGGATACCATCTATATGGTCGGCATCGGCGGCTCCGGCATGTGCGGTATCGCCGAGGTTCTACTGAACCTTGGCTATAGCGTCCATGGCTCGGATATGGCCGACAGCACCGTGATCGCTCACCTGCGCAGCCTTGGTGCTGTGATTCATATCGGGCATTCTGCCGATCATGTCGGCCAGGTAAGCGTTTTGGTCCGCTCGTCAGCTATCGCCGACGACAATCCCGAACTTGTCGCCGCGCGCGCCAGAGGAATCCCAGTCATCCCGCGCGCAGAAATGCTGGCTGAGCTTATGCGCCTGCGCACGGGCATCGCCATTGCAGGGACCCACGGCAAAACCACCACCACCTCACTGACGGCGGCCATTTTTGATGCAGCCGGCCTTGATCCCACCGTCATCATCGGCGGACGGTTCAACGCATACGGAACCAACGCCCATCTGGGCAAAGGCGAATACCTTATTGCTGAAGCGGATGAATCCGACGGGTCGTTTCTCTGTCTGTTGCCAATCATCAATGTGGTAACCAACGTCGACCGTGATCATCTGGATCACTACAAAGACCAGCAGGGCATCGACGAGGCGTTCCTGCAGTTCATGAATAAGGTGCCCTTTTATGGGGCCAACATCGTCTGCGGCGACGACCCTGGCGTGCGCCGTCTCATTGCACACGTCAAGCGCCCTGTCGTGACCTATGGCTTCGAACCGGGCAACGACATCAGAGCCGAAGTGCTGCAGTGTGGCGAAAAAAATGTGTTTCGCGTTATCATTGACGGTTGTGACGAAGGTGAAGTGACCCTGCTCCATCCAGGCCGGCACAACATCCTGAATGCGCTGGCCGCCATTGGTGTAGCCCGCAAGGAGGGCGTGCCCCCGGAAATCTGCATTGAGGGGCTGAAACGGTTCAGCGGCGTGGGACGGCGCTTTGAGCGCAAGGGTGAGCGCAACGGCGTTCTGGTGATCGACGACTATGGCCATCATCCGACCGAGATTGCGGCAACGCTCGACACTCTGCGCCGTGTCTACCCCGGCCGCCGGACCGTGGTCGCTTTTCAGCCGCACCGCTTTTCGCGCACTCAGGCCCTGTTTGGAGAGCTGTGCACGGCCTTCAAGGACGTGGACAAATTACTGCTGCTTGAAATTTACCCGGCATCAGAGTCGCCCATTCCCGGAGTGAACAGCCAGAACCTGGCTCAGGGGATCCGGCAAATCTCCAACACGGACGTAACCTGCTACCACGACATTACTGAACTGGTCGCTGCCCTGCCGGACATCCTGAAACCGGGTGACATCCTGCTGACGCTCGGCGCGGGCAACATCACGAACGCCGGTCCCCTGTTTCTTGCAGGCGGCCGCAACTGAGGTTGTAACATGCGCGTCATTCACGCACCTCTGCTCGCCGATTTGACTACGATCCGCCTTGGCGGACGGGCTGTGGCGTTGGTGCACCCCGAGTCAGACGAAGATGTCGCGCGTTTAGGCGAAACTCTGGCCCAGCTTGGCGGCGTGCCCTTCATGCTCGGGCGTGGCAGCAATATTCTGGCCAGAGACGGTGACCTTGGCGTCACACTGGTTCAGCTGCGCACAGAACCGACTCCCGTGTTCACCGGCAGAAACGCACAGGGGCAGAGTAAGATCCGTGTCAATGCCGGATGTGCACTGCCGCGGCTGCTGGCCTGGTGCGCCGCACGGGGATTTTCCGGGCTGGAAGGTCTGGCAGGCATCCCTGGGGAAGTTGGCGGCGCTTTGCGCATGAATGCCGGTTCCTACGGCACCAGCTTTACCGATTGCGTGACCAGCGTTGACGTGTTTTCGCCCCGGACTGGACACAGCCACGTCGGCAGAGAAGAGCTGCAGGCGGCATACCGGCATACCACTTTGCCAGATGATGGCCCCGACATGCTGATTCTGAGTGTAGAACTTGCCCTGACCTCTTCAACGCGTGAAGCCGTGCTGAACACCATGCGGCAGCATCTGCAGCAAAAGGCCGCTACACAGCCCGTCCGGGCCTGCAGCGCCGGCTGCACCTTTGCCAATCCGGCGGGACTGTCGGCCGGCCGGCTTCTGGACGAGCTGGGATTCAAAGGAAAACAGATCGGGGGTATGGCTTTTTCGCCCATGCACGCAAACTTTCTCATCAATCTTGGCAACGGTACCTCAACGGAGGCTCTGGAACTTATTGACTGCGCCCGCCAGGCAGTCTGGCGGGAACGACATATCGAACTGGATCTGGAGGTCAGGCTGCTGCCATG
>CALUZP010000018.1 GCA_944325325.1 uncultured Desulfovibrionaceae bacterium
GCTTCCCAGATCGTCGAGCTGTGGTGCAAGGTCTTCAGCAAGGGCATGGATGCGTTCTGGCGTGATCTCTGCGGCTATGGCGGCGGCGTTAAACGCGCAGAGACGCGCTTTGACCGGATGGAATAAAGGATCCGGGGCGGGAGTGTTGTTCACATGCACGGGCAGATCCTGACTGGGAGCAAGACCCTGCAGGAGAGCCTGGGCGGTGGCGCGTGTGCGTTGATCCAGGTCGGCCAGCACCAGCACGTCGGCTTTGCTCAGTCGGCCGGAGGGGAGCAGCCCCTGTGCGCGCAGTCGTTCGCCTTCGGTCTTCCAGAGCAGTCTGACCAGTTCTGCGCCGCGCGTGGTAAGTTCTCCACGGGCCACAGGCCAGGCGGGCCAGGGCCGGCCAGACCACTCCCGAAGGGTTTCGGACGTCTGGGTTGGGGCGCGAACGCCGTGCCGCATCAGGATGACCGTTTTCAGCAGCACGGAATGATCTGGGGCAGGCCGGTTGAGGGCCGCTGTTGGCTGGACAGGCCAGGGCTGGGGCGTGGCCGGTGCGTCTGTTTCAGGGGTAACCAGGACGAATACGGCGACAAGCAGAATGATGCGGCAAAGCTGCATGGACATTTTCCTTCTGTTGAGGAGTACGGGCCGTCAGGCGTATCGACGTTGCATTTGGTAGAAGCCCTGTGCGTGAGAGGAGTTTGCAGCGCACTGGGACGCTGTAGCACGCGTCTGGCAGCGCCAGCTTACAGTTCAGGATTAGATATATCTAGACCTATTCTAAAGATTTTTTTCAGGGATCCCCAATCAGGCATGGCTGTCCATCTCGAGGGTCTGGTTTGTGTGGAGAGTCTCGGCCGTACGCCTGTTTTCCCGGGCTGGAGCTGGCCGGTCAGATCCGAAAGCGCCAAAGCGGCCGTTGCCGAAATACTGCCCATGGCTGCTGCAGCATAGCTCACTTTGGGGTTGGGCGCTATCCATGAGAATTAAGAGTGGCGTGTATGGCTCCAGCTGACATGAGTGAACACTTTTAGGAAGGTGGGGATGGCCCTGCGGAACAACTTCCGAAAACTTCCGTCTTTTTCCAAAGACGTTTGGGTGCTGTTTAGTGCAGTGACAGGTAGAGCTCCAGCCGGGGTATACGGTTTTGGGAGAGAGGAGGCAGCCCGCATATGGCAGCCCCTCCCGGTGAAGTTTCCCTTGTGCCGCCATCAAATCGGTACTGAAGCGTGGAGGATCTGAATGGTGGGGCACCACGTCGTTGCGTATCAGGCTTCCTGAGTTGAAGCATGCAGGAACTGTCTGGCGGGCTGCCGGGACTTGACGATACGTGCCGGCTGCGCGAAATGTTTTCTGACAGGCGCGGAAACGGATGCCGTGTCCTTTATGCCAGGCGTATGCGTCGATGGCGTCATGCCGGCACGGCAGAAGCACGTTGCAGATAGCTCAGTCAAGCGGGCAATTTGCCGGGGGATATACAGGATGCGGAACGTTCGGCCTAATGAAGGAGTTCTTTGTGAGCAGCAAACTGGTTGTGATTACAGGCAGTCTCAGAAAAGGGAGCAACAGCGTGGCCATGGCGGAAGCGTTTGCCGCCGCTGCACGGGCCAAAGGGCTTGAGGTCGTGCTGATTGACGCGGCCAGACTGGACATCGGGCCATGTCACGCCTGCAACAGCTGTTACAGCACTGGTAGGGCCTGCACGTTTGACGACGATTTTAACAAGGTGGCCGACGCGCTTGTGCAGGCCGACGGCATTGTGCTGGCCTGCCCTGTGTACTGGTACACCTTCCCGGCCAAGGTCAAGGCGCTGATTGACAAGCTGTATGCGCTCTATGTGGCAGGCCGGCGCTTCACGGGCAAGCGTTGTGCGCTTATCAGCTGCTGTGCTGATAGCGGCATGGAGACGTTTGACGGGCTCAATATCGCGTTCGACAAGAGCTTTGAACTGATGGGCGCCCAGATCGTGGGCAAGGTGGAGATTCCGGGCGTGCAGGAGCCTGGCGACATTCGCAGGACAGACGGTGAAGCTCAGGCTGCCAGACTGGCCGAGTTGTTTGTGTAAGCCGTCGTCCCGGGCGGACGCCGTGTCGGATTCGGTTGCACTTCCTCTTGGTACTGGTTTTTCTGTGTGCTCTGGTCTGGTGCTACGATGTTGGGGAGTCCATATCCAGCAGAAAGCGTCGCCAAATTTGCGGCATGGACAGGATCAGCCTTACTGGGAGGAATGACTGGATGCTGTGCGCACTGCCGGCTTGGGTGGTCGCGGGGGAGTGAGAATACAGAAAATCTTGTATCGGGAATGGACAAGTGCGTCTGCATGTCTTATAGACTAGAAGTCTAGCAGGAACAGGAGAGAGAGTCTGACGCGCGCAAGGGCTGGTCGTTGCGTCATAACGAACGGTGGGTTTGCTTATGGAGTTCTCATGGGCGGAGGCTTTCAGCGAGGGCGAGTTTGCTTTTACGAACGAGAGAATCGAACAGGAGCTCGATGTCGCAACATTGCCGCGCCTCAAGGAATTTCTTGACGCAGTTCAAATTCGTTACTGTCTTTTGCGCGCCTATGAGGAGCAGGATGCGCGCTATCCGCTTGTCGACTCCAGGGATCTGATGCCCCCGTTTGAGTGCGAGTTGTGGGAGTATAAGGATCTTCCTGGATTTTCCATGATCGCCTTTGATCGGGAACTTGAAAGCTTCAGTGAAATCTTCCAATATGACATCCTGCATCCTGTCGTGGACGTGGTGAATCAGGCCAAGGGTGATTGCTGTCCACTTGAAAACCATGTGACGACTGGCAACATGCAGACCATCATGGCGCGGCTGCCCAAGAAGATTCAGACATCGTTCCGTGATCAGTTTCATCGTGAGGATGTGACATCCCTGCATGTCTATCCGGCGTTGTTGCCCTATCTGGTGGAGATGGACAGGGCTCAGGTCTTTGCGCGTGATCCGCTGGGGCAGTATCACCTGATGGGCGTGTTTGCGTCGTTCCCGTCTGACTTTGATGGCGAACTCAAGCGGTTCGGCCTGCAAATCGGCAAGTTCAAAATGGGCGACAACGCGCTTTATGAACGCAACCGCATGTTTGTGAACCAGTTCCTGATGGAGCTGTATGGGTTTCCTGTGGCGTCGGAGCGCCGGACATCATCGGCTGTATTTGCCAGACGTCTGCACAAGCTCGGTGAACGTTTCATGGTGCGCACGCTGGGACAGTCGGATCGCGTGCTGTCCACCATCTGGAACGACGGTACAAGCCCGCGGCGCTATCCCAAGGTCGAAAAAGTGGCACTGGTCAAAGTCGATCCCGAACGAACCGATCTTATCGAACAGCTCGACAGGGCCGGTTGTTTTGTGGACAGACAACGTTTGGTGGTGCTTCTGCGTGTCGTCTATAAGCAGCACAGCTTCCACGCCACGAACATCCGGCAGGACCGTGCGTTGTCAGTGGCCACCCAGGAAGTCATTCACCCCCTGACCGGCAAGAATCTGAGCGGGTTCAGTGTGATCCGCGACAGCAGCACCATGCTGCTGCGCCTCAATGACATCGTGCGTGGCGAATATGTTGGCCGCATGATCTATCATCGCTCCGAAGTGGTTGAAAGCACCGAAACCGCTGAAAAGCGCCTCAAGGTGCTGCACGCCTGGCTGGTCAAGAACCAGCGTCGTATTATCGGGTACAGCGAGGAATTCTATGCCGGCGTGACCCGGGTGCTCGACGGCTACCTCAACCCCGCGGAAGTGCAGGACGCGCTTGGCACGCCGCTTGGCGATGTGGTGCAGGAAGTCCGCTCCGTATATGCCTATATCCGGCAGGCGCGTCGGTTGCACGAACTGGCGGATATTGCCGAGCGCAAGTACAAGGGGCGCCAGCTGAGCTATCTTGAAATGCTCGATGAGGCCGTCAAGCTGCTGCATAACCTCAAGTTCGATCTGGCCAACTATTTTGACACGCTCATCGATCCACTCATCGAAATTGTGGAAAAAATGCTTGACGATCGCTACCTGTGCCGCATGTATGTCGAACGCAGCGAGCCGGATCTCACGCCGCGTGGCAAGGAAGTACGCAAGGCCTATTTCCGGCTTGTCAGCCTGTTTGACGAAATCAAGGCTATCCGCAAGTCCCGCAGGAGCAGCACGGCACAGTCTGCCTGACGTGGACGCGACAGCAGCCGGTACGTTCAGGGCGCAGGCGGGCTTCGGCCTTGCGATAGCGTGCCGGCCGGTTAGTCCCGGCATCTTTCCGGAGGATACAGAGTCAGAACCGGAGCGCAGAAGGCACGTTGTCCGCACAAGGAGAAAAGAGGGCAGTTTTCAAGACCGTTTTGTCTCCAGACGCGGCTGTAACCGCTGTGGCAACAGCGGCATGCTCTGCCTGTATCAAACGTTGCATGTGCGTCCCCCGTGTGGGTAGAACTGCTGTGTCGTTCCCGTCGGTTTGCTCTGCAGGGGGCTGGCACCATTACAGCAGGCTGCTTATAACGAGACGGCACTTTTTACTATATCCGCGTTAAAGCCCTTTCTGGCGTATTCCTGGTACTGGCCTGGCGGGTTACAGCGGAGTCGCTTTCAGATCTGCTCACCAGGCTGCATCATGAAGAGTGCGCTATCGGGCAGGACCTGGAGCCTGCACAGCGGAATCAAGATGGAGGACGGTATGCCGCAAGCCGAGTTGGATAGGGGATACGACTGGTCGGATCCCCGTACTTTTTTCCTGGCGCCTGAGGCTTGGGGGGAAACCTGTGAACTGACAGGGGATGACGCGCACCATCTGCTGCGCGTCCTGCGCCTGCGTGAAGGCGCGGACGTGCGCCTGCTGGATGGCCAGGGCCGTGAAGGAGCCTTCCGTATTGACCGCTGCGGGCGAAACCAGGTGACTCTGCGGCAGCTGGATGTCTGGATGCACCCGAAGCCCCAATCCGGCCTGATTCTGGCCCCGGCCTGGACGAAAGCCGCCCGACGCAGCTGGATTTTCGAAAAGTCCGTGGAGTTTGGTGCGGCAGCCGTATGGTTCTGGCAGGCAGAGCGTTCGCAGTTCCCCGTGCCTGAAACGCCAAAGGAAACCTGGCGCGCACAGCTCATCGCCGGCGTCAAGCAGTGCCACAACCCGTGGCTGCCGTCCCTGCGTACCCTGCCTGGCGGCGTGCGGGAACTCATCGCTGCCGCGACAGACAAACAAGTCAGCCAGCGCCATGTGCTGCTCGAAAATACCCTTGGACCCTCACGCCACCTTGAAGCCGGCGATCTGGCCCGCCCGGGCCTGACCTTGTGTGTCATCGGTCCCGAGGGCGGTTTCGCCCCGGCCGAGGCTGAAAATCTTAAGGCCGCAGGCTTCGTGCCCTTTTCCCTCGGTGAACGGGTGCTGCGTTGGGAAACAGCTGCCGTGCTGTGCATGGGGCTGCACTGGTGGCAGTCTGAAAGCCCGAATCCCGCTACACTATAGTATAGCCACAGCTTCGCTTTTTGCCGTATGGCTTCTTTCTCCGGGTGGAAGGCGGCACCCCCTTTGAAAAGGGGGGGCTCCTTCTTCCCTCCCAGTTCTTTCTGCTTCCATCCCGAACCGTTTATTTTTTCGATCAGAATGCTGCGCCGTCGTGCCTCTTGAAAATGTGCGCACGCCTGAAGCGATTGATTATGGTGCAGGCGTGTGCCGTGTTTGCACTGGAGGGGGGTGCGGGGATGACGTCGGGAGAGTCTCACGCTCCAAGCCTGCTCCACAGGGTGACATCTTGGTGTGTGGGACTTGTCGAGTGTTTAATACCTGTTGCTATCAGGTGATTGTTGATAACCGGGAGCCGGACTTGTTTCATGGCGTGAATCAACAAACAGGATAAGCCTATTGGTGATTGAGTCCTATCACAGCGGAAAGTCCGTCACTCTAGAGCGTTTTTAGTTTGAAACGCTTTGCGTTTCAAACTATACGGTCTGTCGTTTCGCGGAAAACACCGCGGTTTTCCGCTCACTTTTGGTTGGGCGGCGCTGTGCTGCAGCCTCACGTTCCGCCTTTTTCAATGGCAAAACGCTCTAGCCTCTTTCTGGAAAGGGGGTGAAAGGCGTTGAGTACAAACAGTTTCTGAAAGTTTTCGACCGGATGCCATGCAGCTTTCTTATGGACAGGGCCATGAAGGAAATGGAGCATCACGACAGTCTCAATGCCTGGGTGATGCTCCTGCTACTTCTTCATATCTATTTCTATCTCATTTCCGGCATACCTCTTCAGGCGTAAGGAAAGAAGCATACAGCAACGCAATAACGTTGATGAATTTCATTCTGACGCTTGAAAAGGTATGGACGCATGATAAGCTGCCGCAACAAGTTTGCTGCGGCATTTTTCTGGTCTTATTTGGTCTTTTCTCCACGCCTTGTACAGTAAAATGAGAGCAGGCTCCTACGCGTTGTCTGCCAGCCAGCGCTCCAGTTTTTCCATCTGGGCAGCGACAGAGGCCGGACCTGTGCCACCGGGAGCGTTGCGGCGTGCCACGGCGGCGTCATAGTCCAGCACTGTGTAGACGTCTTCACCAATGCGGTCGCACAGGTTTTTGAGATCGGCCAGTGGCAGCTGTTCGAGCCGGATACCGCGTTCTTCGGCCAGGGCCACAGCCTTGCCTGTGATATGATGC
>CALUZP010000019.1 GCA_944325325.1 uncultured Desulfovibrionaceae bacterium
ATTGACACGTTCTGGCGCAAAAGCGCTGCGCTCTGGCCGGAGGGCAAACGCCCCGGGCCGGGAGGCAGGGAGCTTGTGCGCAAGATCGTAACGCTGGCTTCCATTGTGGAAAAGGAAACCAGCGTGCCTGCCGAGCGGGACAGAGTCGCTGGCGTGTATGAGAACCGGTTGCGGCGCGGAATGCTGCTGCAGGCGGATCCGACCGTCATCTACGGCATCGGACAGGAATTTGTGCCGCCATTGCGACGCAGCCAGCTCAATAATGCCGACAACCTGTACAACACCTACAAGCATCCCGGCCTGCCGCCAGGTCCCATCTGCTCGCCTGGTCTGGCCTGCCTTAAGGCAGCCATGAATCCTGAGGAGCACGACTATCTGTATTTTGTTGCCAGCGGGGATGGTTCCCACCGTTTTAACGCTTCGCTGTCCGGCCATAACCGGGACGTTCGCGCATACCGCCGGCAGGAAAGGTCGGCAGCAAGACAGCAGGTGGCGCAGCAGGCGGACTCCCGGCAGGACGAAACTGAAATGCCGCCTCAGGTTGAACGCCCGGAGTCCCGGCAGCCAGAAGGGGCTCAGACCGCAGGACAGGCCGCGTCCCGGTCTGAAGTTCGCCAGGAAAAGGACGCCGCACCGGCCCAGTCTGCACAGCCTGAAAAAAACGTGGAACAGAAGGAAAGCCCGCAGAACGCGTCGCAGCCTGCCGTCCGTCCGGCTGCGCCACAGCCCCCGTCAGTGCAGGATGCCCGGCCGCAAACGCCGGCGGTGCTGCAGCCTGCACCCCCGTCACCGGCAGACGGTTCGGACAGGACGCCGTCTCCAGAGGAACCGGGCACCTGAGCCTGAGGCCGGGCAAAGGACTCCGTGAGCAGGCTGACAACACAGGAAGCCTGCAGGGCCTGTCTGACTGGCAGCACGTCGTGAACGTATTTTCAGTTTACAGCACTGCGCGTTTCAAGCCATGCGGCCTGTCGTTTCGCGGGAAAAACACGTTTTTCCCACTCACCTTGGGTCGGGGCGGCGCTGTGCTGCCGTCTCGAGTTTTGCCTTTTCCAATGGAACACGCTCCGGTGCCTTTGGGTCCCACCGGTGGCTGCGTCATGGATAACAGGCGTGCAGGCATGGACGGTCTGCCTGTCTTCTGCCTTACGTTGTCCGGGGACAGGCGGAGGAGCCCAACAGGGACGGCGCTTTTGTAGCAGGCCGGGTCAGGCAGCGCTGACACATCCCGGCCGGCAACGTGTTTTTGCAGGCCAGCTGTGGCGGTCCTGACGAAGGGGAAGTACCGGGCTGGCGCACGACAGCGTGTGGCAATCTGCCTGCCATGCTTCAGCCGCATAGCCCGGGCGTAAGGGACAGCGGATGTCTTCAAGAAAGAGGTGCCTATGAAAGCTGCCATCGCTGCAGTCCTGCTGGCGGTATGCCTGCAGACTGCACCCGCGCACGCCGAAAGATCCTTCAGTGAGTTGTGGAACGATTCCATCCCGCTGCTGACTGAAGGAGCGGAACTGATTGCGTCTGGCAAGGAGCTGAGCGAGCGTTCGCTGTCAGAAGTCCTGACGTTCAGGGATGCCAGATTCCCGAGAATTCTGGATGAATGCTTTACCATCCTGGCCGGGTCTTCCCTGACGGATCTCCTGCACAGACAGAGCGCTGTGGCCGCCGAGATAGCGGAAAAGAAAGCGGACATTGTCGAGCTGAAGACAAAGAGCGTTGCTGCCCCTGAAGCGTCCTGGAATCCACTGGCACACACGCAGGAAAGCATTCAGCGTGACATTGCCAAATTGCAGGACGAAATAGCCCGGCTGCAAAGCGCGTTCGAACAGGAGAAGGAAACCGTGTATCTGCGCATGCGGGAGAAGGGCATTGCCCTTTCACGGGAACAGTTCGATCAGTTGCTGGCCATTGTCGACGCCCCCGAGAAAGCCTCAGTCATGGGCGTAGCCGAAAACCTGAAGCGGATTCATCAGGAAATATGCGTCAAAATTGCAGAGCCCGACTCGCCTGTGGAGATGCTGCAAACCTACACAGGCGTTTACATGATGGGGCTTGGCGTCTATCTGTATGCTCTGGAAAACGCTGTTGAGCAGGTGGAAGGGCAGTACCTGCCCCGCCTGCAGGCGCTGCGTGAGGAGAACGAAGCCAACTATCAGAAAGCGCGTCAGCTGGCAGCGCAGGATTTGTCCCCGCACGACGCGGAAATTGTCAGAAGAAACATCCTGTCCCAGAAGCGCGTTACAGAAGTTCTTAACCTTTATGAAAAGTACTTGGACAGGGAAGTTCGTCAGCTGAGGGCGCTGTATCAAAAAACGCAGCAGAGTTTCAACGTGGCTGTCAATACCTATCACACAGTCAAGGTCAGTACAGAGTTGCTGAACCTGATCCGCGCCTCTGAAGAGGGCTTTTTCAGCCTGGTCACATTCCAGCCGCCTGAACTTTCGCTCCTGTATGACGAACGGCTTGCCGCGGAGTTTGCCGCCGTCACCGGCAAGCTGCGCGGCCAGAGCAGCACCCTGTAGAAAGTCGATCCCTGCCGTACCGGGGGACGAACGAGCAAGTTGCGATACAGACCGGTACGGCCCTCGAGCGCCCGCACTGTTGTGCTGGTCTGCCGCCTGTCGCTGAGAGACAGTCTGCACTGCCTGCGGATCCGCGCCAGCAGGGAGAGAGTGCGCGTCAATCCAGCCCTGCAGATGAAAGTTGCTGGAACACCGCCCGTGGGTCTGCCTGGGGCTTCCGGTGGAGGGAGGCTGCACAGCCCCTGGTTGCGCCTGCCTAGGCGGCAAGCTGGCTGCATGCACGCCTGCCGGATGGCGTGACGGCGTTTTGTGTGCGGGGCAGGCCGGAAAAGGATGCCGGACACACCTGCACAGAAAGCAGGATGCGCTTGCAGCAAAGAATTCTGGAACGGTTTTGACGCAGTGCCGTTGTTTTTCTGCAGGGCTGACGGAGCCGGTTCGCAATGGAATGCACAGCGGGGAAAGGGACGCCTTGCAAGGGTGTCCGCTTTCCCCGCTGTCATAGTTACATATCGGATGTTGTCCCGGGATTGTCTGATTCAGAAAAGACAGGCCGGGCTCCCGGAACAGCGGCGTTATTCGTCAAACCAGCTCTGCAGCTCGTCGCGATCAGGTTTCTGATCCGGATGGCGGCTGACCAGCAGGAGCAGCTTCAGCCGGGCCTTGGCCGCACTGAGTTCGCCGCCCAGGATGATGCCCATGGCTTTGGTTGTCTTGACGCCGCCCGGATAGCCGTACACGTCGAGGACACGGCCGCCCGGAGTGCGGGTCGTCAGCACCACGGGAATGCCGGCCTTGATGGCCCGCTCAATGCCCGCCATGCTGCCCACAGGGAGATTGCCGCGGCCAAAGCCTTCAATCACAATGCCCCTGGCGCCGCGTCCGATGGCAAAGTCAATATAGGCTGAGTCAGAGCCGGTCATCATTTTGATGACGTCGACCGGTCCATGGAGCGATGCCGGCAGGATATGCTGCCGGTCAAGCGGTGCGCGGCGAAGGATCACACGGTCTTCATCCACATAGCCAATGGGCCCCCACCAGGGCGACTGGAAGGTGGCGGGGTTGGCCGAGTGGGTTTTCATGACTTCACGGGCGGCGTGAATTTCTTCATTCAGGACGACCACACTGCCGATGCCGCGCGTTGCGTCAGCTGCCGCGGCCTTGACGGCGCACAGGATGTTTTTGGGGCCGTCAGGGCTGATCTCGGCGGCCGAACGCATGGCTGCGGTCAGGCAGACAGGCTTGTCGCTGTCAATGGTCAGGTCGAGGAAGTAGGAAGTTTCCTCCACCGTGTCGGTTCCGTGGGTGACAACGGCTCCCGCCACATCCGGCTCAGCCAGGGCCTTGCGGATCATTGCCGACAGGTCGAACATCAGTTCAGGGGTCATGTGCGGGCTGGGGATGTTTGCAAATTCGCGCACCTCCACGTCGCACACCTTGTCGAGTCCGGGCACGGCCGCCACAAGATCCTCGCCGCTGACGGCGGGGACGACGCCTTTGACCGGGTCGAATTTCATGGCAATGGTGCCGCCGGTCGTAAATACGATGACTTTTTTCCGAGACATGGTAACACCTTCTTTCTTTTTATAAAACAGTCCTGGGTACAGGCCGTTCTCAGCGCTGCGCACCGGGCTGGAGCCCGTTCAGTTTGAAACGCTTCGCGTTTCAGACCATACGGCCTGTCGTTTCGCGCAAACAGCGCGGTGTTAAGTTCACTTTTGGCCGGGCTGCGTGGTGCAGTCGCTTCGCGTCCTGCCTTTTCAATGGCAACGCGCTCTAGCCGCCGTATGGTTCCAGTTTTTCGCGGCATCCGCGCGCCTTCAGGATGCTGCACGCCTCGTCAAGGCGCGCATGCAGTACGGGCACTGCATGTTTGATGACTCTGACATAGCGCTGCACGTCTTCTTCCGTCAAAGCCGGGATAACGTATTCATCAATATAGCTTTGCGGCATGAACAGGCTCAACACGGCGCTGCTGCCAGGCATGCTGCCGGGGCCGCCCACGAACGCGTGCAGAGCATCGCTCATGAATGTCACCCCGCCGGCGTCCTGACTGGCAACCTGGATCAGGCTGGCCACGGCATTGACCTTGTCGCGGCCTGTTGTGGCCTCAGCCACACGCTGTGCCAGCGCGGCAAGCCGTTCTCCCATGTTCCTGGTCATGGCGCGCAGAGCGCCGGGAACGCGTTTGAGGGCTTCACGAGGGTACACCGCAGGATAGCCCAGTTTTTCCAGCGCGGCCAGGTACGCTTCAGCCACCACCACGTTATCATCGTCCGCAAAGGCGCGGACCACAAAGTGAGGCTTGTCGAACGTGCCGCACAGGGGCAGCACAAACACCTTGCCCTCCACAACGAAGGTTGGCAGGGCATGGAGTCCCAGTGCTTCCATCACCGGACGTTTGCCATAAAGGCAGGCGTTGCCCTCCAGATCTTCGTTGGGGCCAAGCCCCCCTTCTGTGGCGTTGCAAACGCCCATGACCGACACCGGGATACCGTCAAAATCGATCACGGCACCGGCAATCAGGCCGCAGTTGCCCTCGATACCCTCCGGCGCCGCGTGGAAGGACTCGGGGAAGTTGCGCGCGAAGCTGTCCAGCGCCGCATTGGCCATGGCAGCCTGGAGCGCCACGGCAGGCTCCATGGCGCCTTGTCCGTAGATACGGCCGAAGGCCGCCTCAGCAAGGGCCTGTGTGCGGATGGCCTGCTGGCCTTCCACATAGTGCGCCAGCCGGGCTTCACTCGGAGTAATGCCGCGCCGGGCCGAGCAGCGCCCTGTGCCGCCGCTGACGGTTTCTACCTCGAAATAGCCGTCACGTCCCACTTTGGCCCGTACGCTGCGGATTTCGAGCGAAAGCACTGTGGCTTCCTGAAAAATGGCCAGTACAGCAGCCAGCCCTCCGGAATCGTCCTGCACAAAGCCGTCGTTGCTGTGTGCATGGCCGCAGCCGGCATGACCCGAAATACCGAGAACGCCTTGTTTTTGAGTGCTTAGCGAAAGATGCATGTTCGTCTCCTGGCAAACGCGTTGCGCCGTCATGTCATATCTGACCAGGCTGCTTTTGAAGGAGAGGTTTCAACGCCGCCCGTCTGTTGCGGGGAAACGCGGTTTGGTCGTTGTCCTGGCGGACGCCGTAGCGTCCGCCGAAGCAGATTGGATGATAAGGATGCCTGACAAAAGGCGGGCTTTTGGCGCTGGCCGGCAGCCCGCCCGTCACGGCAAGACAATTACATGCCAAGCAGCGTGGAGATCACCAGGGCCACCAGCAGGCCGAACAGAATGGACGGACGCTGGAACAGATTGGCGGGCTTCAGTTCCGAACCGGGGATGACGGGGATAACGGTAGCCAGAGCAGCCACGGGCCCGCCGGTCAGGAAGTACTGTGTCAGCGCGCCGGCTGAAGCGGCGGCAAAACCGGCCGCAAAGGGATCACCGCCGGCCTGGATGACGATTTGCAGGAAAGGCAGGATGATGGCGGCGGAAGCGCCGTAGGACTGCGTCAGCAGAGCGGTGAGCATGGCCACAAGGAACATGATCTGTATGGGCGCGACAGACAGAACGGGCTTGAGCAGATCGGCAATGACCTGCACGAGGCCGATGTTGCGGATGACCGTGGAAAGGAACAGGAAACCGATGGTCGCCACCAGCGGGGTGGCAATACGGCCCACGCCCTTCATCATTTCCTGTTCAGACTGCTTGGGATCGCGCTTGGCCAGAATCATGGTGAAGATACCGGCGATCAGGCCCACCAGGAAAATGGGGAAGCCGAGCACGAAGCCGATGACCAGCACGATGAAGGGAGCAAAGGCCTGCGCCGAGGTGGCGTGGTATTCCTTGGCTTCAAAGTCTTTCAGAATGGCGGCATTTTCTTCAGCCGTCATGGTGATGCCCTTGGCCTTCATATCGCGCGTGAGGCGGAAGTAACTCATGGCAAAGACTGAAAGAGCGGCGATAAGGCCAAGGATGTTGAACAGGCCGAACGACAGGCCTGCCGTGGCAATGATGGCCACCTGGGTGGGGTGCGTGAAGCCGAACAGGTTGCCGATATGGCCGGCGTGGCCTTGAATGGCGGCCGCCTTGTTGGGGTCAACACCCAGACGGACGGCGGCAGGGCCGGTGATGACGGCGGTGATGACTGGCTGTGTGAAGCCGGTCAGAGCGCCGATGAGACCTGCGGCGATACCGCCGGCGGTCACAACGCCGGGGCCTCCGCCGATGCGGTTGCCCACGCGGACGATGTCACGAATGATGACATCAAAGAAGCCGGCAGCTTCCATGATGCCGATGAAGAGGAGGATACCAGTCATGTCAGCGATAACCGGGTTGAGGCCCGAGTTGATCATGCTGGCGATGGTCACCTCAGCATTGCCGGCAAGCGGGAATCCAGCCACAAGTGCCGAGATTGTGGCGCCAATGATGGCCGTCATGTAGATAGGCGTTTTGCCTGTAATCATGATCACCAGAGTCAGCACCATGATAATTTGTGCAAGTACCGTCAAAGACATACTTCATTCCTCCAGTTGTAAGATCTGTTTTGACGTTTTGTTGGTATCTGCTGATGAGGCAGCGTTACTATTGAATGACGTTTTCCTGTGTGCCCCCCCTTTTGGCACATCCCTTGTGTCATAAGGACAATCTTTCAAATTATATTTGATGCAAAGTGTTCTATGGAAACATGTTATGAATAGTAAAGAAATTATGTTTATGCCATTTTAGTCTGAAGCTGTATTCAAGAGAAAAATTCTTGTTGTGGCATTCAGAATTGGCAAACTATGTATATATGCTATATAGAGTATAGAACTCGTATCTGCAAGAAAAGTCAAGTACGCCATTGCAAATTATTTTCAGTTTTTTCAGCATGAGAATAACTTCTGAATATACTTATATAGTGTAATGTGCATATATAGTAACTGTATAATAGTTATTTAGAGCCTAAATAAAATTTATTAAGCTCATTTTATAGCTACTGTACCCTGTGGAATATGCCGTTGAGAAACATTTCGTTGCAGCAGGGCTCGTGTCAGTCGATTTTGCATTGCCAGATAACAAAACGGCTATACATGCCTGAAAGGATAGTTTCTGAACGCCTATGAAGATTGCCAGTACAGGTTTTCATCTGTATGACACAATCAAAAGTTCTTGTTACACAACCAATAGAGTTTCATTTAGAATAGACTCGGTGACGAAAGTACCTGGCTGCTCAGAGGAATGAGGATGTCCTTTTCTTGTCCCATGGCCGGTAGCCGTCGGAAACGCCGTTTCGCTTTTACGCCAAGAGTTCAGCAGAAGGTATACAACGCTTATGCCTGAGCCATTCTCTATACGTTGCATCCGGCTCTGAGCGGACAGGGGAGAGTGCAGGCCCTCATACAGTCAGAGTCTGGCACCATGCGGCTGAGAAGATGATCCGGGGTATTGCCGCGCAGCACGTTGGGCACAGTTCTGGATACAGGAGTGAAGTTTCGTACCTGGTATGTGCGGCGTCTCTGACGCCCGCAAATGGCCATGACCAGTCGTGCGTGGTGAAAACCGGAGGCAGCCGTCAGACATGCAGGGTGCTCCTTTAGCCTTTTCGGCTGGAGAAGAGGGAACGGAGTACGACTGCCTTGCAGACCTTGTATCGGATAGGATTGACAGAGAAATAGCTTGTGGGATATGAAAAAACATCGGGTGCTCATTGAAGGAGCGCCCGCAGAGTTCCTGCCGGAGACGAGGAGCTTGCCTGAAGATGGCTTCAGCCATTTCATATGTGTAAGCGGCCCGGGTGCGGCAGGTTTTTTTATGCACAATTGCATTTTCCCCCGCCTTGTTGTGTAAGAGCCTGTTTCGCCCTGTCAGCGAAGCGAGTTTTTGCACCCATCCGGACTGCCTGTATTCTCGCTTGCTTTCGCCTTTTGCATGAACATACGGGAGTCCGTTATGGCCAATATTCATCTTGCCAAGCCTGAAGCCCAGGCTTCACAAACCATCCTCAGTGCGCCGGATGGCCACTTCATTTTTGATTTTCCTGCTGACACGGCTGTGCTTTCCCGTGCAGGCGACGACTTGTTGCTGACCTTTGAGGACGGAGCCGTGCTGCGTCTGCAGGACTTCTATACTACCTATTCCAAGGATACGATGCCCTCCTTTGAAGTGGATGGCGCAGAGATTGCGGGCGAAGACTTCTTTATGGCCATGAACGAGCCCGATCTCATGCCTGCAGCAGGTCCGTCCCGGGCCGGCGCACAAAGCAATGGCAACCGGTTTCACGATTATGTGACGGGCGATCTCCTGGATGGGCTGGATCGTCTGGGAGGGCTTGACATTGGCTGGCCCGGTGGTGACGTGACTCCCGAGACGGACGGAGGGGCTACGACCTCCGGAGATGACATTGACTACAGCGTGACAGTTACCCCCGGCAATCCCGGCCATATTGACGGAAATACACCTGTCATTGACAACCCCGACAATCCGCATGACGGCGGAGACGCTGCCGTGGCTGCACGTGATGTGCTCACCGTGAATGAGGCGGGGCTGCGCGAGCATGCACCGGTAACGGCCAATGGCTTCATGCTTGTTGGTGCGCCGGATGGCGTGTCATCCATTGTGATCGGCGGGGTTGTGGTCTTTAACGGCACGCTGACGGGCGCGACGGTGCCTACGGATGAAGGCTATCTGGAAGTGACGGGCTTTGACGCTGCCAGTGGACGGCTGGACTATGCCTTCCATCTTACCCAGGCTACACAGGAGCACAAGGGCGCTGGCGCAGACAGTATCGCTCATGATCTCGTGGTAACAGTGACGGACAGGGATGGTTCGACCGGTTCCGGTGTCGTGAGCGTGGTGATCACTGACGACGTGCCCACCATCAAGAGCTTTACGCAGAGCGTGACAGAAGGGGATGCTGCGGCCGTCACCGGCAGCGCGCTTGACGGCGCGGTAGCCGGTGCGGACGGGGCGAACTTCGCCTGGACGAATCCGGCACAACAGGGCCAGTACGGCTCCATTACCCTGAACGCCGATGGTACCTACAGCTACACGCTGGATAACAATAACGAGGCGGTGAAGACACTTTCCGACGGTCAGACGCTGACGGAAGAATTTACCTATACCTATACGGACGCGGACGGCGACGTGGCTGAAGGCTCGCTGACCATTACCATCAACGGTGTGGACAACGGTATCGTCATCGAACCTTCCGATCCTTCTGCAGGCTCTGATACGCTGACGGTACACGAGTCCGGCCTTGCAGGCGGTTCTCAGGCCGGTCAGTCCGGTGCGCCCACCACGGCCGAAGGTTCGCTTTCCATCAGTGCGCCTGACGGGGTGGCCAGCATCGCTATCGGCAACGTGACCGTGTATGAAAACGGCGTGCTGACGGGCAATACGGTTCCCACGGATGAGGGCGTGCTGACGGTGACAGGCTTTGACGCAGCCACGGGCGAGCTGAAATTTTCCTATGCGCTGAAAGACAACACCACGGAGCACGGCGACCCCGGAAAGGACCATGTTTCCCATGATCTGACCGTGACCGTGACGGACGTGGACGGCAGCACGGCAGGCGGTACCATCACCGTGAACATCGTGGACGACGTGCCCACGGCCAAGGCGGACAGTGTTTCCTTAACTGAAGCGCAGGCGCAGGCGGGAGGCAGCTGGGGCAACGTCTTGACCAACGACGTGTTTGGTGCGGACGCCCCCCTGCATGAGACGGTAACGTCCATCAAGGGCGGCACACTGGGAAATCCTGTGAGCGGCCAGTACGGCCAGTTGACGCTGCAGGCGGACGGCACCTATGCCTATCGGCTGGATCCTGATGTGGATGTGCCTAATGGGCAGGTCTATACGGAGACCTTTACCTACACCATTACTGACACAGACGGCGATACGTCGGAAGCCGTGCTGACCATCGCCATCACGGGTGATACAATCGTGCCTGTGGTAACAGTGGAAAAGCCCACTACAGGTGGAGCCGACATTGTGGTGGACGAAGGCGTACAGCCTGAACACGGTGGGGAAAGCCATGCCCAGAGCGGCAGCGGCTCCTTTACTGTCTACCTGCACGGTGAAGACGGCACGATCGAAGTGGGTGGCTTCACGATCTCCATTGCCGGTGACGAGGCTTTGATCAGCGGAACAGCACAGTCTGTGCACGGTGTGCAGCTTTCCAACGTGAGCGCCAGCCTTGAGGATGGCAAGTGGACGGTGCAGTACGATTACGAGCTTACCGGAGGCAATCAGCAGCATGGCACCGATGCGGAGACGGACGCCAGCCTGAAAGGTGAATTTGCCATCACTGTGACGGACGCCACGGGCGATATGGCAAGGGGCTCGCTTGTGGTGGAAGTGCACGACGACGTGCCGCAGGTGACGGTAAACCAGGGTACTATTGACATGGGGATGGATGAAGCCGCCATCAGGGACGGCGCTTCAGTGTCCGTGTCTGTCAGCGATCAATTTCAGATCAACCCTGGTGCGGACGGCATGCAGAGCCAGAACTATGAACTTACGCTGTCTGATAACGCCGGCGAGGCCAACAAGGGGCTCATGGCCATCGTGGATGGCAAGGCAGTTCCTGTGACGCTGGGTTCCGGCGTAGACGGCGAGGGCAGAAGTGTCATCGTGGGGACGGCTGGCGAGACAGGCGAGCCGGTCTTCATGGTTCGTGTTGACGCTCAGGGCAGCGTAACGGTGGAGCTGTTGAAGCCCCTGTATCATGATGCGCAGAATACCGATACGCTGTCCATTCACGGCATTGGCGTGAAACTGACGGTGACGGACAAGGACGGCGACAGCAGCAGCGCCGAACTTGACTTGAACCTCACTGTTACGGACGACGGACCACAGCTGAGTGTGACGCCGCAGGCGACGTCTGGCGAATATGACACGGCTGACAGCAGTGTCTCGGGCACGTTCACGGTTGATTTCAACGCGGACGGCCCGGCGGAAACGCAAAGTCTTACCATAGACGGTCAGTCCGTCGATCTGGAGAAACTGGCTCAGGGAGAGACAGTGACGCTTGCCTTTGATGGCGGGGGAACGCTCACCCTTTCCAAAGGCGATGCTGAGGGAGCCTATGCCTATACCTACACACATGGCACAGAAGATGTAACTTTTGGGGACAAGATCTTCACGGTCGTTGCCACAGATGGAGACGGAGACTCCACAACGGACACCATTACCGTCAAACAGGACTTTCATCCGACGTATAACGGCCAATACGGGGCAGATGAAATCCATGAAACCGTCACGACGGACGAATCGTACATCAGTACCGGCAGTCAGGCCGGGCAGGAGCCAGGTGACGGTGTGGGCGGATCTGTCATACAAAGCGTTGTCGTTGACCTGCACGGTGAAAATGCGGAGACCACCATTACCGTTACGCATGGCGATAAGCTCCTCAATTTTACCTATGACGGTATGAAGTGGAGCGCCGGGGGCGAGGATTCTGTGGCGGTCATCCAGGGCGAGTATGGAGAGCTGTCTGTCTGGGTTAACGATAGCGAGAATAACAATGTAACGATTTTTTATGAATACAAGCAGACCACGGCCTATGATCATGCTGATGCGGCTACCCCGAATGAGACCGCAGAGGCTGCGGATAGCTTTGGCATCAAGGTGGATGACAAAGACGGCACGCCGCTTACCGGTACGATCAGTGTGAATATCAGAGACGACGGGCCGTCTATCAGCGTGACAGGGCTTGGTGAGGCTGTCGATTCCGGGACGACGTCGGCTAACGGCAGCTGGGTGCATGACTTTGGCGCAGACTTGCCTGCTGTGCAGCAGATCACCGTGAACGGCACGGTGCTGGCGTTGACGGAGGGCAATACGGTGGAGGTAACGGGCGAGTACGGCACGCTGACGGTGCGTGCCGACGGCACCTATACCTACACAGCCAGGCCCAACAAGGACGGTAGTGACAGCTTTACGTTCAGCATCAGGGATGCGGACGGAGACAGCCAGGAAGCGACGCTGACGGTGGAGGTTGAAGACTCCACGGTCAAGCCTGCAGGCATGACGTTCACCACGCAGGATGCGGATGTGGCGTCCGTGGGCAGTGACAGCATGACGCTGGAGCTTGCGGCGGGTGTGACGCTGACGCAGGCGTCGGTGGATGCGGTGAACGCGACGATAACCTATGGTCATTTCAGCCTGAGCGCTGACGGCAGAAGTCTTATTTTCACGCAGGACAGCGCCTATACGCATGACGAAGGCGAAGCCAGCCATACGTTCCCGTCCGTGTCCTTCGATGTCACAGACGCCAACGGCAACGCGACCAAGCTGGACGTGACCGTGACCATCGAGGACGACGGGCCGTCTATCAGCATTGATACGCAGGCGACCGGTTCCTATGGCACAGCCGTGACGGGATCTGTGGATATGACGTTTGGCGCTGACGGCGAGAAGAGTGTTACGGTCAGCCTGAACAACATGTCTGCTGAAGGGGTGAAGGGCGAGGACGGCAACTACATCTTTACCTTCAGTGACAGCAGCACTCTCACCCTTGACGGTGCAAGCGGGAACTTCAGCTATGATGGCGTTCCTGACTCTGGCACCGGCACAAGCTACGCATTTACCTTTACGGTGACAGACGGTGACGGCGACACCGCTACGGCAACCACCACAGCGGTGATTGCGCCCAAGGCCAGTTACCATGGTTCGGTCAGCAGTTCCGATAATGACACGCTGCAGACGGTTGTTCCTTCGCACAGCGTAGAGTTGCCTGAGATGCCGGCGATTGACAGTATTGTCAGCGGAGCACAGGTAGAGCAGAACGGTGAGGTTATCGGACAGTTTACAATAGCTGGTGGAAAGCTGTTCTTTACCCAGTCCGAGGCTTACTCTCATGCCGCTGGCAGTAACAGTGCCACCTTGCCCGCGCATGAGCTCACCATCAGGGACGAGTACGGCAATGAGCACATTATCTCTGTGGACATCACCATTGAAGACAGTCTCCCCCTGGCTGAAAATGACATTTTCGAGCTGAGAGAGCATGGCGAAGCAAACATTGATGCTTCCGGCAATGTTCTTGACAATGACACAAAGAGCGCTGACGGCGTCACACTTGTCACCGAGGTGGATGGGCAGGAGATTGCTGCAGACGGTGTTACGGAGATCAAGGGAGAGCTTGGCACGCTTTTCATTCGGGCTGATGGATCATATACCTACAAGCTTGATGAGAGTACCTCGATTCCTGAAAACGCTATTTTGCGTGAAGAGTTTACCTATACTATTACCGATGCTGATGGAGATTCTTCCACGGCGGCCGCACTGACCATTCTTGTTGGTAAGGGTACCGTGCATGTGCAGGAATCGGGCATCGGCCTTGATGCAAACGGTAAAGAGATAGACATTCTTGGAACGCCTTCTGCCACGGGCCATGTGGAAGGTGTTGTGACAGGCGTCGAGGTCGGTTCCACGACGTATACGGATCCACAGCTGGCTGACCAGCTCCAGCTTATTGCGGACAAACCGGTCACAGACGGCAATACCGTCACTATTCATACGAACTACGGCGATCTTGTCGTAGACACAACTACGGGTGAGTATACCTTTAGTCTGGATGACGATGCGGCCAACCTTTTGCCGAATGGTTTTGAGATCACGCAGGGCTTTCAGTTCACTACAATAGTAGAGGGGGTGTCGACCCCGCAGGAGGTCGTTGTCGTCATCGAGGGGACCAACGATGCGGGGCAGCTCAGTGAAGCCGGCAAGGGCGGCAACAGCAACAACCAGCTGTGGATCGACGCCAAGGCGGAAGGGGCGGACAGTGTGGAACGTCCCTATGACGCTACCTTGCATCCTAATCTTGGGAATACGGACTCAGGAGACTGGGGATCCGACCTGAATCAGTCTGCCAATGGCACCGCACGGCCCACGGGCTGGCTGCCCTTCACCCTGCAAGACCCGGACGTTGGCGACAGCTTGACCTTCTATGCGGTGTATAACAATGCGGGCAATGTCAATAGCAGCAATGCGAGTATGGCAGGAGAGGCGTTTGTTTCCTATCAGGAGCTTCTGCAGAACATAGATAACACGCCGCTCAGCATGGCGCTCTCTGTGGAATGGAGCAAATTCCAGCAGAATTTCTCTTCCGAACAGCTGGATACGATGCAATTCTTCCGCAATGAGTATGGGATATTTGCCATCACCAACGAGGCCGTGGAGCTGACGGGCAACAATCTGGAGGGCGCGCAATACTGGTTGACGTTCCTGGTAGATTCTGACGCTGATGTCATCAGGAACATGGCAGAAGGCTCAGACACGGATTCCATGCATGGAAAGATTCTTAATTTCTCCTTCCAGGTGAAGGATAAAACAGGCAATACCGTCCAGACGCAGACCGGAGGCGGAAACTATGCCGATATCAATCATGTCCTTGTGCATGTCTACGGCTCCAACGACACGCCTGAGGCAAGGCTTGAGGGGGGCAAGCTTTTCGTACACGATGACGACATCAACAACTTCAATAATGAGGGAAATGCGGGTGGCGATGCGGAAAATCATAGCATAGTCATATCGTATAATGGAAAAAGTTATACAGGACAGCTGGGAGCAAGTGGTACTCTTACACTGGGAAATATTCGGTTTACAGTGAATAGCGATACTCAAGATGGAACAAATTACACGCTAAGCAATTTTGAGTATAAGAGCTGGAGCTCATGGAATGCCCTTTCCGGAAGTCTCGCTATCACCATTACGGACGCTCGTGGTAATGCCGCTATCTATCATGTTGATGTCAATGATGGTCAACTGGTAGAGGTTTCCAATAAGATATTTTCTGATGGAACAGATGAAGCGGAAAATATCTATGGCGGCAGCGGTGATGATTCCCTCTATGGTAAAGGCGGCAACGACTCGTTGTGGGGCGGTGATGGCGATGACACGCTGTATGGCGAGATCGGCAACGACAGGCTGTATGGCGACTCTGGCAACGACGAATTGTACGGCGGGAAAGGGACAGACATCCTCGTTGGCGGCGAAGACAACGATATTCTGAACGGAGAAGACGGCAGCGACGTGCTTATCGGTGACGGTCATGGCGACTTGCAGAGCGTTATTGAAGGCGCGGTCAATGCCGAAACATTCCACGATTTTTTGCAGCTCAAATCGCCTTCGGAGCTGGAAAGCTATGCTGGGCGGTATGAGACGTCGGAAGACGGCAATGACATTCTTCATGGTGGTGCAGGCGACGACCTGCTCTTCGGCATGGGTGGTAGTGACGCTCTTTACGGTGATGCGGGCAATGACGCGCTTTTCGGCGGCAGCGGCAACGATTACCTTGACGGCGGAGCAGGAGCCGATACCATTTATGGTGGAACCGGCAACGACATCATTGTCTACGACGCGAACGATGTCCTGGTGAATGGCGGGTCAGGCATTGATATTATGGTGTCCAACCAGTCGGATTTGACCCTGGATACGCTGCTCGGCGGCGGTGGAGGCAAACCGGTTGTTCAGGGAGTGGAAGCGCTCATCACTGGCGAGGATGCTCTGAGTCTGACCAGCATGGATCAGCTGGCTGAAGACTATGGCATCACCATAGCATCTGGCGAGGACGGCAAAGAGACCCTTACGCTGGACATGACGAAGTGGGATGCAACCGGCGTCGGCACCTACGAATTCATCGGAGGAGATGCAGATCTCACGTTGCAGCTGGATATGGGAGCTGACGCGGCCCTGCAGAAGACGGACAGTGACGAGGCGGCCCAGCAGGTCTTTATCCTGCAGAACAGCAACGGCTAGTTGTGCCGGGCCGCCGGCAAGGCGGTCCGGGCAGTTTGCTGTGGAGAGGGGATATGGTACAAGGCAGGCGGCACAAGCCGCCTGCGTGGACAGCTTTTGAGGGCAGGGACGAGTGACAGGAAGCGCCGCCAGCCTTTGCAGGCTGAAAGTCTGGCGGTGCCTGCCGCCATGTGTATGTGCAGGGCCGGGGTATAGAGCCTTTTCAGTTTGAAGCGCGTTGCGTTTTAAACCATACGGTCTGTCTGTCGTTTCGCGGGAAGAATGCGGTTTTTCCGTTCAGTTTGGGCCGGGCGGTGCGGGGCTGCCGCCTTGCGTTCTGCCTTTTTCAAAGGCAAAGCTCTCCAGCGTCTGACCAGAAGCGTCCTGACATAGGCGCATGGCCGTGGACAGACAGCACTGATGCGTTGGCAACCGCCTGCACACAAAGTTACGGTACAGGCTTGGCAGGGGGCGCAGGCAGCTGGCGGCAGTAAAGGGTGTGTGGATATACCGCGGGGCCAAGGCATGGTGGAATATCGCCTGTTGCAGATGGAATGATGCGAATTTTATTTATTAACCACACGTTTCCGGGGCTGTTTGGGGCGCTGGCCTCGGCGTTTGCCGCAGGCGGACATGAGGTGCTGTTTGCCTCCGGGTTCAGGCGAAGGGAATTTTCCTTGCCGGGAGTGCGACATATTGTGCTGGCTCCGCCGAAGGAGTCCCGTGCCTCCGGTGCATCCCGAAATGCCCCCGGGCTGGAGGCGGCCTTCAGTGCAGGGGGGCAGGCGGTGAAGGCCTTCAGCCGTCTTGCAGAAATGGGCCTTGCACCGGATATGGTGCTGTCCTCAGCGAGCGATGGATACGGCTTGTTTTGTGAAGAGGCCTTTCCCAGAGCGTTCCGGGTGGGCTGGGCTGAGGCGCCGGTCAGATTTCCCGGCAGAGAAATGTTGGGCGAGACGGCGTTTACCCGCCAGCTGCTGCAGTGCCGCTATGCCGTGAGCTGTCATGCCTTTGTATGCCTTGGCACGGGGGAGCCAGGCCGTTTTGCCTCCAGCCTGGCTCATGGCCTGGATGCGCCCTATGCGGTGAATACGGAATGGTTTTCTCCTGGTGCGGGCATGGGGCCTGAAGTGGTGCTGCTGCATGCCGGAAGGCTGGATGCGGCACTGGTGCAGCCCGTTGTGGCCGGTCTGCTGGAAGCCCGAGGGAGCTGTCATGTGGCCGTGCTGTGTGAGGGCCGGGCCGCGTGGGAAAGCTGGAGTACCGCGCGCGCTGCCATGCCGCAGCAGGCGCGTCTGCACCTGCCCGGCACGCTTTCACTGGAAGAATACAGGCAATTGCTGCGTGCCGCGGCGTTACTGGTGTGCCCGCACGACGGCCTGCCTGCATCCACCCTGCTGGAGGCCATGAGCTGCGGGGCTGTACCTGTGCTGGAGGAAGACAGGCATCCGGTCTTTCTGCATCAAGGGCAAAACGCCTTTTTCTACCAGGGGCGGCTGACGGCGGATTTGCTGGTATCCCTGCTGGAGGCGCACACGCCGCTTGCTGCTGCACGGGCCGGGGCACGGGCTGCAGTACTGGCCCTTTTTGACGGCAGGACAGTGACGTTGCAGCACATGCGGCTGTTGCTGGACGCATACGGGGCGTGGAAAAGGCGGAGTGTTTCCGCAACACCCCGTCAGGCAGAATGACAGGAACAGCCTGCAGCGTTTTCCCCAGGCTTTCAATGAACGACAACGGTGCATCATGACTGAACTTTCTTCTCCAACCTCTGATTCTGCGACCCCGCTTTCTCCTGCGGAGGTGGATTTCATGCCTCCTCTGCTGCGCAGCCTTTCCATGCTGCTGCGGCTCAGAGGCAGGCATGTTTCTCCTCAGTTTCTTCTGGCCGGGCTTTCAGGGGCGGACAAGGTCAGTGCCGGGGCCTGCCTGCGTGCAGCCGAGAGGGCGGGGCTGAAGGGCCGGGTGATGTACCGTCCTAAGCTTGACGATATTTCTCCGCTTACCTTGCCGTGCATTCTGCTGCTGAAAGGTGACGACTCCTGCGTGCTTACCGGACTGGAGCCGGAAGAGGCTCTGGTGATTATACCGGAACTGGGTGACGATGTCCGTCGGGTACCCCGTGCCGATCTGGAGGGGCAGTATTCCGGCTATGCCGTATTTGGCGCTCTTGCAAGCCGGGCAGATGCCCGCACGGAGCCTGTGCGCCGCAAGCCGGGCAAGAGCTGGTTCTGGGATGTCCTGCGTTTTTACATGCCCATTTACCGCCATGTAGCCCTGGCCAGCGTGGTTGTGAACAGCATTGCCGTGGTCAGCTCCCTGTTTGTGATGAATGTGTATGACAGGGTCATCCCCAACAGTGCGTATGAAACGCTGTGGGTGCTTGCCGTCGGTGTGCTGATTGCCTATCTGTTTGATTTCATTTTGCGCAGCCTGCGCAGCCATTTTGTGGATCTGGCCGGACGGAATGCAGATGTGGTGCTTTCAAGCAAGCTCGTCGACAAGGTGCTTTCCATGCGCCTGGACGCCAAGCCCGAATCCACGGGCGCGCTGGTGAACAATCTTCGGGAGTTCGAGGCGTTGCGCGAGTTTTTCAGCTCGACGACGCTTCTGGCCTGCATCGACATCCCTTTTCTGATTCTGTTTTTTGTGCTTCTGGCCTTTATTGGCGGGCCGCTGGTGGCGCTGCCGCTTGCCGCCATGCCCGTATTGCTGGGCGTGGGCGTCTATCTGCAGATCCTCGCACGCAAGAGTGCAGAAAAAAGCTACCGGCACAGCATGCAGAAAAATGCCCTGCTGGTGGAGATGGTCAATGGCCTTGAGACGGTAAAGGGCTGCATGGCCGAAAGCCGCATGCAGCGCCTGTGGGAGGCTGTGGCAGGCATTTCGGCGCAGTCTTCCAACGAGGCCCGCAAGTACAGCACGCGCGCCGTGGCCTTTGCCACGTTTGTCACCCAGATCGTCACGGTGGGTATGGTTATATGGGGCGTGTACCGTATCGGGGCAGGGGATATGAGCATGGGCGGGCTGATCGGCTGCAACATCCTTGTAGGCCGCATCATGGCTCCACTGCTCCAGCTTGCGTCCCTGCTGACCCGCCTGCAGAATTCCCGCGTTTCCCTCAGGGCGCTTGACACCCTCATGCAGCTGCCCTCAGAAAATCAGGACGAATCCGCCTGCATGGATTTTGGCGCCCTGTCCAGTGAATTTGTGCTGGATAATGTGCATTTTTCCTATCCCGGGTCACAGGTCCCCGCACTTGACGGCGTGAGCCTGCGGATCCGACCGGGCGAAAAAGTGGGTATCATCGGCAAAATGGGATCGGGCAAAAGTTCCCTGGGCAAGCTTTTGATGGGGCTTTATCAGCCGCAGGAAGGGGCAGTGCTGTTCGGCGGCGTGGATATCCGGCAGCTTGCTACCGCTGATCTGCGCAGCCGGGTGGGCTTTCTGCCACAGGAAGTGATCCTCTTCTATGGCAGTGTGCGGGACAATATTGCCCTTGGTGATCCTGTCATCAACGACCATCTCATCCTGCGCGCCTCGGCCATTGCCGGTGTGGCTGATTTTGTGAAACGCCATCCTGCAGGCTATGGCGCACAGGTTGGCGAGCAGGGCCGTAACCTTTCCGGCGGACAACGCCAGGCTGTGGGGCTGGCCCGCGCGCTCCTGCGTGATCCGGACGTGCTGATTCTCGACGAGCCTACAAGCAACATGGACGTGCATTCCGAGGGCCTTGTGCAGCGCCGTCTTGCGCCAGTCCTGGGCAAAAAGACACTCATTCTCATTACCCACAGGCTCAGCATGCTGCGTATTGTCGACAGAATTATTGTCATGGATGCCGGGAAAATAGCTATGGATGGTCCGCGTGACAGCGTTCTGCGTGCGCTGCAGGAGCAGACGGCAGCCAGGCAGGGTTCTCCTTCTGCCGGAACCGGGGATGGCCCTGCGCCTGCCGCCGGCTCGAAGGAAAAAGCCGGGCGGGGTTCCACCCCAGTCAAGGCCACGCTGAATCTGAACCCTGCTGTGTCCGCATCACGCGGCAGTCTGGATGGCGCACAGGCAGGGTCGATGCCGGCCGGGGCAAAGCCTGCCCACAGTGGCACACGGAGCGTGTCAGGCCAGATCAGGCCTGCTGTCACCCCGCGTCCGGCAAAATCTTTTCCTGGAGGTACAGGAGAGACCCGGGGCTAGCCCCCGGTCGGGTCCTGGCGTGTCTGAGGTTTCGACGCCTGGCCGTGTGTGCGTTTCCACCTGAGACAGAAGATGCCGGGCAGATCCTGTATCAGTGTGCCAGATGCAAACGAGTGCGGATGCTGCACACACAACAGACGCTGTAACGGTGCACGGAATCTCCCTCTTCAGGAAGTGCGGACAGTGCTGGAGCGAAACAGTGCAGTCAAAAGACGCAGCCTGTTTCAGGCGGCGTGCGGATTCTATGCGACAAGTCACAGGGGATTGTTCCCATGGATGAAGATACCAAAGGAAGAAACGAACGGCCGGAGCTCCCTCCAGAGTTTGGCGGTGTTTCCGGCGTGAGTGGAAAGCCCTCTCCGGAATCGGGGGCAGCACGGAGCCTGTTTGAGCCTGTCGCTCTGTTCAGTCAGCTCCTTCCTGAGGATCTGCCTTATGCGAGCGAGGTAGAAGCGGCGCTGGCGCGTCGTCCAACAAAAAAAGCCCGTTGGCTTTCTGCCGGGGTATTCTGTTTTTTTGTAGCGTTTCTGGTGTGGGCTGGTTTTGCTGTGCTCGATGAGGTGACCCATGCCGAGGGCCAGGTTGTACCATCTTCCCGCACGCAGATTATCCAGAATCTGGAGGGTGGCATCCTCAGTGAGGTTGTCGTGCATGAAGGCCAGATTGTGGAAAAGGATGACGTGCTGGCCCGCCTGAATAACGAAATGGCAGAAAGCAACCTGCGTGACATGCTGTACAAGGCCATGGAAAACCTGATTGCCATCCGGCGTCTGCGCGCCACTGTTGAGGGCACGGCCCTGGATTGGCCGGAGGATATGCGCGGCTGGCTGGAACGGGGCACAGGCTATAATCTGACCGGGGAGCAGATTGATCAGGGCATCAGAATGGCTGAGGTGCAGAAGGAAACCTTTGCTGTGCAGAAGCGGCAACGGGAGTCCGAGATTCAGGTGCTCATGGCGCAGGCGGAGCAGCGCCGTCAGGAAGTCAAGGAGCAGCTTGCCCGCAAGGAACAGCTGACCCGCAGCCTTGCCCTGATCCGCCAGCAGCTCGGCATGGCTGCATCGCTGTTGGAAAAGCGCAGCTATTCACGCGCACAGTATCTGGAGCTCCAGGAGCGATCGGTACAGACCCAGGGGGAAATCAAGACCCTGGAAGTGTCCATTCCCAGAGCAGAGGCTGCGGCCGCCGAGGCTGAGCTTCGCATAACCTTGCGCAAGGCTGAGCTTGACGGTGTGCTGATGGAGGAAATAGGGCGGCGCAGCCTGGAGCTGGCTTCCCTGCGTGCGGGCCTTTCTGCCGGCAGTGACCGCGTGACCCGGACAGAACTGCGCTCCCCGGTGCGTGGCACCGTAAAGCAGATCTATATCAATACAGTAGGTGGTGTGGTCAAACCGGGCGAGCCCATTATGGAAATTGTGCCGCTGGATGACACGCTGCTGGTGGAAGCCAGAGTGCGCCCCGCGGATGTGGCCTTCCTGCGCCCGGGGCAGAAGGCCATGGTCAAGATTTCCGCCTACGACTATTCCATCTATGGCGGGCTGGACGGTGTGCTTGAACAGATCAGCGCCGACACCATCGAAGACAAGCGGGGCGAGTTCTACTATCAGGTCAAGGTGCGCACGCCGAAGGCCGCTATTGCGTATCGGGGCGAGGAACTGCCCATCATGCCTGGTATGATGGCCACTGTGGACATCATGACAGGCAAAAAGACTGTGCTCAACTATTTGCTCAAACCTATCCTTAAGGCGCGTCAAAATGCCTTACGTGAAAAATAATAACTATTAAAATAAAGAATATTAATATGTTAAATATGTAATAATAATTATTATTGAAATAGAGACAGCACGCTGTATACTATGCATAAAATAATGTGACCGTACGGGATAGGTGCGTTGGGGCGCGACGCAACGGTGTCAGGGGCCAGGACGATTAGACAAACTTCATCCAACGTAAGGGTAGATAAAGGATTTTGTATGTCGCTGCTCTCTCTCCTTATGCAAAAATTTGTGCGTGTGGCTGTACGGGAAAACGTTCCTGTAAAACAATGTGCGGTGCTGGTTGCATCAGGCTGTCTGAGTGTGGCGCTGTGCACGCCCGCCCTGGCGGCCAGGGATGCGTCCATAAACTTGAAGGACTCTGTTGAGGCCATGCTGCGCTATAACAACTCGCTGAAGGCCATCCAGGAAAACCGCAGCGCTGCCGGCCACGATGTGGACAGGGCCAAGGCCGGATATGGCCCCCGGGTGGATTTGACCCTGCGCGGAGGGGTCGGCAAGCTCAGTGACAGCACAACCCGTTCCTATGGGTATGACGAAGTCTCGCCATACGGCTCCACGTCGCTGCTCATTACGCAGCCGTTGTGGGATGGCAGGCTTACG
This sequence comes from uncultured Desulfovibrionaceae bacterium, assembly GCA_944325325.1. GTDB lineage: Bacteria > Desulfobacterota > Desulfovibrionia > Desulfovibrionales > Desulfovibrionaceae > Avidesulfovibrio. The sequence goes on from CALUZP010000019.1 coordinate 22,796, forward strand.
CGCGGCCGCGTACGGGAGGCTGAAGCCACCTACCGTTCCCTGGAGCACCGTGTGCTGGACAACGCCAACAGCCTGGCGCTGGATGCCATCATTGCCCATGTGGATGTGCTGCGCCGGCAGCAAATCTACAAGCTGGCCCAGGACAATGTAGCACGTCATGAAGAGATTCTGGAAAAGGCCCGCGCTCGCGAGGCACAGGGCGTCGACACACTGGCTGACGTTTCCCAGGCGCAGAGCCGTCTGGCCCGTGCGCACTCTACGCTGACGGAGGCGCGTGCTTCCCTGCGTATAGGGGAAGACACCTACACGCGTCTTACCCGTCACCCTGCCGTGAACCTCGGGCAGGTGAGTATGCCCGGCGGCATGTATAAGGATGCCGGGGCGGTTCTCGAGGCCGCCCGCAAGGGCAATCCCAAGGTAGCCGCATATATGGAAGACGTGAAGGCGGCTACAGCCGTGCGTGAGCAGGCGCGTTCAGCCTACAGTCCTTCCCTGAGCATTGAGGCCGGTCCTTCCTACTCAGACCGGGACGGCAGAAGCGAGCTGTGGACCGCTGAAGTCGGTGTGGCGGCCGTGGTGCGCTGGAATCTGTTCAACAGCGGAGCCGACGTGGCCAACAGCAAGGCTGCTGCGGCGCGTATTCGTCAGAGCCGCCGTGTTCTGTATGACTATATGGATGACTTAAAGCTCAATGTAGAGGAAACATGGACACAGTATCTTTCGGCACAACAGCAGCTTGATTTTTATACTGAAGCCATTGGATACAACAAAACAACACGCAATGCTTATGAAGAGCAGTTCATCATGGGCCAGCGAAGTCTGCTTGATGTGCTTGATGCAGAAAACGAGCTGTTCAACTCTTCCACACAGGCGGCTACGGCATGGGGCAACACGATGATTGCAGCGTATCGCATGAAGGCGCTTGCCGGTGAGCTGCTGCCAGGGCTCGGCATCAATCCCGACATTTTGAAGGCCGTGCCTGAGGACAGGGAGCCGCTGGACAGCATCAGTCTGCCCAAGTAGGGGATCCGCAGGATGAAGGGCCCTGGCGGCGGCGTAGCGTTGTCTGCCGCCAGGGTACAAGCGCCGGAGTTCGCGTGTCAGATGCCGGAGAGGGCCTGGCTTTCAGGGGGCTGTAATGAAAGCCGGCAGGTGCTGCACGGGCAGGAAGCGGTTTGTCAACGTGCCGGAAAATGGAAAACGGGGAATTGAGCATCATTGTTTCCCGGCATAGTACGCGGAGGGCGGAACAAACAAGCGGGGGCGAGAGGACAGTCATGGACAAAGGAACAGCCTTTTTCCGGCGCATGCCGGTTCTGGGGGCTTTTGCCATGCTGCCGCTTCTGCTCCCTTCCGGGGCGCAGGCAGGGCCACGGCTTTTCAACACGGTAGAGTTCCAGATGGAGCTGAAAAAACCGTCGTCCTGGCTCAGCGCCATGGAAAGAAACCGCAATTCGCCTATTTTCTTTGACGAAAAGCGGTTTAACGCCTCGACGCTGTGGAAGGATTTGAAGCAGAAGGCCGCTGGAAAGCCGTTGCTGGAGCAGCTGGGCATTGTCAACAGTTTCTGGAATCAATGGCCCTACCGGACGGACAAGGAAGTGTACGGGAAGGCCGACTACTGGGCCGCACCGTATGAATTTCTTGCCAGATCGGGTGATTGTGAGGATTACTGCATTGTCAAGTATTATACGCTGAAGGCGCTTGGCGTGCCGGCGGATCGCATGCGCATTGTGGTGGTCCGCGAAGTCATCCGCGACATAGGGCATGCAATACTGGCTGTATATGACACAGACGGTGAAATTTATATCCTGGACAATCTTTCCGAGGCGGTACGGCCTGCCCAGCGGGTGCGCAACTATGTGCCGCAGTTTTCGGTCAATGAGAAGCATCGCTGGATCCATGTGAAGCCTCGTTAGCGGCAGTGCCGGGCTGTAGACAACGCAGAACGGCAGATCCTGCAGGCCGTGCCGTTTAGAGCGTTTGCCATTGAAAAGGCAAAACGCGAGGCGGCAGCACAGTGCTGCCCGGCCAGAAGTGAGCGGAAAAACCGCGTTTTTCCCACGAAACGACAGGCCGTATGGTTTGAAACGCAACGCGTTTCAAACTGAAAAGGCTCTAAAGTTGAAGCGAGACAGCGTGGCGCTGAGTTGCAGCACAAAGCCGGCAGGTGTGGCACTGATTGTGAAAACGCACAACGGGTATTTTGGGTATAAGGGAATGCCGCGATGCCCCACACAAGATGGAGGATCGGAGATGATCGGCCGAGAGGATGTGAATTATTCCGGCTTTTCCAGAAAGTCGGTGCTGCTGGCCGCACTGGGCCTGGCGCTTGTATCGGGAATCATTGCTGTGTTTTTCTGCTTTTCCCGCATCGAGTCACGGCAGCACGAGGTGCTTGGCTTTTATGAGCAACAAGTGGGCGCCTGGCTCAACGATGTGGCGCGGACCATGGAAGCCTGGGACAAGGAAATGGCCGCCCTTCGTCTTCGTGTAAGCGGTGCTGAGACCTATAGACTTTTTGCAGGGGACCTGTTCGGGCTCGACAAGCGGGTGACGGGCAGCATCAACAGCGGGATTCCCGGAGGCGAGCTTTCCGGCAACATCGCCGTCCTTTCCGAGGAAGTGCCCGTCATTCGCCGGATTCTGCTGGAGTTCATGAATTACAACGGGCTGCTGGACGCACGCCTTGTTAATCGGGAAGGACAGACGATCCTTTCCGCCCTGAGCACGCCTACACCTCTGTCCCCCGAGCAAAGTCGCGCAGCCCTGCGGGCCATGGAAACCGGCGACACCGTATACCTGCCTGTTCGCAGTTGTCCCAACGGCCTGGCCATGGACGTGTTTGAGCCCATGGTTGATCTGGATAATGCCGAACGGCGTGTGGCCACCTTCATGTTGACCGTGCCGGTACTGGGCAAGATTTCGCAGTTTACGGCCATGCCCAAACAGCATGATCTTGCTGCGGCCTATATGCTGCAAAAGCGTGGTACGATCTGGGAGCGGATGCAAACGCCGGAGCCGGTGCCGCTTGACGAAACCCTGAGTCTTACCCTGAGCAGAGCTGGCGGTCAGCTTCCCTTTGCCTTGCGGGACAGCGTGGCCGAGGGTGGTGGGAAGGTGTATTCCATGTCGACATTCCTGCCTGTTCCGGGCTGGTGCATCGTGCAGGAAACGCCTGAGGCTGTGATGAAGAACATGCTGTTCCGTGCAGCCCTGCCTGCCGTGGTGGTGAGCGTACTTGGCTGGCTGAGCTTTATCCTGCTGTGCGGGCTGCTGTGGTGGATGGGGCTTGGCCGTCAGCAGCGCGCTGTGACCGCAGAGCTCAAGCGTCTTAACCAGCTCGTTTCCCGCCAGAAAGAACTGCTTGACAGTGTCAATATTTCACTCGACATCGGCCTGTTCATGGCGGATGTAAAGGGCTATATTCATGTGTGCAATCCCGCGTTTGCCGCCATTGTTGGCAAACCGGAGCAGGAGGTGAGCGAGCAGGCGCTCTTCTCGTGCATGCCTGCGAAGGTGGCTTCAGAGCTGCTCGACCGGATTCGCCAGGTGGCCATCAACAACGCCAGCGACGGCTGTGAAATCTATCTGGAGCAGAACGGCGAACAGCGTCTGTACCGCGTGACGATCTTTCCCTTCCTTGATGCAGGGGAAAAAAGCGTGCGCGACAGCCTGCGCGGCGCTGTGGTGAGCATGCGGGACATTACTGAATTCCGCCGCCGCAGCGAAAGGATGCGTCAGCAGCAGCGCGGCCTTATCGAGGCTTTCACCCGGGCGGAGGAAAGTGTGGATCCATATCTTGCCGGGCATTCGCAACGTATGGCGGAACTGGGTGGACTTGTGGCCACAAGCATGGGCCTGGATGAAGACAGCCGGGATACCATCGTCATGGGGGCGAGGTTGTCCCAGATTGGCAAACTGTTTATCCCGCGTGCGCTTTTGACCAAAAAGGGACGCCTTACGCCTGAGGAACTGGCAGAGGTGCACAAAGCCCCGGATCACGCCTTCAAGCTGATGGAAGGCATTGATTTTGATCTGCCCATTGCCCGGGCTCTGCATGAGATGTATGAGAACATGGACGGGACAGGCTACCCCCGCGGCCTGCGTGACAAGGACATCCTGCCGGAAGCCCGTGTGCTGGCTGTGCTCAACGCCTTTTGCGCCATGATGAGCGCCCGTTCCTATCGTGAAGGCATGAGTGAGAAAAAGGCGCTGGAGGAACTTTCGGGCGACGTTCGTTTTGATCAGCGCGTGGTGGAACATCTGAAAAAAGTGCTGGAAACGCCGGAGGGCCTGCACGCCGCGCATGTCTGAAGGCCTGGCAGAGGCTCTTGTGCGTCTGTTTTCATTGTGTTTCAAGAGCCTTGTCAGTTTGAAACGCGTTGCTTTTCAAACCATACGGCCTGTCGTTTCGTGGAAAAAACGCGGTTTTTCCCGCTCACTTCTGGCCGGGCGGCGCTGTGCTGCCGCCTTGCGTTCTGCCTTTTTCAATGGCAAAACATTCTATGGGGGGAAGGACTCGTGCGGGGTCTTTTCCCCGTTTTTTCTTCTGGTCTTCAAGAGAGCTACAGCGACTGAGTCGCTTTAGTGCTCAAGAGGTTGTTTTGTAAAAAAACAACAAAGGGATGGCAATGTTGCCATCCCTTTGTTGTTGAATCTGCGCAGCGAATGAAACCTTGTCCGGAGGCTGGTCTGCACAGAGGCGGTGGGGAAGCTGCGGTGCTGCTCCCCCAAAACAGGCGCCTTCATTGTGTGCGTTTCAGGCGCTGCCGGACATGATGCTTGCTACTGCTGCGTGGTATAATATTGTGCCGGCAGCATGGTATGGGCTGCATGTTCACGCAGGGGTCGGCATAAGGTGCCGCTGCAAAAGGCTCAGCAGGATCTTCATATCCAGGGGCTTGGCAATATGGGCGTTCATGCCGCTTTCAAGGCAGAGGCGGATATCTTCTGAAAACGCATCTGCCGTCATGGCGATGATGGGCACGCTTCCGGCATCCGGCCTGTCCATGGAGCGGATGGCCCGGGCTGCCTGGTAGCCGTCCATTTCTGGCATGCGCACATCCATGAGTACAAGGTCATAGTACCCCGGAGGAGACGCCTGGAACATCTCCACGCACAGGCGTCCGTTTTCTGCCCAATCCAGTGTGAATCCCCGTTTTTGCAGCAGGGCGCTGGCAATTTCCCAGTTCAGTTCGTTATCCTCGGCCAGAAGGATGCGCCGGCCCTCCCAGTGGCTGGCTGGCTCTCCAGCCCGATCTTCGGTAGTCCGGTCAACCAGGGGCTTGAGCGCATGGTAGAGCGTTGACTTGAACAGGGGTTTGGCGATGAAGCCGGAAATACCGGCCTGGAGGGCTTCGTCTTCCACCTCACTCCAGTCGTAGGCGGAAATGAGCAGGACAGGCACTGTTGTGCCAAGCACGCGACGCAGCTGCCGGGCAGTCTCAACACCGCTCATGCCTGCCGTCATCTGCCAGTCCAGCAGGATAAGTTGATAATCCTGTCCCTTCTCGTGCTGCTGCCTGGCCATTGCCACGGCAGTGGCACCGTCGGTCGCCCACTGCGCCTGCACACCCATGGCCTGAAGTGAGGAAGTGGTGTCGCGGCACAGTTCTTCGTCATCGTCCACAACAAGAGCGCGCCAGGGCGGCAGTCTCAGCGGCTCCTGCGTTTCCTGTACAATTTGCATGTCCAGGGTGATGTGAAAAAGCGTGCCTCTGTCAAGTTCGCTTTGCAGATCAATGGTGCCACCCATTTCGTCCACAATATATTTCATGATGGCCATGCCCAGGCCTGTGCCCTCAGTCCGGCTCACGCGGGAATCTTCTTCCCGTGAAAAAGATTCATAAATCCTTTTCTGAAACTCCGGGGACATGCCTTTTCCGGAGTCCTGCACTTCAATATGGGTGCGGACAAAATCTTTTCCCTGCGGGGAAGCTTCCTGATACAGGCGTACCTGAATGCTGCCGTGTGGCGGGGTAAACTTGAGTGCGTTGGAGAGCAGGTTCAGGATCACCTGCCCGAGGCGCACGCCATCAGAGTATACGTTTTCCGTGAGGATGTTGTGAATGGTGATATTGAACATCTGTCTTCTGGCTTTTACCAGCGGCTGCACCACGCCCACCACTTCATCCATGACTTCGCGCAGGGAAATGGCGCTGATGTTCAGAGAAAGCTTGCCGTGCTCGATTTTTGACATGTCCAGGATGTCGTTGATGAGACCCAGCAGGTGACGGCTGGCCAGCGTGATTTTCATCAGGCAGTCCTGGACGAGCGTGGCGTTGCCGGGATTGGAGGAGGCAATGGCTGTCATGCCCACAATGGCGTTCATGGGCGTGCGGATGTCATGGCTCATGTTGGAGAGAAAGTCGCTCTTGGCGTGATTTGCCCTGTCGGCTTCATCCCTGGCCTTTTTGAGCTCAGCAATTTGTTTTCTGGCAAAGCGGGAATAGATAAAAAACAGGGCCAGAATGGGCAGGGGCAGCAGAATACCGGCTCCCACAGCCGTATAGACGCGTTGATTCCACAGACTGGCTATGATGGCGTCAAAGGAGCCTTGTGGCAGAGTAGTGACCAGATACCACTGGGAATGGGGCAGGGGGGAGTAGTGCACATAGAGCCGCTCCCCGTTGACCTTCATGAACAAAAAATGATCATGGCCCCTTGCAATATCGTTTTCCAGGGAATTCAGCACGTCTTGAACTCTTTTTCCCTCAAAACTGCCCTGATTGCGGATCCAGTCGTAGCAGTTTCCTTCTTTTACAAACTCGTCACGCAGTACGAAATCTCCATTTTTGCGGATAATCTGGGAGAACATCAGCGTTTCGTCGAGCTGCATGGAAAGCAAATCGTGGATGTATGCCAGCGGTACCCCGGCCACCAGGGCGGTGCAGGTGCCTCCGTTACGCATGGGATACCCTTCTGAAAGCGGGTAATCCACAGAAACCCCTATGAGCAACAGCCGCTGGCCTGAAGCGGTAACGGCAGAAGCAACATGCCCTTGTCCTGCATTCAGTGTCTGTAGGAAAATGTCACTGGTGACCTTGCTTTCCGGAAAAATTTTTTCACCAAGAAGGACGTCCGCGTTGCCTTTGGTGTCGTACAGGGCAAGGTAGGTGAATTTTTGGGAGACGGCCCCGGCTTTCATTCGTTCTCGCGAGACTTCCTCGGCGTCTTTTACGGATTCAGGCGGGGTGCTCAGGATGATCCCGGCCACCTGTTCCAGCTTCAGGTCGATGATGGAACGGAAATGGCTCTGCATCTGAAAGTTCACCGCGTTGATGTAGACGTCGCTCAAAGCTCTGCTGGCCTGGACGCCCTGGTGGATCATGGAAAGCGTGCTCCATGCAAAAATACCAATGCAGAGCGCAGCGCAGATGAGACTGGCGAGTAGAAAGTAATGCGTATCCTTTTTCATGGTGTTCCCTTGGAGGAAAGGTCGCTCACACTCGCGGGTGCCGTTTATCTTTTTCCATAACATCGATCAGCATTTGGAAAAGATACCGAAAATCGATGGGCTTGGCTATGTGCATATCCATGCCCGCCGCCGTGGTTGAAGCAATGTCTTCAGCAAAGGCGTTGGCTGTCACGGCAATGATGGGCACGCTTCTGGCGTCTGGCCTGTCCATGGCACGGATGAGCCTTGCAGCCTCGCAGCCGTCCATTTCCGGCATCTGCATGTCCATGAGCACGGCATGGAAAAAGAAGGGGGTGGAAGCGGCGAACTGTTCCACAGCCTCGCGGCCATTCCAGGCCTGCGAGACCTCCATGCCGTTTATGGTCAGCATTTCCGCGGCGAGCTCCATATTGACCTCGTTATCCTCTACAAGCAGGATACGCATGCCGTGCAGCATGTGCAGATCAGGAGGAGTGCCAGGGGCGTCCTTGGCATTTTTTTCTGGCTTGGCCGTGGCAAACGGCAGCACTATGGTGAAGGTGCTGCCTTTGCCCAGCATGCTTTCCACCCGGATTTCACCGTTCATCTGTTCCACAAGGTTTTTGGCTATGGGCATGCCCAGCCCCGTGCCGGCCACATGTTTTGTGCTGTACCGCGTTTCTCTTGTGTACGGTTCGAACAGATGAGGCAGAAATTCGCTGGAAATGCCTATCCCTGTATCGGCGACTACAATTTTGTATTTGGACACGTCCCCTTTTTCCAGCTGGGAAACGGACACACTGATGGTGTCTCCCCTCGAAGTGAACTTGAAGGCGTTGGACAGCAGATTGTTCATAAGCTGCACGATACGCATCGGATCGCCCATGACCCAGGCGTTGGCAATGCTCATGTCCACATGCAGCGTCTTGCCCTGCATCTCAGCCTGGACATGGTATGTCCCCAGGCATTCCGAGAGGCACTGTCTTAACTCTATTTCGTGATTGTTCAGCGCGAGCTTGCCCTGTTCCATGCGCGACATGTTCAGGATGTCATCGATGAGGCTTTTCAACTGCCTGGCTGAAAAAATGATTTTTTCAAGATAGTTTCTGATTCGTTCCTTGTCGTCAAGGCAGTTCGTCACCAGTTCGGACATGCCGATAATGGCGTTGATGGGCGTTCGCATGTCGTGGGACATGCTGCTGAAAAAGGATTGTTTGGCCTTTTCGCTGCGCTGGGCGCTTTCCAGGGAATCCTTGAGGAGTTTTCGTTCCTGGAGCTGGCGTTGCTTTTCCCGCTCCACCTCGCGGAAGCAGAGTACCACTTCTTCGGGCACGAGAGTCTTGTCAAACAGCACATGGACGCTGACCCAGCGGTACTCCTTGCCGAACAGACGGCGGAATTCACCGCCGAAGTCACTGATTCGCTGGGCCACCAGGGAGCGGATATGCTCACAGGAGAAAGTCCGCATATATTCCGTGCGTCCGTCCGGTTCGATCAGGCTGGCAATTGTGTGCAGCAGTTCGTCGTAACAGCCGGAACTGGGCAGATCTTTTTGTATGTAGGGAGAACGTTTGATGGTTTCGTAGGTGTTTCGTCCAAAATTTACTCTGTACAAGGCATAATAGGAGTTGCCCAGCACGCGGACAGTTTCGTTGGTGCGTTCTAAGAAGGCGTTTTCCCGTACAAAGCGCATGGAGTAGATGACAAGGAAGATAAAGAACAGACCGGTGAACAGCGCAAACAGGTAGAAAAGCAGATCTGCTTCCTGCAGAATGGTGGCATAGGGGATGGTAAGAATGGCGTACCAGCCATTGGGGATGCGTGAGTAATATACGGCCCGCTTTTGTCCCTTAAGATCAATGACGTAGGAGTCATAGGTGTCAAAGCCGCCATTCCGAATTTTAGTAAGAATGCCGTCAACGTAGTCTTGTATGGCGTTATCAGGGGCGTCCAGTGTCGTGTGCCGGTAAAGCAGATTGCCTTCTGCATCACACAGGAAAAAGGAATCACAAGGGTTGTGGTATTCCGGCAAGAGCTGGGAATGGAAGTTGTGGGAGAAAATGTCAAAGACAATGACTGCACTGGATATCCGGCACCGGCGTGCGGCGGTGATTACGGGCTCTCCGGTAGCCGCATCCTCGTACACGCCGGTAAAGATGGTTTTTCCAGGAGCCGCCATGGATTGCCGGTACCAGTCACGCTCCGCGGGATTTATACCCTTAAGCTGCACTTCCTGGCCGTACTGATCCCACACCTTGCCGTTCAGGATGATGTAGGGGTTGACCATGTCCTTGCCCAGCACTTTCTGAAGCCTGTCAAAAAAGACGGTCATGCTTTGCAGCATGTCCTGTTCGGTGTCTTCCTGCAGGCGGATGTCTATAGCTGCTGCACCAAAGTCCAGCAGCGTTTCGTACACGGAAAGTTTGTTGCGCTCTTCCGCGGCGTAGTTGTTGGCCAGCGTCATGCCTGTGCTCCTCGCGTTCTGGAGCAGAATGTCGCGAAACATATACATGCCGACACTGGACAGAACAACAACCATCAAGAACAGGATGATATTAAAATATATCCCGTAATTGAAAAAGAATTTAGAGGGAAGTGGCTTGAAGTGCATTGGCATCCTCACGAGGCAGGGGGATGTGACAGGAGCCTTGCGGCGCAGGAAGCTTTCCGCTTCCGGCTCCGCAAGGCATTGCGTGCACAGGGTACGAGGCAGGGCGCTTAGGACAGGTTTTCTTCTATGGCGCGCAACACCGCGGCATAGGCCTGCTTGATGTGCGGCATGAGCGCTTGCGCTCCGGCCTTGTCATCCGTACGCAGGGCATGCACCTGTTTGTCCAGCAGAGTGAACAGATTCGTAAATGAAAGATTTGCGCACACGCCTTTCAGCGTATGCGAGGCTTCCAGGGCAGCTTCAGCGTCCCCGGCCTCCATCGCTGTGGAAAGCCTGACATAGGTGGTGTCTGCCGGAAATTTCTTCAGCAGCCGGATCAGGAGCGCTTCGCTGCCCATGCAGCGATCAAGCAGGCCCTGCATGTCAATACCGCCGTCTCTAAGCAGGTTTTTCACGCGTTCATCCATGACCGTTCTCCTTTCCGTTGAGACTGTACAGCTTGGCAAGTTCGCCTTCCACGGCAAAGAACCGATCCAGCAGCAGGGGATTGAATACCCCGCACTTGTTGTTTCTGATCATATACAGTGCTTCCTCTCGGGAAAAAGCCTGTTTGTAACATCGTTTGTTCACCAGCGCGTCATAGACGTCTGCCAGGGAGACGATCTGCGCCCAGATGGTAATTTCATCGCCTTTCAGACCGTCAGGATACCCCTTGCCATCCCACCGCTCATGATGGTGACGGGCGATGTCGTACGCGTAAATATAGGATTCATGCTCACGCAGCTGAGGAATCTTTTTCAGCATTTCAGCCCCTTGGACAGTATGCGTCTTGATGATTTCGTATTCTTCGGGGGTGAGCTTGCCGGGCTTGTTCAAAATGGAATCGGGAATGGCTATCTTGCCCACATCATGCATGATGGAAGCCAGGGCAATGTGCTCGATAGTCTCTTTTGACAGCCCGGTGCCTAAATCCGTATGCAGCAGAAGGAAGCTGGTGATGTCATGAATGCGCCGGACGTGTTCGCCGGACTCGCCATTGCGAAATTCGATGGCTGCAGACAGGGCCTCAATCATGCCTTCATTCAGCCGGATAATTTTCTGCGCCTGCAACAGCAGCTCCGACTGCTGCTCCTCTACCTTGTTGCCCAGGAGCTTTCGGGATCGAAACAGCTCTACCACTGAATTAACCCGTCGTTGCACCACATATGGCACCACGGGTTTGGTGATGACGTCCATCACTCCCAGCTCATAAGCTTCCCGGGTGACAGCGTCACTGGCCTCCCCCGTGATGAGAAAGACGGGGAGCTTTGCCAGGAAGCCACGTTCATTCAGCTGCCGTAATACTTCAATGCCGTTCATTTCCGGCATGACCACGTCCAGCAGAATGGCGCAATATTTGTTTGGTGCCTCGAGGACGGCTGCAAGGCCGGCTTTGCCGTCAGCCGCATGCTCCGCCGGATAGAAGGGAGCGAAGATGGCTTCGAGAAGATCTCGATTGATGTCGTTGTCATCGACAATAAGCAGAGTGTCGGCAGGTGATTGTTTGGAAACCTGGGGCATAGTTTTCCCCTTGTATGCGATGAGAAGTCCCCCCCGTGGCAGCCGTGCCATGCACGAGCGGTCCCGCCTTGCTGTCCGGGGATGGGTTGTTATACCGCGTCATTGTGCGTTTGTCATGGGGAATATGAGAAAGCGCATGACGTGAGCCTGCCTGAAGGGTTGTCCGGGCAGGACAGAAATTGCCCGGGCTGTTGTCGCAAGAAAAGCATGCCTGTTATAGGTACGGCAGGTCGTACTGCGGCCCTGTGGCAAGGGGAGTTCAGAAGGCTGCCTGAAAGGCCCTCTGACAGCAAGGTGCGCCGCTCGCGTGTCCCAGGGCAGTGCAGCCTGAGACTTTGCACCAGGGAACCAGCTCCGGAGCCTGGCCGGAGTGATTGATAACAAACGAAACAATCCTCGTCAGATGCTATGATGCAAGGCAGCTTTCACACGGGGCCTTCATGATGGAAATCTCCAGGCGCTGCATGAGCATCAGAATGTGTGGCGACACGGCCAGCCGGCTGGTTGACATTGTCTCCTCCCGTGTACCGTATGGCGCGTCAGTTTGCCTTATTCCCTTTTTCTCAGGAGAACAGAACATGTCAAGCCATACCACGGCATCACGGGGGGCGTCGGCCTCTTTCACTCTTTGCAGAAAGCCCTCTTCGGCGTCTCCCGTCAGCTGTGAAGGCTTTGCGCGCATGGCGTATTTGCCGCACATCCGGCTGCGCAAGCGCAGCTGGCAGGTCGATGAGCGCATTCTGCGGCAGCATATCATGCCGACCTTTGCTGCCTTTGCTTTGTCGGATATTACCAGAAGCGACGTGGAGGGGTGGCTGTATTCACTGGCTAGGCAGGGGCTTGCACCAGCCTCATGCAATAGAATTTTAAGTGTTTTTAAAAGCCTGTGTTCACTTGCCGTCGTCCGTGGAGTGATTTCTCATTCGCCGTGCACCGGCGTGGCGCCACTTAAGATCCGGCAGATGCGCGAACGTTACCTGTCACACGACGAAGCCAGGCGGCTTATCCTGGCCTTGCAGAAATCATCCAGGCCAGAGGCAAGAGTCCTTCAGTTGCTGTTGTTGACGGGCGCACGGAAAAGCGAAATCCTGAAAGCCCGCTGGGAAGACGTGCATTTAGATCGTCATCTGCTGACAGTCCCGCTTTCCAAATCCAACCGGCCGCGTCACATCGCCCTGTCTGACGAGGCTGTGGCCGTAATCCGAAATCTGCCGCGCCATCCAGGCTGTTCGTGGTTGTTTCCCGGGCACACGCCGGACAAACCTCTTTCTGACATCTATCTTTTTTGGAATGACCTGCGGCAAAAACTGGGGATTGCCGAAGTCCGCATTCACGATCTGCGTCACACGTTTGCCAGTATCCTCGTCAATGCCGGGCATTCCCTTTATGAAGTGCAGCGCCTGCTGGGCCATAGCGACCCGCGCACGACCATGCGTTACGCCCATCTGGGACACTGTTCCATGCTGGCCGCTACAGGAACAGTCAGCACATTTTTGTATGGCGCCTGCCCGGAGACACTCGCAAACGCACACGTTCCTGCTGTGAGCGCATTACCAAAGCTGCGGAGGCATCAGCTGGACTGGCCGTGCAGACAGTGTCGTCAGCCGAAACCACTGGCAGCCAAAAGCCGGCTCAAGGCCGCACTGCCAGTTCGGCAATGGAGGAAAAAAGCGCGCGCCTATGACCGACATCTTTGTGAGAGCAGGGCCGGGCGCTGTCAAAATTGATAGGTAACTAATTGAAAAATAATATAATTCATGCACAGATACACTGTCGATGAGAAGTAAGGAATTAAATAACATAGCTTGTCTTATTTGGCAATATAGCATCTATGTAATTTAAATAGTATTTATGCATAAAAAAACTTCTATTTGATCCATAAGGATATTATAATAATATATAAAAATGACTGTTTTCATCGACAGTGTATCTGTCTACAATGCTTCTTATGGTTGTTGTAGATTTAAAGTTGACATTTTTAGTGTACATTATGCTTGCGGAAACCATGAAGTACGTCCTTGGTATGCTTTTTTTATATAGAACACAGCTATCAAATTCATGCGGATCGTCAGCGTGCTGAACGTGGCAGCGTCATGGCTGGCATGGCTCTGGGAGGGGGAATAGCCGGCAACGAGCAGAGAATACAGCCTGTATGTTGGGAGGACAGATGTTTTCAGCAATATGGACAGCCCAAATTTTTCGTGGCAGCCTTTATGCCCGCTGAAAGCAGTATCGGGTGAGCGTGGGCTGGCCTTTTGGCATCGGTGAGTTATATGCAATAGCAGGCTTGGCTTCACCAGAGGAAGTCCGTATTGCCGTCAGAGGAAAATTGAGGTCTGCTGGATGTCGGGATTGATCTGTGCTGTGGGCAACGGGTGAAATATCTCGCGCAGCACGGGCGAAAGTATCGCCACAGACCGGCCGATGGTGTCAGGTTAACGGAGTGTCAGAGGATGGTTTTCATGAAAATGAAGTGTCATCTGGAAGTATCAACTCCGTACAATGTTTAATAGTGCTTATGGTAAAAGCCATATCGAAAGCCTGACTACGTCAGAAAACTGTACAAGGAAGACTGTCATGCAACATTCTTCAATACAGCATATATATACACTTCCTGAACTTAAGAATGAAATAAATGTTCTTAGACGCACATTTCATAGCGTGCGTCTGGTTTCTCCTGCTGAATGTCGTGTGTTATGCATGGACGAAGATAAAATTTCTTTGTCTGACAATTGCCACAGTGTGTGGAGACGTTCTTCTCCGTGCGAGTATTGCCTTTCGCGCCGTGTACTCATGTCACACGGCACAGACATGAAGACGGAGTTCATCGATGGCCGTTTTTTCCTTGTGCTTGCCAAGTATGTTCTTCTGGAAGGTAAAGAGTTTTCCCTGGAGATGATTTCTGAGGTAACGGATCCTTCCGGTTTTGGGAGTGAGGAGCCTGTCTTTGATGAAATATCCCGCCTGGAAAAAGAAAATTCCCGCCTTATGCGCGATCCGCTGACCAACTGCTACAGCCGTCATTATCTGAATGAAAATTTTCAGCACTATGCACGGGTGGCAAGAAACCGTGGACAGGATCTTTGCATCGCGCTGTTTGACATGGATAACTTCAAGGGCATTAATGACAGATACGGCCACGCCATCGGGGATGCCGTACTGCAAAGCTGCTGCTCCTTCTGGCTGAAATATTTTGATGTGCCAAGCTGGGGATTTCTGACAAGATATGGCGGAGATGAGTTTGTTATCGTCAGTATGGTAAGCAGTTATAAGGAGTTCTGTTTCAGACTGGTGCAGCTGGCGGGCTCCATGCGCAAGACCATTGTCATGCCTGACGGCAGTTCCATTCCTTTTTCTTTCACCATGGGGTGCGCTTCCATGAGAGAAACGCACATCCTCGATGAGCGTATTGTATGGAATGCCATGCTTCCGCTGGCAGACCAGCGCATGTACCAGGGCAAAAGCGCTGGCCGTAACTGCATCGTGACAGGGCTTGGCGGGATGCCATGCTATCCCGGGGAGCGCGGTTCGTCCTCTGATGAGCGCTGAGCATTGCTGTAATGGCACCGCACTGTGTGACCGTCGTATTTCAGGGGGGGCTATACGGCGGAAGAGTGATAACAAAGCGTAGCCGCGCAACACATGGGTAAAAAAGCAAAGCCCCACAAGATGTTAGCTACCTTGTGGGGCTTACTGAAACCATTTTCTGGCGGAGAGAGAGGGATTCGAACCCTCGATACAGTGTTACCCGTATACCCGCTTAGCAGGCGAGCGCCTTCGGCCGTCTCGGCCATCTCTCCAATGCGCAAAACACGCACAGAAAGCTCTATCCTGTTTGAGGGGGACTGTCAACCGCTTCGTGATCTGCGCAGGAAGAAAACTTTGATGCCCGGGAGCTGCACAGACGTTCCAGGCAGGTCTTGAGAGAGTCTGGGACATTGTTGATGGCTTTGTTGTGTATGCAGAGCGTGTGGCGTCCGGATTGCCCCGGGCATTGTCAGGGGCACCAAAGGAACGCGGCAGGTTGGATTCCAGCCTGGCAGCCGTCGGGGACAGGCCGGATCCGGCGCAGCCATAGGCCGGGTGCCGGGATGCGCAGGCAGAGGCACGTGCTGGTTTATTGCATCACAATTCTTCATTCGATTCATAACAACGGCGGCCGCCATACAGAGTTTAATGCATGGCGGCCGTCATTTTCTGGAGAACACAAAGTATCAGGCGTGCAACACGTGCA
This sequence comes from uncultured Desulfovibrionaceae bacterium, assembly GCA_944325325.1. GTDB lineage: Bacteria > Desulfobacterota > Desulfovibrionia > Desulfovibrionales > Desulfovibrionaceae > Avidesulfovibrio. The sequence goes on from CALUZP010000019.1 coordinate 38,579, forward strand.
CGGCACAGCCCAGTCACGGATCAAAGGCGCGCACAAGGCGGCCTACATTGACGGGACTGCCCGGATCCGGCACCGGCACGCCGAGCATGGCCTCTTCAAGCGGTCCACGGATGCCGGCGTCGCTTCGTGGCGCCGCATTCCATAAGGTGGCCGGGAGGATCTGGTAGTTGTCGATACGGCCGTTTCTGAGGCGCAGGTAATGGATGAGTGCGCCGCGTGGTGCTTCTGTCAGCGCCCAGGCTGCGCCTGTATCGGGTATGGACGGCGTTTTGAACGTTTCCTCACCGGGGTGAACTTCTCTGAGCCAGGCTTCAACGTGGCCAAGCATGAGATACGTTTCCTCGGCTCTGGCCAGATGACGGCCAAGCAGCGAGAAAGCCAGATTTTCTCCCAGATCCCGGAAGCGTTCTGCCCGCAATCCGTAGTAGTTCCAGAGCATTTCCTGCCCCGTGGCGGACAGGGGCGTATTGCTGATCCACAGGCGGGCAAGCGGGCCGACTTCCATAGGCTTTCCGTCGTACAGGGGGGTCTTGAGGAAGCTGTAGGCGTCAGGTTTGTCGACATCCAGCACCGTTTCACCGTGGGCAATGTCTCGTCCTGTGGTGACGTTGTCGAACCATGAATGGCCGACCTCTTCGGTAATTTTGGCAGGATCAAGCGGTGAGAACGTGCCATCGGCGTACACGCCGGCCGTAAAGACGGTGCGTGTGGCTTCGTCATTCAGCGGGAAGCCTCCTGCGCACAGGGCGCTGCGCCGGCCCTGGCCGAATCCGGCAAGATCCTTGTAGTATGACCCTATCAGATAGACTGTGGGCAGGTATTTGTCCTCTACAAAACGCCGGACTCTGGCGAGGCGTTTGGCATACGCCTCCAGTGATGTCCTGTCCGGCACCTGGGCAGTGCCTCCTGCGAGCAGGCCCACGGCATGGGGCATGCGGCCACCGAACAGTGCGGCCATCTCATGGCAGATGGCCCGCATGTCGAGCGCTTCAAGATACTGAGCCACCCCTTCGGCGTTGAGTGCTTCGGGCAGGCGCAGATCCGGCCTGGCATACCGGGGGATGAATGGCGCACTGTCCGGACCACGCAGAAAGTCCTGTCCGGACAGGTGGTAGAAATGCAGCAGATGCGACTGCAAGTAGTTGGCGCCCATGATCAGGTTGCGTACAAGCCGTCCGTTGGGAGGCAGCTCCGTGCGGGAAATGGCTTCGAGCGCCAGGCTTGAAGCTGTGCCGTGCGAGATGGGGCAGACACCGCAGATGCGCTGGACGATTTGAGGCGCGTCGCGCGGGTCGCGGTTTTTCAGGATGCTTTCGAAACCACGGAACATGCCGCCTGTGACATGGGCGTCGACGACATGGCCGTCAGCCACTTCAACCTCAACCTTGAGATGGCCTTCGATGCGGGTGACCGGATCGATGGACAGGCGTATCCGGTTCCGTGCGCTTTCCGTTACCATAGCACCTCCGGATTGGCATAAAAGGGTGATGTGCCGTCAGGAAAGGCCGGTGACGTGCAGCCGATGCAGGTGGCATTGGCAATGCACCAGTTGACGTGCCCGTTCCAGCCGGTTTTCCATGCCGTGCAGGCCGAACGCGGTCCCTTGCAGCCCAGAACAAACCGGCAGCCCTGTTTGTCGTTCATGGTCTTGCAGTAGTGGCCGCGCTCAAAATCGGGCAGATAGGGACAGTTGATATGAACATTGGGATAGAACCAGCTGATCCGTCCGGCCGTGTCCAGTCTGAGCTTGAGGAAGGTGTCCAGCATGCCTGCGTCAATGGCCTGCAGGGCCAGCAGGAGTGAACCGACAATCCACTCAGGATGCGGCGGGCAGCCCGGCACATTGATGACCGGTGCATGGATGTTGTACTGCCTGAGCAGCGCGTTGACGCCCATGGCTCCGGTCTGGCTGCCCCGGGCGGCCGGGATGCCGCCATAGGCTGCGCAGGTTCCCAGAGCCAGCGTCACGGCAGCCCCTGGAGCGAGCTGCCGTACGGCTTCAAGCATGGTGATGTGATGTCCTCCGTGCTCGGCAATGACACAGGTTCTGCCTTCCCAGTTCACAGGGATGGAGCCTTCGATGGCCAGCACATACCTGCCCTGGCTGGCCCTGGCGGTTTCAAGCAGGAATTCCCAGGCCTGTTCGCCTTCAGCAGCCATAACGGTGGGCTGGTAGTCAAGGCTGATGATCTTCAGCAGAAGATCGGCGACAGAGGGCTGCACACTGTTCAGCAGGGTGACAGTGCAGCCGGTGCAGGCCTGCCCCTGCAGCCACAGGACGGGCGGGCGCGTGCCATTCAGAACGACGGCAAAAATTTCGTGAACCAGCGGGCTGAAGCCCTGCGTCAGGCTGACGCCTGCAGCCGCCGCGGTGCACAGCCTGATGAACGTTCTGCGGGAATGACGCATGGCAAGCCTCCTTGCGTTTTTCTACACGCAGCTGCCAGCTTCTGCAGGCGCGTGGAAGCCCCAGCCAGAGAGCGACGGAGTAGGAATTATGTGCGTCGTGTCCGGTCCTGGCGTGCGCTTTCATCTGCAGAGGCGGCGGGTCTGCCGGTGGCAGAGGGTGTTGTCAAGTGTCTAGCTGGGTGTGTTTGAGAGGGCAACCCGCTTAGATCTTCCTGTCTGGCCGTGGTCAGCGGCTTTGTGCCAGAGGGACGGGTGGGCTGCGCTGATGCGGGGCGGCGGGCTGCCTGCAACGCTGTTTTGGGGACGGTGTGCGGGAGAGATCCGGGGCTGTGTACCGTTCAGGGGCGTCCGGAGCGCAGTCGGGGAACCAGGAATATCTTTCAGCGGAGAGGCTGTCTGCTGCGTGCTAGGTACCGGTTTTTGCGGCATCCTCTGTCCAGGTCGGTTCTGGCAGGCAGCCGGCTGCGTTGTCTGTATCCATGTGAGTAAACAGTGGGCTGGCCGGGACGGCAACGCGGCATCAGGAGTCTGCGGCAGGCTGCGGCGGAGGTTTCTTCAGACTGGCGTAGTTGTGGAATCTGGTTAAAGGCTGCCGCGCTGTCCTGTCTGGGACAGCGCGGCGTGGCATGGAAAAACAGGAAACGTCAGGCCCGGGAGGCAGGCAGGGAACGCAGCAAATGCACTGCCGTGACGCCAAGCACGGCGGCGAGCGTCATGCTCTGGAAAGCGGCAGGCAGGCCGTAGTGGTCGGCAATCCAGCCCAGCAGCGGGGCGACCATGCCGCCCATGCTGGTGGCAAGCCCCAGGGTAACGCCTGAGGCAAAGCCGATGTTTTTGGCCAGGTACTTCTGCCCCAGAACCACGATAGAGCTGAACGGCGCATAGAGGGTGAAGGCCAGGGGCAGCAACAGCAGCATGGCCAGCACCGGGCTCTGAACAAAGCCGAACAGGGCGATGCAGGGCACGAGCAGGATGAACGAACCGCGGATGACGCGCAGATACCCGAAACGGTCAGAGAGCATGCCGCCGATGATGTTGCTGATGATACCCACGGTACAGAAGACGGTCAGGGCGGACGCGCCTACGGCCTTGGACTGGCCGAACACGTTGATCCAATACAGAGGAATGAACGTGTTCATGCCCATGAACAGCACGGAGCGGGAAATGATGGCCAGGGTCAGTTTGGAAAATTCCTTCCAGTCGTTGGACTCCTCGGCCGGCGTTTCACCTGAGGCCCCGTCCTGGACAGAAGTGATGCGGGCACGCGCAAAGTGGGCGATCTGATAAAAAAGGATCCCGGAGACAACAAGTGAGATAAAGCCGAAGATGGTTGTCCCTGTCATGCCGAAGTGCTGGACGGCAAACACCGCCACAAGCGGGCCCAGCACAAAGCCGCCGTTGCCCCCGATGGAGAACAGGCTCATGCCGGTGCCCTTGGACTGGCCGGAAACCTTGTTGGCAAAGCGTGCCCCTTCGGGATGGAAGAGAGCCGCGCCGATGCCGCTCAGGGCAACCATGAAGAAGATGCTCCAGTAGCCGTGCAGAAAGCCTATGGAAGCAAGGCCGCCTCCGGCCAGCAGGACGCCGACCAGCATAAACCATGGCCTGGACATCTTGTCGGAAATGTAGCCGAACACGGGCTGAATGACCGACGAGAGAAAGGAGTAGGCAAACATCAGCCCTGCAGCGGCCTTGTAGCCAAAGCCGTATTCAGTGATCAGAAAGGGCAGGATGGCTGGCAGCGCGCCGCTGTTGATGTCACAGGCCAGGTGTCCCATTGATACGATGACGATTTTTTTCTTGTCCATAAGAAAATTCCTGAAAGAGGCAGGGTGACGATGTCCTCTGATGAGATGCAGAATTGTGAAAACTATCTAAGGAAAAAGCAAGATGTTTTGCGAAAAAACGAAATCCGTTTGACCCCGGCAGGCTTCCTCCGTACACTGGCTTCGCGTCTGCAAGGCGACATTCTGTGATGAAGATGTAACGAGGTATCGCATGTTTTTGCTTAAGCTCGGGTTGCCCAAGGGCTCTCTTGAGGATCCCACCATTGACTTGTTTGCCCGCGCCGGCTGGAAGGTTCGCCGGCACCCCCGCAATTATTTTCCGGAAATCGATGATCCGGAAATCACCGCGCGTCTCTGCCGCGTGCAGGAAATTCCGCTGTACATCCAGGATGGCGTGCTTGACGCCGGCCTGACCGGCAAGGACTGGGTGGCTGAAACCGGCGCGGATGTGCATGTGGTGTCCAACCTGAACTACTCGAGGGCGACCAGCCGTCCTGCCCGCTGGGTACTGGCTGTGGCCGGCGATTCCCCGTATCAGAAGCCGGAAGATCTGGCCGGCAAGCGCATCGCTACAGAGCTGATGGGTGTCAGCCAGGCGTATTTTGACCGTCTGGGCATCCCGGTGAACATCACGCACTCGTGGGGAGCCACCGAGGCCAAGGTCGTTGAAGGCCTTGCCGACGCCATTGTGGAAGTCACCGAGACCGAAACCACCATCAAGGCGCACAACCTGCGCATCATTGACGACGTCTTTGTGACCAACACCGTGTTCATCGCCAACAAGAAGGCCATGGACAACCCGGACAAGCGCCGCAAGATTGAACAGATTGATCTGCTCCTGCAGGGCGCGCTCCATGCCGAAACCCTGGTCTGCCTCAAGCTCAACGCGCCGGCGGCCAACCTCGACGCGATCCTCGATCTGCTTCCGGCCCTCAATTCACCCACGGTGTCTCCGCTGCGTGACTCCAGGTGGTTCTCAGTGGAAACGGTGGTGAGCACCGGGATTGTCCGCGATCTTATTCCCCGCCTGCGTGAGGCCGGTGCAGAAGGCATCCTGGAATATGCGCTGAACAAGGTGATCTAGGACGCAGTGTACAAGCGTGCATGAAAAAAGCCAGGGCTCCTGCGGGGCGCTGGCTTTTATATTTTTGCCGGATTGCGTCGTGGCCGATCCAGGCGTCCGGGTGCCGTGTGGCGTATCAAGGAAAGGACAGCGTGCTTTAGAGCCTTTTCAGTTTGAAACACTTCGCGTTTTAAACCATACGGCCTGTCGTTTCGCGGAAACACCGCGGTTTTTCCAATCAGTTCTGGCCGGGCAGTGCTGTACTGCTGTCTCGCGTTCCACCTTTTCAATGGCAAAATCTTTAGCCTGCCGCCGAAAGCGCAAGCAGCAGACCCAGAACAGCCGGGACTGTCCTGAGCCTGTTCCTTTGTAATATGGAAACAGGGCGCAGCCGCACAGGCAGATCCATGGGCGGCGTGCTGCATGAGATAGACGGACTGCCTTATGAATACAGGCGGCAGTCCTGGGTGGCGGGCGTCACCTTGCCGGCTTCCGTCAGACATGCGGCGCGTCTTTTTTAGCGGTTCGGTGCAGGCGGGCGTGCCTGCGCTGCACCGGCATGACGGCCCCAGAGCGTGTCTGACTTGCGCGGCGTTTTTGGGCTCCTGGCGCGGCAGCATCCGGTGACTGCGGGGAGGCGAAGACGTTCCGCGGCCGGACAGACCGTCGGGTCTCAGCGCCTGCCCCTGGTATGGACATCTATTTATAGGCTGCGGGCACGCGATCCGTGAATACCGGGCAGGCCGCCCGAACCCGGTCAAGCAGCGTGAAGTCCAGATCGGCGCTCAGCACCGCGTCGTGTTCGTCGGCCTGAGCCAGGATTGCACCATCGGGCGCGATGATCATGGAGTGGCCGCCAAACGTTTCTGCGCCGGTGACGCCGCTGCGGTTGCAGGCAACGACAAAAAACTGATTTTCAATGGCGCGGGCGCGCAGCAGAGCGCACCAGTGCTCCTTGCGCACAAGCGGCCATTCGGCACTGACGAACAGGACTTTTGCGCCGTCCAGCGCTGTGGCCCGTACAAATTCGCAAAAACGGATGTCGTAACAGATGACCGAGGAGCAGGGGATGCCATCC
>CALUZP010000020.1 GCA_944325325.1 uncultured Desulfovibrionaceae bacterium
AGTTTTTCCCATAAGCTGCGGCTCCATGGGGCCGAGAGACGCAGCTGGGCACCCAGTTCGCGCAGGCGCGGCAGCGCGTGCGGATAGCGCACCGCAAACGTCATCAGCTCCCGGTCACAGGTCTGCCGGGGACTGGCGGCCGGCGCAGCCTGGGGTGTGGCGGCCTGACGCGCAGGCAGGCGCCTTGCGCTTGCCGCCTGTTCGCGCAGCTCGGCCTCCGAAAGGCCAAGGCCGTTGGCCAGGGCTGAGGCATACCCGCTGACCAGCTCGGGCTGCTCCACCTGGCGGAGAAACGCCCTTGTCCACTCTACGGCATCGCGGGGGGCCATGTCCCTGAGCGTCCGGATGCAGAACGCAAGCCCCTCTGGCGCGCTTGCACGCAGCGATTCGAACAGTTCCGGTCCCCGGCTGCGCAGCAGGCTGTCGATGTCTTCGCCTTCAGGGAACAGCACCACCCGGCAGCGCAGGCCACGCACCAGCAGCATTTCCGCTGAGCGCAGCGCGGCTTTGCGTCCGGCGCGGTCGCCGTCAAACAGCAGCTCGATGGTCGAGGTGAACCCGGAAAGCCGTTTGACCTGCTCCGGCGTCAGCGCCGTGCCGAGCACACCCACAGCGCCCGTATAGCCAAACTGATGCAGCGTGACCACGTCCATGTAGCCTTCGGTCAGCATGGCCGGTGTCCCGGCAGCGATGGCGCGCCGCGCCTGATAGAGGCCGTAAAGATGCTCGCCTTTCTTGTACAGCGGCGAATCGCTGCTGTTGATGTATTTGGCCTCGTCCTCTTCGTTGGCAATGATGCGTCCGCCAAACGCCACAACCCGTCCGGACAGGCTCCGGATGGGGAACATGAAGCGCCCGCGGAAGCGGTCATACACCCTGCCGCGCCCGTTCTGGCTGAGCAGCGCGGCCTTGACGCCCACCTCCGGTGCAAACCCTGCACGCCGGAACACATCGGTCAGGGCCTGCCACTCGCGCAGGCTCCAGCCGAGTCCGAACGTCCTGGCGATGTCTTCAGAAATGCCGCGCTGGCGCATGTAGGCGCGACACTCTTCCCCGGCACTGCCGGTCAGATTGCCGGCAAAATGGCTTGCCGCCAGATCATGCAGGCGCAGCATCTGCTGCTTTTCAGACAACCCCTGACGCCTGTCTGCCGCCGGAGCTCCGCTGTCGTGGCGATCGAGCGTGACGCCTGTTTCTTCGGCCAGGGCCTCCAGGGTTTCGCGGAAGTCAAGGCCGTTGATGCGTCCGTAAAAGTCGAACAGATCGCCCGAGGCATGGCAGCCGAAGCAGTAGAAAAAACCTTCTTCCTCGTTGACGGAAAACGAGGGCTTGGTTTCCTGGTGGAACGGGCAGGGCGCCACCCAGCGCGCGCCGTTGCGTTTCAGATCCACATAGCGGCGCACCACATCGACAAGGCTCAGCCTGGCCTTGATTTCCTGTATGGCTCTGCGCTGCGACATGCTGCTCGCTCCCTTCAAAAACGGCGGGACTGTCCTTGCCCGTCAATCACAATCTGTCTGGCCGGCTGCCCGGAATCCGTCGTACCGCCCCTCCCCCGGCGTAAAAGGCAAGGCCCTGCTCCACCCTCTGGGGGGCAGGTTCCTGCCGGAATGCGCAGTCACCGGTTATTTGAACGTCACCAACGTAACGCCATCGCCGCCCTGATCCTCGGGGGCCAGGGTAAAATGCCCTACGCCGGGGAAGGTCCGCAGGCGTTCATGCACCTGCCGGCGCAGCACGCCGGTGCCCCGGCCGTGCACAATTTCGACGCCATCCATCCCTGAGAGCAGGGCCCGATCGAGAAATCTCTCAAGCTCAGTAAGAGCCAAATCAGCACGTTTTCCCCGCAAGTCAAGACGCAGCAGCGGCATTTGTTCGCCGGAGGTCTGCACAATGACGCCGCGTGGTGCGCTGGGCCGCGCTTTGGCGCCCGGCTGCCCGGCAGGCTCGATGAGGGAAGGATTCACCCAGAGGCTGACGCCGTTCATGTCCAGCTTGACGCGCTTCTGGCGCAGATCGACGGACTGCACGACGGCTTTCTTGCCCCAGGGGCGGTGGATGACTTCCTGCCCCTGCTTCAGTGTGGTCAGATCCAGTTCCGGTGCAGCAGGCGTCTCGTCCCTGGGGGCAGGGACACTTTCCACCAGGGAAGCCCGCAGGCGCGACATATCCTTCAGCGCCTGCTTGGCTGTGATCTTGCCCGCTTTCCAGGCGCGCATCAGCTCGCCGGCCATACCGCGCACTTCGGTGTGCAGGCGCTCGCGCTCACGTTCAAAACGTTCCTTGTACTGCGCGCGTTTTTCACGGGTCCGGCGTTCTTCCTCGTGCAGGGCGGCCAGCTCCTGTTCCCTGCTGGCCGCCAGGGCGTTGAGCCTGTCCATGATGGCGGTCATGTCCTGCCCGTCCAGCAGCAGGTAATGCTCAGCCCTTTTCAGAACCGTTTCGGGAAGGCCGTGTTCGCGGGCCACATCAAGGGCAAGGCTCGCTCCGACCTGATCGTAGGCCAGGCGGAACAGGGGGCGCTTGGTTGCCGGATCGAACAGCACTGACGCCGCGCGCACATGCTCATGGGTCAGGGCATAGGTCTTGAGCGCCGGGAAATGGGTGGCCGCCACGGTGCAGGCGCCGTTGGCGACAAGCTCATCAAGCAGGGCCTGGGCCAGCGCCGCGCCCTGGGCAGGATCGGTGCCGGCACCGAACTCGTCGAGCAGTACCAGCGACCCCGGCCCCAGCGTCGGCCAGATCGAGGCCAGCGAGGCAATCTGTGCCGTAAAGGTGGATACATGGTCGTCAAGGCTCTGCTCGTCGCCGATCAGCGCGTGGATGGAGGGCCACCAGGGGATGGCCGACCCGCTGGCCGCCGGCACAGGCAGCCCCGTGAAGCTCATGGCTGCAAGCAGTCCGAGGGTTTTGAGGCATACCGTCTTGCCGCCGGCGTTGCCGCCGCTGACAATGAGCGCCCGGTCCTGTGGCCGCAGGTGCAGATCCACCGGCTGCGGGCCACCCTGACGGCGCATCTGCGGATCAAGGACCAGCAGCGGATGGCGTGCCCCGCGCAGGGAGAGCGGCGCCGCGTCCGGGCCGGACGTGGGTGTTACCGTCACCATAACGCCGTCGTAGAGTGCACCCAGGCGATGCCTGGCCAGAAGCCCGTCAAGACGAACCATGAAGGACCAGGCTTCGCGCACCAGGGGCAGATCCGCCCGCACCATACCCGAAAGCATGGCAAAAACCTTGCGCTCTTCCTCGCGTTCTTCACGCTTGAGCTCCTGGAGGCGGTTGTTGTGCGCCACCAGGAACATGGGTTCGAAATAGCAGGTTTCGCCCGTATTGGAATAATCGTGAATGATCCCCTGGATGCGTCCCTTGAAGTTGGCCTTGAGCGGCAGCACATAGCGATCCGAGGCCAGGGTCATGAACTCGTCCTGGAGATAGTGGGCGATGTTGTACTGGACGGCAAAATCCTTGACCTTGCGCAGGCAGCTCTGATGGAGCGAGCGCATTTCGCTGCGGACGAGCAGCAGTTCCGGCGAAGCGCCGTCGCGCACGAGACCGTCATCGTTGAGGCAGCGGTTGAGCGCGGCGATCAGCAGTTCGGGCAGCGGCTGGGCGTGCGCCAGGGCATGGAGATCCGGCCAGCGGGTTTCTCCCTCACGGATGGAGAGCACGGCCCGGCGGGCCAGAGAAAGCACCATGCGCAGGGCAAACAGCGCGTCGGCGTCCAGCGTGGCGGAAGGACTCGCAAGATGCTCAAACAGCCCGGTGCAGTCCGGGAAGTCCACGAGCAGAAAACCGCCGTCGCCCTCGGCGGCGCAGTGGGCAAGCCAGAGGCCGGCCTGTTCGAACAGCGCCTGTTCGGCGTGCACGGCGGCGAGCGTTTCGTAGGGCTTGAGGGCAAGGCAGGCCGTCCGGCCTGCCTCGGAAACGCATTGTGCAGCAAGCAGCTCAAGAATTTTTCCGAATTCCAGAGCCTTGAGAGTACGTTTATCCATGCTGGAGGCGTGCGCGCACAGCGGCACTGGCTGTTTTTCCATCGACCCGGCCCTTGTGGGCCGTAAGGACAGCGGTCATCACCTTGCCCATGCCGGCCATGGATGTCACGCCGGTTTCGGCAATGGCGGCTTCAATGGCCGCGGCAAGTTCTTCCTTGGTCAGCGGCGAGGGGAGGTATCCGTGCAGGATTTCAAGCTCAGCCTTTTCCCTGTCGGCCAGATCCGCACGGCCGGCGGCAGTGTACTGTTCAATGGAGTCCTGGCGCTGCTTGGCCTGCTTCTGAATGACTTCCAGCATTTCATCATCGGTCAGCGGGCGCATAAGCTCGACCTGGCGATTCTTGGCCGCGGTCTTCAGCAGGCGCAGCACGGCGACGCGGACGTCTTCCTTGGCTTTATACGCAGTGATGTAGTCCTGTTCTACCTGGGCAAGCAAACTCATGGCGTCATCCGGGAGGTGAAGGGGTAAAACTGGGATCCAGCAAAGACACGGATAGACACGGGAGACCAGAGGCCTCCCGTGTCGGATACGCATCTGAAGCGGACAGCCGGCACGCCGTTAGGCGGCGTTGCCTTTCCGCATTTTCTTCATCAGGCGCTTGCGGGCAGCAGCCTTTTTCTTCTTGCGCATGACGCTGGGCTTTTCAAAGTGCTGACGCTTCTTCATTTCAGAAAGAATGCCAGCCTTTTCCACCTGCTTCTTGAAGCGGCGCAGCGCGATGTCGAAGTTGTAATCGTCTTCGTTCAAGTAGACGCCGGGCATTGGAATCACCCCCTCGGGTCGGGACTTCGTGCAAGGCGTGTTGCACTAAGAAGCCGACGTTATTCTATTGCCGTCTGGAAAGCAAGATATTTTTGTCCGTTTTCAGATGTTTTTTTGTGCTGCCGTCCGGCATCAGCACGGTAGAAGACGAGGGCGGAGCTTTCGGAATGGGCCCGCGTCCGGGGCTAGGGCTTTTGACAGAAAAAGGGCCGTACAGGGGCAGCTGCGGCCTCCTCTGTCCGCTGCGGCAGGCGCCGGGAAGGGGGATCGCCGGCTGCTCGTGCGTGCTGGCAGGGCGATGCAGGCGCGTTTGACTGCATGCGCCTGGCTCTGGCATCCCTGCGCAGGGCGGTCGGATTCGGAATTATCCGGCGGCTGCCTTTTGCGTATGTATGGATGGAACGCGGCTGTCTGGCTGCCTGCAGCCAAAAGTGGCCGCCTGGTTTCCCGTGCGGTTCGGGCAGAGAGGATGTCTGAGGGGTGCGGCTCTGGACAGGCCTGCCATGCACAGGCGTATGCGTCAGCGGGGACCTGCGGATTCAGGGAAAGGGCGCGTCCGCGTGCGCCAGATGGGCCGCTGGTATTGTCGGGCAGGGCCTGGACAGGAAAGGCGGGAGAGAACGAAGAGCCGGGCGCCGTGCCAGAGGCGGCGCGACGCCCGTAAACGGTGCCTAGGGCAGAAGCGGCGCGGCCATGAGCCCTTCGGCCACGGGAAGGCCAAAGAGGAGGTTGGCGTTGGCCACAGCCTGGCCGGAAGCGCCACGGCAGATGTTGTCGATGACTGAAACCACGATCAGACGTTTGGTACGCTTGTCCACCACCACGCTCATGTCGCAGAACATGCTGCCGCGGACGTTGCGGGTTTCGGGCAGCTTGCCGGCTGGCAGCACGCGGATCCAGGGCGTGGGCGCGTCCTTCCAGAAGTCGGCGTAAAGCTGGTGTACGGCGTCGGTGTCGGTGTCGACGGCCAGCGAGGCGTAGATGGTGCTCAGGATGCCGCGGTTCATGGGCACAAGATGGGGCGTGAACGACACGGTCATCGGAGTGCCGGCAAGGGCGCTGAGCTCCTGCTCGATTTCGGGAGTATGGCGGTGCTTGCCACCCACGCCGTAGGCACGGAAGGTGTCGGACACTTCGCAGAACAGCGAGGGCACAACAGCCTTTCGGCCGGCTCCGGTGGTGCCGGACTTGCTGTCGATGATCACGCTGTCGGTCTTGATGAGGTTATTTTTCAGCGCAGCGGCAAGTCCCAGGATGACGGACGTGGGGTAACAGCCAGGGTTGGCCACAAGGCGCGCGGCGCGCAGGGCCTGCATGTTAAGCTCCGGCAGGCCGTACACCGCTTCGGGCAGCAGTTCCGGGCAGGGATGCGGGGCGTACCAGGCGGCATAGGTACCGGCGTCGTGCAGGCGGAAGTCGGCGGAAAGGTCAACGGTCTTGACCCCGCGTTCGAGCAGTGCCTTGCCCATTTCAGCCGCGGTACCGTGGGGCACAGCCAGAAAAGCAACATCGCACTGGGCGGCAATGGCGTCGGGATCGGGCTCGATCAGCACGACGTCGCAGCCGGGCAGGTGCTCAAGAAAGGGGTACAGCTCGCCCAGGCGGCATCCGGCTTCGGTGCGCGAGGTGGCGGTGGTCAGACGGATGTGCGGGTGACCGGCCAGCAGTCTGGCCAGTTCCATGCCGGTGTAGCCGGTAACACCCACCAGCCCGGCGCGGATGGTGTGATCAGTGTTTGTCATGGCAGAATCTATCCTTTATGCATCACATATTTCAGGCGCAGTTCGTACAGCAGGGATCCCAGCAGCTTGGCCTCGTCCGGTTCAAGACAGGAACGGGTCTTTTCCTGGAGCATGGTCAGGATGTCGATGGAGTGCTTGGCCAGCAGCAGATTGTCCTGCACCTTGCCCGTTTCCGGATTGGGCACCTCGCCGAGCTGCACCAGGGCCGAAGAGGCCAGCGACATGATAAAGGTGGAAAAGGTCACTTCCGGAAGGGGAGCCGTGTCATCCCGCTTCCCAGAGGCCTGCGCGGCAGAATCAGAATGGTCGATTTGCATGGCAATCCTCGCATCATGGCAACGTTATGATTCTGTTATGATAGTGACGTAAGGGCTGTCTGTCTACTGGGCCGGTGCCGTTTGTTTCAGGGAGAGAATCAGGTGGAACGCTGGGAGCGGCACAACTGGAAATTCGGATGGAGCTGCGTCTATTATTTATTTATTTTTTATATAAATACACATTGCCATACACGCCATAAAGACAGCCTGCATGCGGTGCGCTGCCCGGCATGCTGTTCCCCCGGCGGGGAGCGCTCCGCCTTGGACGTATGGCAGATTTGCTGCGACCGCGTCCGCAACGGCGTCAATCCGCGGCAGGCGCTGTCTTCTGAGGCTGACACGGAGCCGGGCAGTACGGTATGGACAGCAGCAGCCTTTGTACAGCCTGGTGCGGCGTTGCAGAGCCTGTGAGGCAACGGAGGCCGGTATATGGCGCTGCACCGGTTTGGCACGTTGCCGGCCGGGCAACAGTGAATGTCGCCGCTGCCGCGGTCAAGCAATCTGTGTGTCCGGCGGCATGGCTTCTTCGGCCGGGAGCGGCCGTGGCAGGGGCAGGAGCAAGGTTCTCTCCGGCAGACAGCCGTGAGCTGTGCAGGTGGCGTGTTTTGCGGAGCTGTGCGGCAGGCTGCCGGGCGTGGACGGCACGCTGGAAAAGGACCCGGCAAGACTGATGAAGGGGAGTCCTCCTGCAGAAGGCCTCCCCTTCCTGCCGGCCCGGGATGTTTTCCGGCCTTGGAGCGTTCTGCCATTGAAAAAGGCAGAACGCGAGGCGGTGCCCGGCCCAAAGTAAGCGGAGAAACCGAGTCGTTTCCGCGAAACGGCAGGCCGTATGGTTTGAAACGCAACGCGTTTCAAAAACTGAACATGTTCTAGTTGCGCCGGACGCGCACGGTCAGGGCTTTCAGATAGGCCGTTTCCGGCATGGCCGGATGCACCGGGTGATCAGGGCCCTGGTAGCCTTTGCGCAGCAGCTGCCCGCACAGGCCCCGCCGGGCCAGGCTTTGCGTCAGGAGATGCTGCAGGGCGTCAGTTTCCAGATGGTGTGAACAGGAGCAGGTGATCAGCGTGCCACCGTCTTCCAGCAGCTGCAGGCCCAGATCGTTGGCCCTGCGGTAGGCGGCAAGACCCTGGGCCGCATCCTTGCGGCGCTTGATGAAGGCCGG
>CALUZP010000021.1 GCA_944325325.1 uncultured Desulfovibrionaceae bacterium
GCGGATCCCCCTACCGGACGGCTCGTCTCTCGACATTCTCTTGTATCCTCGCCCCGCAAGGTATTTCATGCCTTACTTGTTACAGGCAGCTGTCGAGGGCGCGGGAGAAGTCGTCCCAGTTGCGGCAGGCGATGACGGCCAGGCGCAGGGCGCGGGAGCCGGGCAGGTCGTGGACGTAGCGGGGGACGATGGTGCGCATTTTGAGCAGGGCGGCGCGGTCGGAGGAGTAGGTGCGGGCGAGTTCGGCGTGGCGCAGGATACGGGCTTTGAGGGTGGCGGCGTCGGGCCGGGAGGGGGCGAGGCCCTGCAGGAGGCGTGCGTGGCTGGTGAAGATGGCGGGGTCGCGCAGGGCGCCGCGGGCGTACATGACGGTATCTGCGCCGGTTTCGGCCAGGCAGCGCAGGCCGTCTTCGGCGCTGAGCAGGTCGCCGCTGGCCACGACGGGGATGCGCACAAGGGTTTTGAGTTCGCGCAGGGCCTGCCAGTCGGCCTGACCGGTAAAGCCCTGTCTGGCTGTTCTCGGGTGCAGGGTGAGCCAGCCTGCGCCGCGGGCTTCGAGTTCTCTGGCCAGGGTTTTCCAGGTACCGGCGGCAGCGGCGTCCCAGCCCAGGCGCAGCTTGAAGCCGGCACGTCCGGGGCCTGCCGCACCGATGAGGGCTTCGGCCACGCGCAGGGCGTTGTCCACGTCGCGGCAGAGGGCGGCGCCTGCGCCTGTGCGGGTGACTTTGGGAACGGAGCAGCCCATGTTGCAGTCAAACCAGGTAAATCCGCGTTCTTTCAGGCGCAGGGCGGCTTCGGCCATGAAGGGGGCTTCGGCGCCGAAGAGCTGGAGGACGAGGGGGTTGTCTTCCGGGAGGGTGTTCAGGAGTTCGTGCGTGCCCGGGCTGTTGTAGACAAAGCCTTTGGCGCTGATCATTTCGGTACAGCAGACGGCTGCACCGAGTTCGCGGCAGAGCAGGCGGAAGGGCAGATCGGACCATCCGGCCAGCGGTGCGAGCCAGGGCGTGCTGGCCTGGAAGGGGAGGGGGGCGAAGGGGCCGGCATCCATGGCAGGGCCTCACAAACCGGTAGAGGTGAAGGGCACGGGCCGGGGCGCTGGCGGCCCTGGGGGGCCGGGCGTGGCAGGGCGCGTGTCCGCTGCTGTTTTCAGTGTCCTGGCTGACGGGCGATCCGGGCGTGGAGGGCGGCGTCAGCGGGGTTTTCTGCTGCCGCATGGGGCAGGGTGTTTTCCCGGCGCGGCGGCCTGCGTCCGGGTGCGGCGTGCGGCCGCGGGCGAGGCTCTATATACAACGGCCTGCAAAAACGATATGGTCATATTTTCCAGACGCTGCCCCCTGGCGGCCTGTGCCTCTTCGTGCCGGAGGGGCAGGGGCCTTGCGCGATGCGGCGACGGCGGGCCCGCGATCCGGTGTTTCCGGGGGGCGGGCGTGCCCTGGCATGCTGCGGGGAGGCCGGGCAGGGGCGTGCTGGCGAGCCTGGTGCCGACAGGGCTGCCGCTGGCGGTTTTGCCGCTGGCGTGCTGGCGTACTGGCATGGCCGGTCTGCCGCTGACAGGGCTGCCATTGGCAGGTCTGCCATTGGCAGTCTGTTGCTGACAGGCCGGGTGTCCGGTGCTGCGGGCTGTGGCGCCTGCGGGCACGGCATAACACGGCCTGCGGCTCCTGGCGCGATGCGGAACGTGGCTGCCAAGTGTTTGTGCCAGACGGTGTGCAGCGGCGGCGGATACTCCGTCTGCCGGTGACGCCCACGGCTGGCTGTGCTGTCCGCAGTCTGTCCGGAGTCTGTCCGGAGTCTGTCCGCAGTCTGTCCGGAGTCTGCCGCTGGCGCGCCGGCATGGCCGGTTCGCCTGTGAACGCCGCAGCCTGTCCGGACGCGCTGGCACCTCTGGTGCAGCGGCGTGTGTCCGCAGTGCGTGCCGGCCGGCATGGCCGGTGTCTGGTTTCCGGCGGTGGCCTGTGCCGGGCTGTCCGGTGCTGCCGCACCGGCGGATCCGGATGGCAGCGGGATTTCCGGCCCGCATGTTTCTCCAGCAGCAACGGCGGGGCTGCCCCGTCCGTGTAACCTTTTGATGCCTTATCTGGCAAGAGCGGTCGTTATGTCACTCACGATTCTTACCTATCCTGATCCCCGTCTCAAGCGGGTCAGCCAGCCTGTGCAGGCGGTGACCCCCGAACTGCGCCAGCTGGCGGCCGACATGGCAGAGGCCATGTACCGCGCGGACGGCATTGGCCTGGCCGCGCCGCAGATTGGCGAAGCCATCCGCCTGATTGTGGTCGACGTGACCGGCCCCGAACAGCGCAGCGGCCTGATGACTCTGGTCAATCCCCGGCTGACGCCCGTGCCCGGCAGCGGCAGCGTGCAGACCGAGGAGGGCTGCCTGTCGGTGCCCGATTACCGCTCCAAGGTCAAACGGCATGCCAAAGTGCGGCTTGAGGCACAGGATCTGGACGGCAATCCGGTGGACATGGAGTGCGAAGGACTGCTGGCTGTCTGCCTGCAGCACGAGGTGGATCATCTTGAGGGAACGCTGTTCATCGATCACATCAGCCATTTGAAGCGCAGTCTGTTTGAAGACAAGCTGCGCAAGCGCATGGGCAGGTAAGTATGCGTATTGTGTTTATGGGCACGTCGCCCTTTGCGGCAGACATCCTCCGGCGGCTGCACCGGTTTGCGTCTGAAACGGCCGGGGTGGAACTTGTGAGCGCCTACTGCCAGCCCGATCGCCCGGCGGGACGCGGTCACAGGCTGGTTGCCCCGCCCGTCAGGGAACTGGCCGAATCCCTGGGCCTGCCTGTGGCCCAGCCGCTGCATTTTCGTGAAGAGGCAGACCGTGCGGCCCTGCGCGCGCTTGAGCCCGACGTGCTGGCCGTGGCGGCCTATGGCCTCATCCTGCCGCAGGCCGTGCTCGACATCCCCGCCATCGGGCCGTTCAACGTCCATGCGTCGCTTCTGCCCCGGCTGCGCGGGGCCGCGCCCATTGAACGGGCCGTCATGGAAGGCGACGTGCAGACCGGCGTCACCATCATGCGCATGGAAGCCGGACTCGACACCGGCCCCATTCTGGCCCAGAAGGCCCTGGCCATCGGCCTTGACGACACCGGCGGCGACCTGCACCGGGAACTGGCCCAGCTCGGCGGCGACCTGCTGGTGGACGTGCTGAAAGACTGCCTGGCCGGCAACCCGCCCGTGCCCGTGGCGCAGAACCCATGCCGGGCCACCTACGCCGCCAAGCTCACCCGGCAGGATGGCGACATCGACTGGCGGCTGCCCGTGCGGGAAGTGCACGCCCGCCTGCGCGGCGTCACCCCCCGGCCCGGCGGCCGCGCCGTGCTCGACCTCGACGGCCGGACACTGACCGTCAAACTGACCCCCGGACGCTTCGGACGGGAATTTGCCGTGCCCTTCAGCAGCCTGAACCTGGCAGACGAATCCCCCGCGCCCGGCACCATCCTCGGCCTGTGCCGCGACTGCCTGACCATCGCCTGTGCCGACGCGGCCTACCTCATCCCCGAACTGTGCCCGGCAGGCAAAAAAGCCATGCCCGCCAGCGCATTCTGGAACGGATACCTGCGCGGCGTCAGCCAGGCACTGGCCCTGCCCCCGGAACAGGACGCCGGGACACGCGGCTGACCCTTACGGCTCAAGGCGGTTGATCGTATGCCTTCCCCGTCGCCCGTCGATGCACAGCTCCGGCAGACCGGAACAGGCAAACGCCTGTTCATCGGACTGGTGCTGGGCACCGCACTGCTCATCTGCTTCATCCTGGCACTCTGCTGGCTCGTGCCGGCCGGTATCTTTGTCCTGTTCCCGTGGCTGTCCACCCTGTTCGGCGCGCTGGCCGTCGCCACCATGCTGGCCGTCCTCGGCCTGGCCGGATGGCTCACCGTCTGTGCCTGGTGCGGCCAGCACGGCCGCCTCGCCCCCGGCGCCCGCCAGCTCTGGAACTTCGTGGTTCGCGTGCTGCTGCCCCTCATGGAAGCCGTGGGCCGCCTCCTGCACATCCCGGCCGACCGCGTCCGGCGCTCCTTCATCAAGGTCAATAACGAAATCGTCCTGAGCAGCGGCCTGCACTGCACCGCAGCCGAAACCCTCGTCCTGCTGCCCCACTGCATCCAGGCCAGCCACTGCCCCCACCGCCTGACCCACCGCCTGGAAAACTGCCGCCGCTGCGGCCGCTGCCCCATCAGTGCCCTGATCGCCCTGCGCGACCACTGGGGCGTGCGCCTGGCCGTGGCCGTGGGCGGCTCCGTAGCCCGGCGCATCGTCGTCCAGACCCGCCCGCGCCTCATCATCGCCGTGGCCTGCGAACGCGACCTGGCCGCCGGTATCCAGGATACCGCACCCCTGCCCGTGTTCGGCATCCTCAACCGCCGCCCCCACGGCCCCTGCCTCGATACCGAGGTGAACGTCACCACCGTCGAAGCCGCACTCCGGCACTTCATCGGTACCCCCGCAGGCCACCCCGAAAAACCCGGCCGCCACGCCGCCGCCCAGTTCGCCGCCCGCCCCTGAACCCGGCTGGCACGCCGCCCGCCCGCGCTGTTCCGCCGCCGGACAGGCGGCCTTGCCGAAACGTGCCCCACTGCGGACGCCGCATGCGATGTAACAGGATTAGGCGGGGGGAAGGAGGGAACCCTTTTCGGCAAAAGGGTTGCCCTCCT
>CALUZP010000022.1 GCA_944325325.1 uncultured Desulfovibrionaceae bacterium
GTGTGCCGTTTCGTTCCACTCTGGCTGCAACACCGGCAAGGCGCAGCGTCACTGGGGAAGAGACCTCCGGCAGCTCAAGCACGCGCACCTTGACAAAGCACGAACGGCCATCGCCACTCCAGATGAAATCCGGCTTGGCAAGACGCACGCCACCAGACTCAAGCACAGCCCGCTGCTGCAGTGCCTGCCTGTCAGGCGGCGTGGTAAACACAAATTCAAACGACAGCGCACGCTCGCCACGCAAATCAGGATCCACCCACATGCCGGCGCGGGCTTCCAGCGCCGCAAGCGGCGGCGTGGCAAACCCTGCCTTGACAGACGTTAGCTGCGTGCGCGGTGAAAGAGGGCATTCCTTCAGTGAAACCGTGTACTCCGTATTCGCAGGCCAGGGGTTCTGCGGCGTAAAGCGCACCGCAGATCCGCCACTCCAGCGCCATTCGCCAGCTACCTGCGGTGAAAGCCGCACGCCCGCAACAGGCGCGCCGTCCTGTCCCGGAGCAACAGCACACCGCTCGATCCAACGCTTTCCGTAAGCCTTTCTGCACAACGGCTCGTCCGGAACCAGCTCCACAAGTAACGAATCAGCGCCTTCAAGAGGAGCCGTCACTACAGGTCTGACATACGCCGTGGCGGGGCTGGACGCCGCCAGTACAGGCGTGACCAAACAGTACAACAGGCTGAACAGCACAACAAGACGGATACGCATGAACGATCCTCCGAATAGTGTTGCAGGCAATCTGGCGCCAGAGTAAGCGAAGCAGTGCGCCATGGCAATCCGGCAGGCAGACAGATCGGAAAACTTGCTGTCCGGATTGCTGAAACACAGGTCCGGGCAGGCAATCGCCTGCGCAAGCGTGGTAGCTCCATGCTGGCCCGCTGACTTTTTGCCGGAGCCTGGACAGACCATCTTCCAGCCCGACCTGCCCCGCAATCCCGTGCCGGACATAGTCAGGCAGCCCTCTGTTGGAGGCGGTTCAAACAGCACTTCGCCTTGCAGCAAGCCGAAGCCATTGAGCCCGACGCTGCCAGGGCAGACATGCGGAACAGATTCTGCCGCTCCAGACAGGAAGCGTGGGGAGTGCACGCACCGGCCGAAGGGCAGCGCTTTATGCTGCCGGGAGGCAACAAGTTTGCAGGATAACGCGGTTGACCAAGCAGCTTCCACACACCGTAGACACCACAGTCCCTGAAAGCAGCTCCGGCCCGTGCTGGCCGAGCCGGTGCCCAGATTATGCGGTATGCAGGTCAGGAACGCAGCACCAGGTTTGCAGGCACATCAAACAGGCAAAACCATCCTCCTCCGCAGCAGATGTACTTCCCCGCCCGACGTGACAGCCTTCTTCAGTCAAAAATGATGTCGTTCTGAATGACCAACGGCACACCACACCCTAGGCCAGACCATATTTTTTGATTTTCCTGTAGAGTGTGGGACGGCTGATGCCAAGCGCCGCAGCCACCTGGCTGACATTGCCCTCAAAGCGCCTCAGCGCCGCCGCAATGACCTGTTGCTCAACAACTTCAAGCGTCGCCAGTTCGGGAAGATCGGGTACGGGAGCGCTGTTGCTGAACAAGTCGGAAATACCCAGATGCTCTGGTCGCAGAGGCCCGCCTTCAGCCAGATACACTGCCCGTTCCACGGCATTTTCAAGTTGGCGGATATTACCAGGCCACGCATAGTTAATGATGGCGGCCGCCGTTTCAGGAGGCAGTGGCGCAGGCGATCGGTTCAGACTGAGCTCGTGGCGATGGATAAAATGCGATGCCAGCGGCAGGATGTCCTCCTGCCGTTCACGCAGCGGCGGGACAGTGATGTTCAATGTGCTGATCCGATAGTACAGGTCAGCCCGGAATTTATGCTGTTCAATCCCATGCTTGAGATCCCGGTTGGTCGCTGAGATAACGCGCAGATCGACAGGGACTGTGCGCAGCCCGCCCACACGCTGGATTTCTCCGGATTGCAGCACACGCAACAGCTTGACCTGCATGTCAAACGGCATATCGCCAATCTCGTCAAGAAACAGCGTGCCTGTGTCGGCCAGTTCGATTTTGCCCGGACGCCCCCCCTTCTGAGCCCCGGTAAATGCGCCCTCCTCATAGCCAAACAGCTCGCTTTCTAAAAGTTCCTTGGGAATTGCCCCGCAATTAATGGCAACAAACGGCCGGTTGCACCGGTTGCTGGCGTTATGGATAGCCTGCGCAAACAGCTCCTTGCCCGTGCCTGTTTCACCACAAATGAGCACAGGGGCAGAACTGCCTGCCGCAATGCGCGCCACATGCAGCGCCGAGCGCAGCTTTTCGCTCGCACCAAGAATGGAATCGAATGTAAAATGCGCGTGCGTGCCGGTGACCTCGACAGCCATACGCATCATTTCCTTCTTTTCCAGCACAGTGAACAAGCCTCCGACAAGCTCGCCACTATTCATCCGGATGGGATCGAGCGAGGCATAATGCGTTCCTCCGCTGCGGCGCGCAAGAATTTCCCTGGCGCTGAACCCCCGCCCGTCTTTCAGGTGTTCAACAATATTATAACTTTCACCCACTGTTTCCTCAAACGGCCTTCCTTCACAACCGTCCGGGAGATTGAGCAGTTTGCGGGCCATGCGGTTGACTTCCACAATCCGGCCCTCCGGGTCCACGGTAACAATTCCGCGGGAATCGGACTCAACCAGGGCGCGCATATATTGATTCTTGATCGCCAGTTCACGAATACGCACGCGTTCACGCAGCTGAGACGTCACGGTCTCGGCAGCCTGCCGCACCAGCCCTAGTGTATGGATGTGCATCATGTCCGAATTGCCACTTAATGAAATGGCCCCAAGCACACTATTTCCGTCCGGAGAAAAAACCGGAGCACCTGCATTGCTGATTTTGCGGGCCAGCGCTGAATACATCCGGTATCCAGGCAAAAACACAGGAATATGTTCCGCAAGGGACAACCCTATGGCACACGTCCCGATGTCGCGTTCCGTCCAGCGGTATCCCGGCACACAACGGCGCTGTTTGAAATGTTCCACCAAATCTGCGTCACCAACAACATACAGGACATACCCTTCCGCATCAGCCAGGGCCATGCAGAATCCCGTATCCTTAAGCAGCCGGTACAGTGAATCGATCTGCTCCCTGGCCAGGACATAGAACGTGCGTTGTTTTTCAATCCTCGCCTGCAGCTGCTCGTCAGTCAGCCGTGCCGATTCGGGCGCACCGTCAAGATGGGGATCAATGCCATATTGCTTTGACCGCTCAAGTGACCTTTCAATGGCTTTTTCAAGCTCGGGGAGGTGGGGAATTGCTGCCATCATAACCCTTCTTGTAACATTTTATTACACTGTAATATTTTATTACAGTTTTCTGGTAAGTACCGTGTCAGCCCTGTAGCTCATTACCTTTGTCCGGCTATATTTCTGTCACCAAATGTTATTATTGTCACGTTTTATTACATTTTTAAAATAGTAATTATTACTATATATAAAGAAAAAACAAAAATATCAAACTATTATTTTAAAAAAGCAGGTTGGCACACTCCATGCTTTATTTGAATTGTACGCCAAGCATGCGGCGGACGCCTTTGTTACAGAGATGGCCGGGAAGTAACCCTTTTTTGATTTATGAAGTTATGATCCGATCGCTGCAAAAAACCTTACGTTCCATCAACGGCACCTGCCACGATGCCGCTTTGCTCAGACTTCATCGGGTCAAAATTGATGACGGCTCACCTACCGCCGCTCTTTATATGACAGCCACCTGCCGGCTGAGGCAGCACACCAGCTTCCCTTGCTTCCAGACAGAGACAGACGGCGGAGAGTCCGTCAGCACGTCCATGGCAGCCCAGGAAACGCCGGCAGGTGCCAGAACTGCATAAAAACCAGCCTCCAACCGTGTACACCGTGGTGCGCCGCGCTCCAGCCGGAATGCGACGGCCTGCTGCAACTCCAAATAATAACCTTCAACCCCAGGGGAGACAGCGTATGTTCAAGACCCTCCGCACAGCTCTTTTCGGCTTGGGCGCGTTCCTGCTCGCCGGCGGGCTCCTGCCTGCTTCGGCACAGGCCGCCGACTATCCAACCAAGCCCATTTCGCTCATCAGCCCCTACGGCGCGGGCGGCGATTCTGACCTGACGGCGCGCGTCTGGGCTGAATTCGCCAAGAAAAGACTGGGCCAGCCCGTTGTCGTGGTCAACAAGACCGGCGGGGGCGGACTGACCGGCAGCCTGTTTGCCGCCAAGGCCAAACCCGATGGCTACACCCTGTTCCTGGCCCAGGCCGGCCCGAACATCATTATCCCGCTGACCGCCAAGGGCGCCAAGTACTCGTTCGACAGCTTCGACTACATCGCCCGCATCATGCTGGCCAACTGTGCCGTGGTCGTCAGCAAGGATTCCCCGTACAACACACTCAAGGATTTTGAAGAAGCCGCCAAGAAGGCTCCCGGCGAACTTGTTTTCGCCAGCCCCTCTGCAACATCCTGGCTGACCTTCGCCATGCGCAACTGGTTCTCCAGCACAGGCGTCAAAATCAAGCAGGTTGAATACAAGAGCGGCGGCGAAGCCGTCACCGCTATCCTTGGCAAGCACGCCGACATGACCTTCCTCTTCCCCCAGAACTACGCGCCCATGACCGCCGCCGACAAGCTGAAGATCCTGGCTATCGGCACCAAGAGCGACGAGTATCCCAACGCGCCCACCTTTGCCGAACAGGGCTATGTTGGGAACTATTATGGCTGGGCCGGCATTGCCGCCCCCAAGGGTACTCCCAAGGAAATCCTCGACAAACTCGCCAAGATTTCTGAAGAAATCGTCAAGGATCCTGAATACATCAAGGCTATCCACAACATGAATGCCTCGCCCGACTTCAAGACCGGCGACGAGTGGATGGCTCAGCTTAAGGAACAGTATGCCGAAATGAACAAGGTGCTTACCGACCTTGGCCTTGCCAGCAAGTAACCGGCTCTCTGTCCGGGGGATTTTTCCCCCGGACTTCCCATGCGGGAAGGCTTCCTTTCCGCCCTGCCCCGGATCGGCACAACGGCCACACAGGCTTGTGAGCCGGGGCAGGACGCAAAGGAAGAACAAGACCGGGGCGACAGCCCGCAAACTTCAGGAGTACGCACCATGTCAATCAAACGTTACGGCACGCCCACCAAACCCGGAGCCGTCCCTTTCTCCAAAGCCTCTGAAGCCGCAGGCTGGCTGTTTGTCAGCGGCCAGGTTCCTCGTGACGCCAATGGCGACATCGTTTCCGGCAGCATCACCGTACAGGCGCGTGTCACGCTTGAGAACCTCAAAAACGTCCTTGAATCTGCCGGCTATTCCCTGGAAGAC
>CALUZP010000023.1 GCA_944325325.1 uncultured Desulfovibrionaceae bacterium
CGAACTCGTAGGGCAGCGTATAGCCGACCGTGTCGGGGATGTTGACCGTGGTCGCGCCTGCGGCAATGGCCGTCTCCACCATGCGGCACAGGTGATCGATGGGCGTGCGGCCGGCGTCCTCGCAGGAAAATTCCACGTCGTCGGTGTAGTTGCGGGCCCGGCGCACAGCGCGCTCGGCCATGGCCACGATGTCGTCGAACGAGCGGCGCAGCTTGTCCTTGACGTGGATGTCCGAGGTGGCAATGAACGTGTGGATGCGGTAGCGCTCGGCGTCCTTCAGGGCGTCGCGGCATGCGTCGATGTCCTTGTCCAGCGCGCGCGAAAGGCCGCAGCAGGTGGCGTTCCTGAGCACCCGCGCGATGTCGCGCACGGATTCAAAGTCGCCGGGAGAGGAAATGGGGAAGCCCGCTTCAATGACGTCCACACCCAGCTGGTCGAGAATCATGGCGATTTGCAGTTTCTGCTTGGGGGAAAGGGACTGCTGGAGCGCCTGCTCGCCATCGCGCAGCGTGGTGTCGAAAATATAAACGCGGTTCTTGTCGTCTGCCATGGTTCTGCCTCTTGGGTTGAAAATCCCTGGAAAGTTGCAAAACGGCTCCGTTGCAGAATGCCCGTGATTCCGTTCGATGCGACGCATCATAACCTTACCTTTTTACAGGTCAATAGCTTTTTGCAAAAAATCTATTTTTTAATTTCTAATATATTGATATATATAATTATATTTTTTCAAAACAGACTATTTTTGAAACATATGAATGCTGTATCACCTTTGCAAAACATGATGTTTTTGCAATTGTCGACATTTTCAATATCCGGTGTTTTTGCAAACGAGCGTGATTGCAGGAAGGGGTATTTTTGCAAGGTGCCGGGGTGCCTGGCGAGCGCTGTGCCGGATGTATGCGGGCGGATGGTGCAGGCGGACGGGTGGCGTGCGGCAGCTGGGGAAGGGGGGGGCACACTTCGGGCGTCAGGCTGGCTGCGGTGTGCTCGCGTGAGGCTGTGCGGCGGATGACGGATGCTGTGGCGGCTGTGCGTGGGCTGCAAGGCGGCGGATGGCAGCCGGGGGAACCACAGCCGGGGGCGGCTGTGCGGCGGATGTCGGATGCTGTGGCGGCGCGGGGCAGGTGGAGTCGGATGCGTGGTGCGGCAGCGGGGTGGTGCCGCAGTCCTGCCGGCCAGCGGGCAACGCGGAGTGCACCTGGTGTTTTCCCTTCGGCGGTAGTGGTGCCGGGCGGAGACGGCTTGAGCCAAAAAAAAACACGATTGCGCTTTTGGGACGGAGGGCGCTGGACGCGGCGGCGCGGATCCGGTAAAAAGCCCTGTTCCCCGTGTGGCTGCGGGCCTGTCTGGCTGTCTTCCAGAGCGAGGGTGGCGGGCCTTTTGGTGTTTTTGTGGCTGCGGTCTTGCGGGCAGGCGGTGTCCTGCTGTGCGGCTGTGGCGGTTGTGCGGGGAGGGCCGGTGCTGCGGAAGCTGCGCCGGCTGTGGCAGGCGTGGCGGGCCGGAGTGCGGCTTGCGGCGTGTTGTGCCATAGGGTCTCAAAACAAGCGTTTCGGGAAGGAAGATGGGGGGCCCGGGGGGAAGGAGGAGAACCCCTTTGCAAAGGGGGTTCCTCCTTCCCCCCGGAAGGTTCCTTCCTGGTTTTATTTGACCTCCAGTCGGGGCTGTCCGGAGCCGGGGTTTTCCTTCCTTCTCCGGAGGGCGTCTGGCCTGTTTGTGCGAGGATGGCGGATTGCAACAGGATTACAGCAAAGGGAGCATGATGGATCAGTCTTTGGATCAGCAGCGGTCTCAGGCGTGTGAGGGCGCGCCGGGGGCTGCGGGGGGCGCTGGCGCGGAGCCGGCGGGGCCGGGGGAGCCGGACACGGAGGAACGCGCCGGATTTGCGGCGCTGGGGCTGCGGCCCGAGGTGCTGCGGGCGGTAGGCGAGCTGGGGTTTGAGGTGCCGACGCCCATTCAGGAGCGGGCCATTCCCGTGATGCTGGCCGGTCGGGACATGATCGGCCAGGCGCAGACCGGCACGGGCAAGACGGCGGCGTTCGGGCTGCCGATTCTGTCGCGCATCGACTGCACGCAGCGGTGTATTCAGGCGCTGGTGCTGGAGCCGACCCGGGAGCTGGCTTTGCAGGTGGCCGAGGCCTTTCAGGGGTTTGCCCGGCATCTTGACGGGTTCCGGGTTGCGCCCATTTATGGC
The DNA here is from genome assembly GCA_944325325.1 of uncultured Desulfovibrionaceae bacterium. GTDB lineage: Bacteria > Desulfobacterota > Desulfovibrionia > Desulfovibrionales > Desulfovibrionaceae > Avidesulfovibrio. The sequence continues at coordinate 2,192 of CALUZP010000023.1, forward strand.
GGGGCGTCGTACGAGAACCAGATTCGTGCGCTCCGGCATGGCGTGCAGCTGGTGGTGGGCACGCCCGGCCGGCTGATCGACCTTATCCGCCGGGGCACGCTGGAGCTTTCGGCCGTGCGCCATCTGGTCATTGACGAGGCCGACGAGATGCTGCGCATGGGTTTCATTGAAGATGTGGACTGGATTCTGGGCAACACGCCGGAGATCCGTCAGACGGTGCTGTTTTCGGCCACCATGCCGCCGGCAGTGGCCCGCATTGCGGTCGAGCACCTGAAGGATCCGGCGGACGTGCGCATTCAGGCCCGCACGGCCACGGCCACCACGGTGCGCCAGCGTTACTGGGTTGGTTCCGAGGCCAGCAAGCTTGACGCCATGACGCGCATTCTGGAAGTCGAGTCTTACGAAGGGGTGCTGGTTTTTGTGCGCACCAAGACGGATGTGGAAGACGTGGCCAACAGGCTCATGGCCCGGGGGCTGGCCTGTGCCGCGCTGCACGGCGACATTCCCCAGCGGCAGCGCGAGAAGATTGTGGAGCGCCTGAAGAACGGCAGCCTTGACATCATCATCGCCACCGACGTGGCCGCGCGCGGGCTGGATGTGGATCGCATCACTCATGTGTTCAACTACGACATCCCCCACGATGTGGAATCCTATGTGCACCGCATCGGCCGCACGGGCCGTGCCGGCAGGACCGGCGAGGCGATTTTGTTTGTCTCCCCGCGGGAAGGCTGGGCCCTGCGCCAGATTGAGCGTGCCACCCGCCAGAAGATTGAGCCCATGCGCCTGCCCACGGCGGCCGACGTCAACCGGGTGCGGCTGGAGAATTTCAGAAGTCAGGTGCTTGCGACGATTGAGCGGGGCGGGCTTGAGCAGTATGTGGCCGTGGTGTCCGAGCTGATGGCTGAAGACGCCGTGGAGCCGGAAATTCTGGCTGCCGCTCTGGCCAGGATGTGCCAGCGTGACGGCAGCGCGCTTCTGCTTGACGAGTCGCAGCCCGAACCGGTTACGGGCGCGCTGGAGGGACGTTTTGCGGAAGGGGCGCAGGGCCAGCGCAGCGGGCCGTCTGCCAGGGCGCAGCCGCTGCGTGATTTCCCGGATATTCCTGTGCAGCGCTATCGTGTCGCTGTAGGCCGTCGCGACGGGGCCAGGCCCGGCCAGATTGTGGGCGCCATTGCCAACCAGGGCGGCCTTGACGGCCGGCATATCGGTCAGATCAGCATGTTTGACACGTTTTCGGTGGTCGACCTGCCCGCCGGACTGCCGGAAGGCGCGCTGCGGGCCATGGCGGCCGCCCGTGTCTGCGGGCGGGCGCTGGAATTGCGGCGCTACACTGCCGAACCTCCCCGCAAGCGGTCCGGCCGGCCTGTTCCCCGTGTGGCCCGGCACGCCTCGGGCCCCGAAGCCGCGCGCCCGCGCCCCCGGCGCGAAGGCGCGCCCGCCCCCCGTCCTCCGCATCTGCCGCGGGGTCCGCGGCGCGAGCCCCGCCGCTCCCGGAAAGGTGAGGATGCCGGAAGGGAAGGGGCGGCCTGAGATAGGGCGCGCGGGTTGTCTGCCGGGGGAAAGAGGCGACAGCGGACTGTGTCGGGTGATGGCGTTCTGGCTGGTTGCCGGGAAAAAGCCGGCACAGGCGGGCTGGTGTCTTTTGGTGACAGGTGTGCTGGCTGGTTGCCGGGGGGAAAGGGGGAACCCTTTTTGGGAAAAAGGGTTCCCCCTTTCCCCCCGGGCCCCCCGTTTCCCCCTCCCAAAACGTGTATAACGGGGACCGGAGCGGCTGGCAAAGGCCGGCCATAATGCGGCGATATTCTGGAAACAGCGGCAAATGTGCTATGGCCGTTTGCGGATAAATGTGGTATCCGTAGGAACGGATGGCGTGCCGCAGCGCCGCGCGTTGTGCTTCAGGCGCGCCGCCGTCTGTCCATTCCAGTCCGGCAGCCGTGCATCCGTTACGAAAACGGCCTGTCAGGGCTGCAACGCTGCCTGTTCAGACGCCGTGCAATGCACGGCGTCTGTGCGCCTGTCCGGGCGGGGCTGCACAGCAGGACGAACTATGTAACCTTCCTGGCTCCACTATGAACGAACGTCCACTTACACCTTTGGGCGGCATCCTTCCGGATGTCTGCTCCATGCTCAACATCGCCATCATGAACCTGCCCACGGGGCTGTTCATCTGTGATACAAACGGCGTTATTGTGTTTATCAACAAGGCCTACGCCAGCTACCTGAACACCGAGCCGGAGCAGGCCGTAGGCCGGCACATCACCGATTTCATTCCGGACTCGCGGATCCTGCATGTGCTGCAGACCGGTGAACCGGACATCGGGGCCATCCGCTTCATTGCCGAGACCTCGAGCCGCATTCTGACCAACCGCTATCCGCTGCACGACGCGCAGGGGCGGCTTATCGGCGCCATGTCCATGGTTGTTCTGGACAATCCCGAGCAGCTGCACATCCTGCAGCGTCAGATCGATTCTCTGGGCCGCAAGGTCAACAGCTATGCCCGGCGCATCAAGGCTGCGCTGGAGGCGCGTTACACGGTGGATTCCATTGTGGGAGCCGCGCGGGGGATGCTTGAGTTCAAGCAGCTGCTGCTGGGGGTTGGGCGCGACGACGGCACCGTGCGCAGCGCGGGGCAGACCGGCACGGGCAAG